>CAZLEO010000168.1:0-20792 GCA_964558555.1 uncultured Rickettsiales bacterium | reverse complement strand
CGTCGTCATCGTCGTCGGTGGGCATCCAGCCGCCGGTGTAGCCGTCGATCCACGACTCGAACAGGTCGACGCGGGTGCTGCCGCTTTCGCTGGTGCAGCTCTCGCCGCTGCCCCAGGACGTGGCGCCGGCCACGCGCCACGAGCCCGAGTGGTCGGTCAGCGCCGGCCCGCCGGAGTCCCCCTGGCAGGTGTTGTGCGAGGCGCCGGAGTACAGCAGGAACTGGGAGTCCCAGTCGTTGACCGGGATGTCCACCTCCCGCTTGGTGCCGGAGTTGTTGTAGTTGTAGCCCGTGTCGCCGAACCCCACGAAGGTCAGGGGGTTGGAGCCGCCGAGCCAGCTCCAGTCGGGCGAGTCGCGGTTGATGGGGATCGGGTCGGTGGGCCCCTGGGACCGCAGCTCGACCACGGCGATGTCGTTGAGCACGTCGTAGGTGCCCCACTCGTACTGGGGGTGCATGTGGTGGTCGTCGGAGATGCGGATGGTGTCGTAGACCAGGTACTCGCCCTGGTAGCACTGGTCGCACCAGTAGACCTCCACGTCGCCGTGGAATCCCTCGAGGCAGTGCGCGGCCGTGAGCACGATGTACGGCGAGATCACCGTGCCCGTGCAGATGCTGCCGTAGTTGCCGTCCCACATGCCCAGGAACACCACCGAGTCCCAGCCCGTGGTGGTGTGGCCGCCGACGATGGCGCTGTGGGTGTCCATCAGGTCGCCGACGTAGCGGCGACCCGGCCCCCCGTCCTGCGGGCCGGTGCAACTCAGACCCGTCGCGACGAGCGCGAGCAGGGCCCATGGTAGTGTCTTTCGCATCATCGTCCGTGTCCTGACGGTGTGGTGGTCCGTATGATGGGCATGGTACCAGACAGCAGGGGCGGGGCCGCAGAAATGGAGTGGAGTTCGATGAAGCGTTCCTGGATCGGTCTGTTCGCAGTGATCCCCTGGCTGTTCGTCGCCTGTGTGCCGCCCGCACCCGACAAGGGCGACGACGACGACGTGGTCGGAGACGACGACGACGTGGTGGGTGACGACGACGACGTGGTCGGTGACGACGACGACGACGCGGTGGACGACGACGACGATGTGGTGGGCGACGACGACGACGCCATGCCGTCCGAGCCCGGCGGTTGCTCGTTCGAGGTGTCCTTCGACGCCCAGGGCGGCGCCGGCCCGGGCACGGCAGAGGTGGAGCTGACCTGGCACATGCTCGACGACGCGTCGCAGCAGAACATCGTGTGCTCGTACGAGTTCGGGTTCGACGCCAGCTATCCGTCCATCAGCCCCAACCTCGGCCCCGACTACCACACCTTCATCGACCTGGCGGTGACCTTCGAGTCGGTGTCGTCGTCGTACGACGACTGCCCCGCCGACTACGACGCCTACGTGGGCAACGGCGACCCCCTGGGCGCGCTGCAGTGGCTGCTCAACCCCCTGGCCGTGATCTCGTGCGATCTGATCGACGCCATCCCCAACCTGGCGAGCGAGCAGTTCATCGACGACATCTACGCGGTGGGTATGTCCGACGGCACGCTGGGCAGCTGGTGCGACGAGTTCGGACCCACCGCCGCCACGGCCTACGGGTACGGCCCGATGGAGGGGGTCTGGGTCAAGCCCGCGGACAGCGCCTATGGCGCGGGCACCTACAACGTGAACTACTTCGAGGCGGCCAACGGCGACGTGGGCGGGCTGGGGTACTACGACTCCTGGGCGGTCATGGGCACGCTGTTCGCCGACTCCAGCAACGCATTCGAGCCCGGCGAGGGCATCGAGGGCGGATACACCACGGTGCCTCTGTGGGTGTTCTCGTACTAGCGGTCCCGGGGGAAACGACGTGACGCTGGGAACGGTTCGCAGCAACGGCCTGGACATCGCCTACGAGACCACCGGCGAGGGACCCCCGCTGGTGATGATCATGGGCATCGGCGCGCCCATGGTGAACTGGCCCGAGGGGTTCTACCGGGCCGTGGTCGAGGCCGGCTTCACGGCCATCCGCTTCGACAACCGCGACGTGGGGCGATCGTCGAAGATGGACCACCTCGGCATCCCGCCCGTGTGGCCGCTCATGGCCCGCCGGGCCCTCGGTCGGTCCGTGCCGGCGCCCTACACCCTGGGCGACATGGCCGACGACGTGGCCGGGCTGCTCGACGGCCTGCACCTCGACTCGGCCCACGTCATCGGCGCGTCCATGGGCGGCATGATCGCCCAGACGTTCGCCCTGCGGCACCCCACCCGCATCCGGTCGCTGACGTCGATCATGTCCAGCACGGGCAGCCGCCTGGACTCGCTGGGACAGCCCCGCGCCCTGGCCGCCATCACGAAGCGGGGCCCCACTCAGGGCGAGGCCGCGGTGGACCACATGGTGTGGGTGTTGCAGACCATCGGCAGCCGCACCCACCCCACCCCCGATGACGAGCTGCGAGATCTGATCCGGCGCTGCATCCGCCGGGGCATGTCCCCCGAGGGATTCGCCCGACAGTGGGCCGCCATCCTGTCCACGGGCAGCCGCTGGCGGGCGTTGAGGAAGCTGGACGTGCCCACGCTGGTGATCCACGGCGACGAGGACCCGCTGATGCCGCCGCGGGCGGGCCGCGCCACGGCCTGGGCGGTCCCGCGGGCCCGGTTCGTGTGCGTCGAGGGGATGGGGCACGACCTGCCGAAGCCCCTGTGGCCGCAGATCGTCGGCGCCATCGCCGAGCACGCCCACGCGGTGAACTGAGGGGCGATCCGTCCGGCGGCGTTATTCGCGCCAGAACTGCGGCTGCATGATCGCGTCGGCGACCTCCACCTTGCCGCGCGCGCTGGCCAGCGTGCCCTCGTACAGCTCGCGGACCATCCAGGCGTCGTGGTTCTGCGGCTCGATGGGGTAGGGCGGTTCGATGCCGTGGGGCACGGCAGGCTCGAACCCGTGCTGGGGGTAGTACTCCGGGTGCCCCAGCACGAACACCAGGTGGGTGCCCAGTGAGTGGGCCATGGCCAGGCCGTGCATGGTCAGCGCGGTGCCGACCCCGAGGCGTTGCAGGTCCGGGACCACCGCCAGCGGCGCCAGGAGCTGGGCCTTGAGCCCGGCGACGTCGAGCCGCGCGTCGGAGAACATCACGTGGCCGACGGGATCCCGGCCCGCCCAGGCGAGCAGGGAGATGCGTGGGCTGGCCGTGTCGTCCTCCATCAGGGCCATGACGAGGTCGGCCTCCTCGGAGCCGCCAAAGGCGGCGCGCTGAACGGCGTACACCGCGTCGTTGTCGGTGACGGTGGCGGAACGGATGGTCACGGTCGCGCTCATCGGTCGGCTCCTTCCAGCTCTCGCTCGACCCGCGCCGCGAAGCGCCGGAACAGCTGGGTGCGCACGTGGGACACGTGGCGGATCTGGTTGCCGGCGAATTCGTCGTTGGGCTCCACCGGCCGCGCCTTGGTGTAGGTCTCCATCGCCGCGGTCTTCCTCCTCGTCCGCTCGGTCAGTCCAGGGTCTCGGCGTAGGCGTGCACACGCGACGCCGCGAGGTCGCCGCTCACGGCTGCTCCGCCGAGGGTCGGGTATACCGTGTAATCCCCCGCCAGGAACAGGGGGCCGCGGGTGGACGGGTCGTCCTGGATCGCGTGCAGCACGTTGCGGTAGCCCGGGCCGAAGACCGGGAAGCCGTGCTCGAAGCGCTTCACGTCGTGGCCCAGCACCGCGCCGCCGAGGCCGGGGAGGTAACGCTCGGCGTCCTCCACGGCGCGATCGACGATGGTGGCGTCGGGCAGGTCGAACATCCCTCGGTCGCCGGCGTGCCGCGGCGGCAGCGCCACCCCGAGCACGGCCTCGCCGTCGTGATCCATGGACACCTGGGTGCGCACCGCGTCGTTGAGGGTGGTGAAGCAGGTGTCCAGGCAGGCGATGTTCCACGCGTTGCGGAACATGCGCCGCGACGTGTACAGCGCCAGGGTCACGTAGGTGGTGTAGCGGACGGCCCGCAGGGCCTCCATGACGCGCTCGGACAGGCCGCCGCGCACCACCTTCGCGGTCACCGGTGCCGGGGTCGCGAGGACCGCGGCGTAGGCGCGCACCGATCGATCGGCGCCGCCTTGCCGGTAGCGCACCGTCACGGTCTGGTCGTCGTTGACCGTCACGCGCGTCACCGACGCGCCGGTCTGCACCCGCCCGGACAGCTCGGGGTGGGACGTCATGGCGTCCACCACCTCCATCATCCCGCCGGGGAAGGTCCAGGTGTCGACGCTGTCCACCGACACGTCCGGTCGGTGCTCGTGGAAGTCGGGCACCGGCCCGTCGGGCATGGTCTCGAACGCCAGGAACGGCTCGTGGAAGTTGTAGGCCAGCTCCGGCACGTCGAACATCAGCGAGAAGTCGCGATTGCCCACGCCGAACAGGCCCCGGTTCTCCACGTCCACCAGGTTCTGCACCACCGGCTCGATGCCGTTGACCTTCAGCCAGGTCTCCATGGTCAGCTGGTCCAGCGGCCCGAACGGATCGAGGTGCGCCGGGTCCCCCGAGTACACCGCCTCCTCGAGCCCGCCGCTGCTCAGCGCGGCCAGCTCGCGCGCCATGCGCTTGTAGTCCTCGAGCGCGTCCTTCGTGCCCAGGCAGGCCGCGAAGTAGTCCTCCGGATAGAGCTTGCCGCCGCGAGCCATCCCGTCCACGGGCGGCGGGATCGGGATCGGCTCCACCCCCAGTTCGGTGAAGAACCGGCTCATCTCCGCGTCCGGCGTGCCCATGTACGCCGCGCCCATGGAGTACGTGTAGTCCTTCCACGTGCCGGTGCAGATGCGGCCGCCGGCCTCTGGCTCGCGCTCGAGCAGCAGCACGTCGTACTCGGTGAGGGAGGCCGCGGTGATCAGCCCGCTGAGCCCGCCGCCGATCACCACCACGTCCCGCATGCCGTCGCCAGCGCGGGCCCTGCGGCGGGGCCACCCGAGAGCACCGCCCACGGCGAGCCCGCCGGCCGCTCCAGCCGTGAATCGCAGGAAGGCCCGCCGGGTCATCCAGTTCGGCCAGGATATCCGTGGGAAGCGCGTCACTCGGCGCCACCTCCGGCGCGCAGCGCGTCCAGCGCGGCTCGGGCCGCGGGGTGCAGCGGGATGGGCAGCCCCCGCTCGGCGGTCCAGGGCGAGATGTACCACGCCTGCACCGTGTGCTCGGCAAGGGCCGGATCGTCGCCCATGAGGGTCTGGACCAGGGTCGCGACGGCGTCGTCGGGCAGGTCGTCGCGCGCGACCAGCAGGGCGGACACGCCGATGGTCTGCACCGCATCCTCCTGGTGCGCGTAGGTGCGCGCCGGGATGGTCATGGGCAACATGTACGGCGCCGCATCGGTGATCGCGGCGATCTCGTCGTCACCCAGCGGCACGAGCTGCAATGGCGCCCGGATCGCGTTGGAGGAGATCACGGGGTACGGCCGAGCCCCGGTCATGATTGCCGCCTGGACGCGGCCGGCGAGGAGGTCTTCCAGGGCCTCGCCAGGGGGCGAACCCTGCACCCCGCTCAGGTCGGCCATGGACAGGCCGGCTGCGGCGAGCACCTGCGCGGCGTTGAAGCGCGAGCCCGAGTCGTCGGGGCCCACGTCCACCACGGCGCCGCGCAGGTCCGACAGCGACGTGATGCCCGAACCCTCCACCGTCACCACGTGGACCAGCTCCGGGAACAGGGCCGCCAGCCCCACCAGATCGCCCATGGGCAGCTTGCCCTGGAACGGACCGGCGCCCGCGTGGGCCAGCTGGGCGATGTCGTTCTGGATGAATGCGGCGTCCACCAGCTCGCCGTGGAGCAGCTGGATGTTGTGGACGCTGCCCAGCGTCTGGCGCACGTGGACACGCTCGCCCTCGGTGTTGAGGGCGGCCGCCAGCCCCGTGCCCAACGCGAAGTACTCGGTGGTGGCCGACGCCGTGGCCAGGCGCACCACCCCGCGGCGGTCGGCCAGCCGGCATTCCACGTCCGCCACGAGCTGGTCCAGGTCCGCGCCCAGGTCCAGCTCGCCGGTGTCCGCGCCGTCACCTCCCGACGCCTCGCCGATCTCCGCGATGCGCTCCTGGATCTCGTCCCTGAGCGGGGAAGCTGGGGCGTCGGGCGGAGGCTCATCCTCGATCCGCGCGCTCGACTCCACGGCAAGCCAGAGGTCGCCGTCCCGGACGAACGCGATGGTCCCCTCCACCGTCAGGACGTCGCCCCGCTGGTTGCCCGCCGCGGCCACGCCGCGGATGCCCCGGGGTGAGGAACCCAGCAGGTGTACCAGCGTGCCCACGTTGTGCGAGTCCCAGCTCGACAGGCGGTAGGCCTGCTGGAACTTCAGGTCCGCGCGGAAGGCGACCAGCAGGGCCGGACGCTCGTCCCCCTCGAGGGCGTGTTCCTGGGTCTCGAGGCGCTCCGTGCGGCGGACCTTGAACAGGCCGGCCTCGAACGTCGCGTCCAGCCGCCCCTGGATCTCCTCGCGGATGTCGGCGGTGCCGGGCTCCCCCTGGGCATACGCCACACCGGCCGCGCACAGCAGCGCGACCCATGCCGCGATCACCAACGCCGTCCTCGTCGCCATGCTCGCCCCTTTTCCCCCTCCACCTTTCCTACTATCAGTCCCTCCCCATCCGGGCAAAACCGTTTCCCCCACCTCGGCCATCAGGTATGACTCTGCACCGTGTCCCGCGCCAAGACCATCACCGCCGAGGTCCTCCAGTTCGCGCCCATCCTGACGCTGGCGTCCACCTTCGTCGTCTCCGGCGAGGTCGACCTCGGCCGCGCCTCCACCCTGTTCGTCGTGGCGGCCGGCGAGGCCGTGATCATCACCGCCCTGGTCCTGGCCCTGCGGCGCCCCCTCAACCCGGTGCTCCTGGGGACCCACCTCTGGCTCCTGATCGGCGCGATCGGCTTCGGCATTCCCATCGACCCCCTCGCCGAGCTCCTCGGTCGCACCAACGCCGTGGGCCTCTTCGCCTGTGCCTTGCTCGTAGGCGCCCTCCTCACCGCCCTCTCGCCCACCGGCTACATCGGCGTCCCGTTGCCCCGCCAGACCGTCCTGGCGGTGTCCGCGGTTCTTCTCGTCCTGACCCTGCTCGCCCTGATCTGGTCGTGGTTCTTCGTGGACAACATCCGCCTCGGCGGCGGTCTGCCGTTCATCCTGCTGAACGTGACGAGGCGGGTGATGGGCAGGCAGCTGCAAGAGAGGGCGCGAGGTTCAGGGTAGATCGTCGAGGAACCCGCAGCCGGCCCCGGCCGTCGAGTCGCACTTGGTGCGCGCCAGGAACCAGTCCAGCGCCTCGTGGGCGTAGTCGGGCGTGTTGGCGCAGCAGTGGCCCGAGCACGGCGCGGTGACCCACTCCACCTCGTGGCCGTTGTTCTCCATGGTGTTCGACGTGGACATGGCGCCGTCCCACAGGAAGTCGTCGGAGGCGATGTGGAAGCGGCCGTCCACCTTGCAGTCGGGCTGGGGTGGCGCGTGGTACGAGGGCGTGCAGCCGCCACAGCTCCACTGGATGCCGGCGAAGATGTCCTGGAACTCGAACCCGTGCCACGACAGCCAGCACGACCCACCCGAGTACCCGATGGCGTAGGCGCGGTCGATGTCCGCGTTGTACGACCCGGCCACGTCGTGCAGCACGTCGTCGATGAAGTCGGCGTGGGCGTAGGTGTCGCTGTCCCACCAGCTGCCGTTGTGGGCCGGGCAGACCGGCAGCACCAGCAGGAAGTCCTGACGACTCTCCCACACCGGGCCCCAGATGTAGGTCAGGGCCTGGTCCGGGTGCCCCTCGTCGCCGTGCAGGCCCACGACCAGCGGGACGGGGTGGTCGGGGTTCACCGGGCCTGCCCACACCAGGTAGTCGCCCGACCCCAGGTGCACCGACTGGCGGCTGCCCACCACGCCGCCTTCGCCGCACGTGCCGTACGGGCCGGCGGTGCTGGCGTCGTCGTCGTCGTCGCCCGCGTGATCGTCGTCGTCGCCGATCACGTCGTCGTCGTCGCCCTGGGGGCCGGGGGGATTGCGGTCGTCGTCGGGATCACCGGCGCAGCTGGCGATCCAGGCGAGGGAGAGCAGCAGGGAAAGCAGGCGCACCCGGGGACCTCCTCGCGACGAGCCTATCAGACCGCGGCCCCGATCCCGGTGGGACTATTCGCGAGAGCGAATCGTAGGACGCAGGGGAGGCGATGATGAACAAGAAATGGGAGGAATGGCGCAAGTCGGATCCGCGCGACCCCGTCCTCATCGAGAGGTACCGAAAACGGAGGATGACCGGGATCTTCGGGGGCTTCTTGCCGGCGCTCGCGGCCCTGCTGCTCATGGGCTTCGGCCTGGGCAGCGAGTGCGATTCCGTGTGGGGGATGACCGAGTACGTGTTCGCGACCTTCGGGATGATCGTCGTGCTCGTCGGGATACCCCTGTTCTTCTTCTGCTACCGCTGCCCGACCTGCGGCCGTTTGCCGATGAAGACGGGGGCGAGGGGCGTGGAGTTCGCCCCGGACATCTGCCCCCACTGCGACACGATCCTCAGCTGACGCGCTCGCATTCCCCAGAGGTCCGATGTCAGGATCGGGGCGGGAGGCCCTCATGAAGTACATCGCATGGGCTGCGGCGGCCCTGGTCCTCGGACTGGTCGTCGGCGGCCTCGGGCCGAGGCAAAAGGTCCGCAAGCTGCAGGCGGAGCTGGACGAGCTGGCGGCCCAGCCGTGCCAAAGCGACTTCGGGCGGGATCTGGCGATGCTGATGGGCCGCGGGACCGGACCGCAGCTGCGTCGCCCCGGCGTCCCGCCGCCGCCGGGGGAGCGCAGCGCCGAGGAGATCCTCGCCGAGCACCCCGGCGCCGCCGAGGAGCTGGCCGAGCTCGAGGAGGCCGAGGCCGAGGCCGAGGAACAGATCCTCGAGGAGCTGGACGAGGAGTTCGATCCCGAGGAGGTGGAGATGCTGCGCGCGGCCCTGGAGCTGCGCAAGGCCCAGTCCCGCGCCGCGCTGATCGAGGGCGCCGATCCGGACGAGGATCAGCTCCAGGACATCGACGACGCCGTGGCCGAGATGAACGACGAGCTGATGGGCCTGGCCGAGGAGCTCGTGGGTATGGTCGCCGACGGCGATGAGCCCACCCGTCGCGACGCCATGGAGTTCGCCGCCGACGCCCTGGACTCCCTGCTCACCGCCGAGGACCGCATGCGCGAGAGCCTCGATCCCGACCAGCTGGACGATCTCGACGAGGAGACCCTGGATCCGTTCTCCCACGTGGATCCCGAGTTGATGGACATCCTGCTGGAGCTCGAGGGTATGGAATGAGCTTCCTGTCGTCCCTGCGCGACACCACCCTGGTCGCCCGCTTCTGGCTGCGCCGTGCCGTGCGCACGCGCAGCGCCGTGGGCCTGTGCCTGGTGTACACGCTGGTGGCGACGGGCAGCGCCTGGATCTTCACGCGCATCCTCCAGGAGCTCGAGCGGTCGGTGGCCAAGACGCTGATGGTGCCGGAGACGAAGAAGCCCGGCGCCATGATGGACGTGATGAGGCAGCAAGAGGAGATGATGGAGATCCTCGGCGCGCTGCTGCCGGATCGGGCCCTGCTGGACTGGGCCCTGGAGCTGCCCTACCTCACCGTGTCGCACTTCTGGATCTGCATGGCCACGGTGCCGTTCCTGGCCGCAGCCGCAGGATCCGAGACCCTGGCGGCGCACGTGCGCGATCGCTCCGTGCGCTACGAGGTGGCGCGCACGGGCCGGCTGGAGCTGATGGCCGGGCGGTTCCTCGGCCAGGCCCTGCTGGTGTTCCTGGCCACCCTGCTGTCCATCCTCGGCACCTGGACCGTGGCCATGACCGCCATGACGGGCCAGCCGCCCGTGGAGCAGCTGACGTCCCTGCTGGCCCTGACGCCGCGCATCTGCGTGTGGAGCCTGCCGTTTCTGGGCGTCGGGGTGGCGTGTTCGTCGCTGGTGTCGAGCCAGAACGGGGCGCGCGTCCTCGCGCTGGGTGCCACGGTCGCGTCGTGGATCGTCTGGGGCCTGCTGGGCTGGGAGAGGCTCGCCTGGCTGGGCGTCGGCCTGGACGTCATCGCCCAGGTCCTTCCCCAGAACTACGTGCTCGGCCTCTGGGGTCCCGGCGCCGGCTGGGCCACCTCGGCCGTGGCGCTGGTCGGCCTCGGCCTCGTCGTCGTGTTCGCCGCGTGGCCCCTGTTCCAGCGGAGGAGGCTGTGATGGGCGACGCGCTGCGCGTATCCGGCCTGCGCATGCGGTACGGCCGCCGGTCTCCCTGGGCGCTGGACGACCTCACCTGCGCCTTCCCTGCCGGCGCCATCTGCGGCCTGGTGGGCCCCAACGGCGCGGGCAAGACCACCCTGTTCTCGGTCATCTGCGGGTACCTGGCCGCCCAGGAGGGGGAGGTGGACATCCTCGGCGGGGGGCCGTTCGATCCGTCGCGGCTCAAGGGCCGCCTCGGTGTGCTGCCCCAGGACGCGTCGCTGGACGGCCGGCTCACCTCGCGGGAGTTCCTGCGTTACATGGGTCGCCTGCAGGGTATGGGCGCTGCCGACGCCCTCGCCTCGGCCGACGCGGCGCTGGAGGCGGTCAACCTCCGCGACAAGGCCCGCGCCCGCGTCGCCACCCTGTCCCACGGCATGCGCCGCCGCCTCGCCGTGGCCTCGGCCCTGCTCGGCTGGCCCGAGCTGATCCTGCTCGACGAGCCCACCGCCGGCCTCGACCCGGTCCAGGCCCACTCCCTGCGCCAGAACCTGCTCGACCGCAAGGGCCGCTCCACCCTCGTCGTGTCCAGCCACAACCTCGCCGAGCTCGAGCGCATCTGCGACCACGTCGTCCTCGTCGAGCACGGCCACTGCGTCCGCCAGGGCTCCGTCGAGGAGGTCACCGGCCGCGGCAGCCGCGTGGTCTGGGAGATAGGCCCCGGCGACCCGCCCTTGGATACCCTGCGCGAGCTCCTACCCGACCACGAGTTCGACCTCGAGGCCCACGGCGACGGCGGCTTCCTCACCCAGCTCGCCCCCACCACCGCCGACCTCGACGCCGCGTCCGTGATCGTGACGCGCGCCCTCGCCGAGGCGGAGATCCCCGTGCGCAGCGTGCGGCGCGGACGGTCGCTGGAGGAGAGCTTCCTGGACGGGCGGCTCGACGGCTGAAAACAGGACACGCAGCCCTTTCCGCCGACCGTGCACACCGCTGCCCGTGCGATGAAATGCCCCGGACCGTCGGGGTCGGGTTGGGTACGATCTCGATCAGGGACACGATCGGAGGGAACGATGGGACGGATCTGGATCGGATGGGCGGCGATCGTGGCGGGGGGAATCCTGCTGTGGGGGTGCGGCGCCCCGGGAGACGACGACACCGCGGCGGGCGACGACGACGACACCTGCGGCTACGAGCCCATGGACGTGGGGATCTACCACCGGACCGCGGCCGAGGCCTGCCCGGCCGACCGCGAGCCCGTCTGGGAGGTGCCATCCGAGTGCACCGACTACCCCGACACCGCATGCTCCAGCCACGAGGACTGCACCGAGGGCGCCAACGGCCGGTGCACGACGGGCATCTGGGGGACCCGGGATTGCCACTGTTCCTACGACGAGTGCTCCACCGACGAGGACTGCGGTGACGGCTTCCTGTGCGGGTGCGGCGAGGCCGATCCCTTCGACAACCTGCCCAACAACACCTGCATCTCCGCGACCTGCCGCACCGACGCCGACTGTGACGCCGGGTACTGCCTGGCGGTGCCCTACTACTGCGACGCGCCGGCCTCGGTGGACGACCTGTGGATCGAGAGCTTCGCCTGCGCCACGGACGGGGACGAGTGCCGCAACCACGAGGCGTGCACCTGCGACGACGATCTGGCCGCTTGCCGGCCAGAGTCGTTTGGCGGACCCTGGACCTGCGGGCGCGGCTACATGTGGGACTGCGACTGAGCACGCCCTTGTCGACGAACGGAATGCCCGACGTCGTCGTTGCCTACCGGGTGCCCCAGCTCTCCCCGGGCTCTTCGATGGCCGGGAGGTACTCCTCGATGATGAACTGCACCAGGTACTCGTGGGCCAGCTGGATCAGCTCCGGATCGTCCTCGTAGCCGAGGGCCTCCTGCGCGTGGCGGACATGGGCCCGCAGGTTCTCGTTGAACGAGGGGTGCACGTCGTCGGCGCGGTCGCCGAAACGCTCGTACAGGTCCTCGGCGCGCTCGAGATCCTCTTCCAGCGCCGCTGCAGCGACCCTGGCCTGCGCCTGGCGGGCCTGGAGCCAGCGCTCCCAGTCCTGGATACGCTGCTGCTCCTCCTCCCAGGCCCGGCGGTGCTCCAGCACCTGTCGCCGTGAGGCGGCCGTGGGCTCCTCGCCGTGGAGGGCGGAGTGCTCGTCGAGCACGGTGAGCGCCTCGTCGTACCGACCCGCGAGGTCGAGCACCATGGCCTTGTTCAGCAGGGCCATGGCGTGGCCTGGAGCCTCGGCCAGCACCCGGTCGTACTGGGCGAGGGCGGCGTCGAAGTCGGCCACGCCGCGGTATGCGACGGCCAGGCCGATGCGTGCTTCCTTGCTGTCCGGCTGCTGGTCGAGCACGGTGTGGAAGCACTCCGCCGCGGTCGGGTAGTCCGCGGAGCGCGCAGCCAGGAAACCCAGGTTGAGGTTGACCTGCGGGTGCGCCGGCTCCAGCGCCCGCGCCTGGCGGAACTGCTCGGCTGCCAGCTCCTCCTCGCTCAGCTTCAGCAAGGCCAGCCCGCGCAGGTTGATGTCCGCGGCGTCCGGTTCGCCGGCCGCGGGCATCCCCCCCGCGAGCAGGCACATCTCGTACTTGCCGTGCACGTAGTAGGCGTAGGCCAGCACGTCGTACGCGCGGCGGTTGTCCGGCCATCGGCGCATCACCTGCTGGACGCGCTCCTCGGCGGCGGCGAGATCGCCCGCCTCGGCCAGCGCGGCGGCCAGCTGCAGCTGCGTGGACGGATCGTCGGGGGTGTGCTCCAGCTGTGCCTCGTAGATCTCCACGGCGAGCTCCGGCCTGTCGGTGGACAGGTACAGCGCAGCGAGGTTCTGCGCGGCGCGCCCGTATCCGGGGTCGGCGGCCAGCGCCTCCCGGTAGCCCTCCTGGGCACGGTCGACCAGGCCCAGCTGCTCCGCGGTCCAGCCCGCGTTGAAGCAGTACCTCGCGCGCGGTTGGCCCGCGCCGATCTCGCAGGCACCGCGGAACCGGGACAAGGCCTCCTCCAGCGAGGACGGGTCTCCCTGCTCGAGCAGCCCGATCCCGGCCCGGTGCAGGGCCGCTGGATCCGGCGCCTCGTCGGGGGGCGGAGGCGGGCGGTGGACCGCACAGCCTCCTTGGGCGGTGAGACACATCACGAACAGGGCACAGGGAAGCCGGGCGCTCATCATCCACTCCTTTCGACGACGCGCTGCCGTCGACTGGAGAACGGAGGACGGGGGTGGATGGTCACGACGGGGTGCGAGGGCGGTTCGACCGCTACGGCCGCGGCGAGTACAGGTGCCAGCTGAACTCGAGGAGGACCTCCGCCCCCGCCGCGAGGTCGTCGGAATCGATCAGCGCGACCACCGGGCCACCCATACCGATGCCCGGCCGGACGTGCACGCCCCACCCGAACCCACGGTCCGCCGAGGAGATCTCGAGCCCCAGGCGCATCGTGATGCCCGTGTGTGGTGGGAACAGCAAGGGGCCGATTGCATATCGGCCGCCGAGCGCAATCCCCGGACCGATGGATGGCGTCAGCCACACGCCACCCGCCCACCGGGGCTCGCCCCAGAAGTGGAAGTAGATGTTCAGGGCCGGGATCGGTCCCTCTTCGTACCCCCACTCGTTCGGCTGCTCCAGCGCCGCCCTGAGCAGGAGACTGCCGATCCGGATCAGCACGTCGATCGAGAAGGCGTCCGACGGGAAGAGCCGCAGCTCCAGGCCCGGGGGCTCGATGTCCATGTGAGGCCCATCGTGCTGTTCGCCGAGCAGCGGGGTGTTGGTGGTCGATCCCCAACCCAGCCCCCACGCGGTGTTCATTCCGAATCCCACCGCCCGGCCCGTCTCGGCCGCCGTGCGCCGGGGAGCCGGAGCCGTCGGGGTGGCCCTCTCCGCTGGCGTCACGACCGCCGCCTCCTCCTCGGCGGCCGGCCCCACATACACGTGGTCGATCCGGACGATCATCGCCATGGGCACGATCATCGGCTCGTCCGAACCTCCCTCGAGCAACAGGTGCGCGGACGACAGGTCCTGATGGACCACCGTCCCCTTGAGGACCATCCCGTTGGTCAGGTGGAGCTCGGCCTCGAATACCTCAGTCGGCGCTTCGGTCTGTGCGTTCGCGGGCGCGGCGATCAGCAGGGCCGAAACGAGCAGTGTCCCCAGTATCTTGAAGCGAGACATGACACCTCCCCTGTCCCCAGGATACCAGTTGATGTCCTGTCACCAGAGGTGGGCGTGGATCCAGATCGATCCGCCAGAACGCTGGACCTCAGAAGTTCAGGTAGAGCGACTCGTCGACCCGCTCCAGCGGCCCGTTGAGCACCTTGCTCACCGCGGAGTTTCCGCTGCTGAGGTAGAGCTGCCGCGCGTAGAGGCCGTCCGGCACGTCGTGGGTGAGGTCGGTGTCCCCTCGTCGCCCGTCGAAGGACAGCACCCAACGCACGCGCCGGGAGTTGAGGTCGTCGAGCACGGCGAAGAAGCGGCCCAGGTCGAGGTCGGCGACGTAGCGCTGGCGGTTTCCGGCGTAGGGTGGGTCGAGGTAGACCAGGTCGCCCTCGCGGGCCTGGGCGAGGGTCTCGGCGTAGTCCTGGCAGACGAGATCGACGCCCCGCAGCACGCCGTGCCACGCCTGCACCGCCCGAGCGAAGCGGCCCGGCTGCATGCCCCGCCGCGACAGGTGGAACGAGTTGTTGAACTCGCCGCGGTCGTTGAAGCGGGCGATGCCGTTGACGCAGGTGCGCATCAGGAAGTTCAGGTCCAGCGGATCACCTCGGTCATTGAAGCGATCCCGGATCTCGTAGAAGTAGCGGGGAAGGCCGCTGCGCGGAGGTGGGGCCGCGGGGCCGAGGCGGTCGAGCTCCGCCTGCAGTCGAGTCCACTTGTCCTCGTAGTCGGCCGCGACCTCGTCGGGGTCCGCCTGCACCCTCCTCCACAACCGGACGAGAGGGGCATGACAGTCACCCGCGACCGATCCCGGCGTCGCGGCCAGGAACAGCACCGCGCCGCCACCCAGGAACGGCTCGAAGTAGCGCTGATACGGCGGGAAGAGCGCTGCGATGTCCCGCGCCTGGGAGCGCTTGCTGCCGGTCCACTTGATCAGTGAGGGGACCGAAGGGGCCTCGCGCGCCTCGTGCAGCATCTACGCGCCGCCCAGCCTGCGCTCGCACAGCGCCACGAATTCGGGATCCGTCTCGAACGCCAGGAAGCGCATCCCCACCTCACGGGCGGCCACGCAGTCCGAACCGGACCCGGCGAACGGCACCAGCAGGATCTGCCCCTCCTTGGCGGACAGGCGGAGCATGCGCAACAGCAACCGCACCGGCTTCTGCGTCGGGTGCTTGCCTTGCTCGAGTTCCTCGCGCCGCTTGTTGTTGGGGATGTCCCACACGGTGCGCATCTGCTTGCCGGCGGCCTTGAGCCCGTCCTCGGGACAGGCCATGGCCTTGGCGGCCTCGTAGTCGAAGAAGTAGCAGCGCTTGCTCCCCCCGGTGTGGGCCCACAGGATGGTCTCGTGGCTGGCGGTGAGGCGCCGGCCCGAGAGGTTGGGGAAGCTGTTGCGCTTGTACCAGACGACCTCGTTGATGATCTCCACGCCCAGCATCTGCAGGGCGAAGTTGATGATGCCGGCGTTGTGGTAGGTGCCGTGAATCCACAGGCTGCCGGTCGGCCGGACGACCCGATCCAGCTCCCGGACCCAGGCCAGCGTGAACGCCACGTAGTCGGGCAGCGTCATGTCGTCCCACGACGCGTCCACCTTGGCCCAGTCCCCCCCGAACCCCGGCAGCGCCGCCGAGCTGTCCCAGGTCCACGTTCCGCCCTTGCTGGCGTTGTACGGGGGATCGGCGATCGCCACGTCGACGGAGTCGTCCGGCAGCGATCGCATTCCCTCGATGCAGTCCAGTTGCTGGACCGTATCCAGGTGGAAGGGGCCGCACGAAAGGTCGGTCTCGCTCATTCGATCTTCGTCTCTGGGTGGTCTTCTAGCATATCCTTGTACGCGGGAGGTGACCGTGCAGCATCGCTTCTTCGTGCTCGCGATACTCGTCGTTCTGGCGGCGCCCCGCCCCGCCCTCGCCGATGGCGCCGAGTACCTGATCATCACGCCGCTGGAGTACGCGGGCGCCGTCGGGGCGCTCGCGGAGTGGAAGACGCTCAAGGGGGTGCCCGCCGTGGTGCGGACCACGGCCGACACGGGATACTCGAGCACCGAGATCCGCGACTACATCGCCGAGGCCGTGGCGACCTGGGACCCGGCGCCGCAGTACGTGCTGATCGTCGGGGGCATGAACACCATCCCCATGGCCACGCTGCAGGGCGGGTATACGGACACCTACTACGGCGACACCGACGACGACACGTTCATCGAGGTCCACCCCAGCCGCTTCCCCGCCGAGACCCTCGAAGAGGTGGAGGCGATGGTGGAGAAGACCCTGCGCTACGAGCGCAGCCCCACCAACGACTACGACTACTACCGCCGCGCCGTGCTGACCATCTGCGAGGACTGGGACGACGACGATCCCGTGCACTACTTCGGCGACGCGAACTGGGAGGCCGGGTTGATGATGGACCACGGCTTCGAGCAGGTGGACGTCGTCTCCATCGGCAGGACCCCCGATCCCTCGACCACGGCCGCCGCCGCGATCGACGCGGGCGTGGCCTACGCCGGCTACCACGGCCAGACCGGCGGCGACTTCGGGTGGCGCTCCTTCGAGTTCTCGCCCGAGGACCTGACCAACGGACCCATGCTCCCCGTGGTGGCGAGCTACACCTGCCGGACCATCGGCGGCTCCTCCTACGGCGGCGAACGTTGGATGCGCGTGGGAACAGCGGCCGAACCCCGCGGCGCCGTGGCCTACGTGGGCCAGAGCATCAGCTGCGGCGGCTGCGCCCACTGGCGGTCCTCCCTGCGCCGCGGCTTCTGGGGTTACATCTTCGAGGACACCTCCGACACCCAGATCCTCACGATGGCCGCCGCCGTCGAGGCCGGCCGGCTCAAGTACTACAACGATATCCTCTCCACCCAGCAGTACATCGCCTCCAACATGTTCGGCGACCCCGAGCTCAACCTCTGGACCGGCGTCCCCCAGGACGTGGACGTCAGCCATCCCCCCACCGTGCCGCCGGACACCACCACGTTCTCGGTCTTCACCACCGAAGACGGCGTGCCACGCCGCGACGTGAGGATCTGCATCTCCGGCTCCGACGACCTGTACGTCCGCGGCACCACCGACGAGCACGGCAAGATCACCTTCGACGTGGACCTGGCCGGCGAGCAGACGCTGACCATCGTGGCCACGGGGCGCGACATGGAGCCGTACGAGGGGGAGATCCAGGTGGGGCCGGCCGCTTCGGAGTGACGGCGAGCCCTTCGTTCAGGGCCCACCCGCCGCGCAGATCTCCGCGGTCGTCTCGTCCCAGTCCGCGAACCCGTCGAGCACCAGCCGCTGGATGTCCTCCGACGCCATGGAGACCAGGCCGGCCTCCATGTGGCGCCACAGGGCCTCGGAGTGGACGACGCGGACGGAGTCGGGCTGGTAGTAGACCTCCACGCGGTAGTCCTGGTCGAAGACGCCGTCGTCGTCGAACTCGGCGGGCTCGGCGAGGGTGCTCCAGGTGATGAGCACGGGGCCGAAGGGGGAGAGGTCGTCGTCGATGGCGGGGATCCAGCGTGCGCCCGCGTCGAGGGTGGCGCTGTAGGTGCCGGCGAGGGGGACGGAGACGGTGTAGTCCACGGTCCAGGTGAGGGTGAGCGCTTCGCGGCTGGAGTAGGCGGCCTCGTCGGAGGTGTAGGTGCGCTGGTAGGCGTCGAAGGAGTCGTACAGGCCGTCCTGGTCCAGGGCGATGACGATGTCGTCCACGGTCTCCAGATCGCAGGCGATGGGGTTGATCATGTAGATGCCGCTGGCCTCGGACGGGTCGGCGTCGCTGCCGACCAGGGCGATCTCGTCGGCGTCCAGCGCGGTCAGCTGGCCGTCCTCGCGGTCGATGAACACGTCACCGTCGATGGCCGCGTGCAGGTTGACCACCCCCTGGGCGATGTCGCCGTCCTCGCCGGCGCCCACTTTCTGCCAGAAGTGGTGCATCAGGCCGTCCACGTCGTGGGGGGCCTCGGGTACCTCCTCGCAGCCGAAGAGGGCGAGCAGCACGACAGCGCAGATCGCGGCGCGCCCCATCATCGCTTCGTCACCAGGCTGACCACGATCGCGGCGAGCAGGCTCAGCCCGAAGGCGGGGATCAGCTCGTAGACGATGGCCGACAGCTGCGGCACGACGTGCCACACGACCACCACCACCGGGCCGACGATCAGCGACGCCAGGGCGCCCTGGCGGGTCAGCCCCTTCCAGTACAGCGCCAGCACGATGATGGGCGTGAAGGCGGCGCCCAGCGCTCCCCAGGCGAAGAGCACGAAGGTGTAGATGAGCCGGATCTTGACCAGGGCCACGACCATGGCGATCACGGTCATGGCCACGAGTACGACGCGGGTCCAGCGGATCAGGACGGCCGGGTCCACCTCCTTGCGCTTGCCCAGCTTGAGCCAGAAGTCGTTGACCAGGGAGGTGGCGGCGTACATGAGCTGGCTGTCGGCGGTGGACATGATGGCGGCGGTGACGCCGGAAAGGACCACGCCGGTGATCAGCGGCGGCAGGCTGATGCGGCAGATGTAGGGGATGACCCTCTGCTCGGCTTCCTTCTGGGTCTCGGCGAGCTCCGGGGCGATGGCGCGCACGGCCAGGCCCAGCAGCGTCGAGCCGAACAGCACCACCGAGGCCCAGACGATGGAGATCCACGCGGCGTTGCGCGCGGCCTTGTCGTCGCGCACGGTCATGTAGCGCACGATCATGTGGGGCATGCCCGGGTAGCCCAGGGAGATGCCGAGCTGGCCGACCACGAAGCCCACGGCCGCCCAGCCCACGGTCTCGGCGCCGGTGAGCGACAGCAGCCCCGTCGGCCCCAGCGAAGTGGCGATGCCGCCGAACCCGCCCGCCTCGATCACCGCCAGGGTGGGCAGGCCGAGCATCACCAGGAACATCAGGATGCCCTGGACGGTGTCGGTCCAGCACACGGCGGCGTAGCCGCCGAGCACGATGTACAGGCCGATGATCACCGCGCCGACCACCACGCCGAGCCAGTACGGCGTCTCGGGCCCCAGCAGCTCCATGCCGTGGAACAGGTCGCCCGCGCCGGTGAACTGCGCCACCACGTACACCAGCATGAAGAACGTGATGATGACCGCCGAGATGATGCGGATCAGGCCGTTGGGGTCGCCCACCTTGGCCGCGATGAAGTCCGACACCGTGGTGGCCTCGACCTTCTCCGACGCCCGCCGCAGCTGCACGGTGACGAACAGCGCGTTGAACAAGAAGCCCGCCACGCAGCCCAGCGCCGCCCAGAACGCGGCGATGCCCTTCCAGTACCCCAGCCCGGACAGCCCGAGCATCACCCACACGCTCTCGGAGCTCGACGCCGCGGAGATGGCCGTGACCAGGCCGCCCAGCGACCGGTCCGCGCTGACGAAATCCTTGTACGACTTCGCGTGTTTGCGTTCCCCGAGCCGGCCGATGACCACCAGCAGGACCAGGTAGGCGCAGAACGTGATCAGGACGCCGATGTGCTCACCTTGCATGGCGCCTATCTTGTCAGAACCTGCCGGGTTGGGATCAAGGGTCGAGCTGGTATCCTCATCGGGGTCGGAGGTGCGCCATGGCCGTGGAGAACAAGGGACTGCTGATCGGCGGGATCGTCTTTGGCGGTGTGCTCGTGGTGTCGGTGGTGATCGTGATCGCCGCGGCCGTGGGGATGCTCTGGTTCGGCAGCCGCGACGCGACCCTGGCCGAGGTCGGCGGCCTCGAGCTGACCGTGCGCACCGCGCCGGCCCACCGCGACGAGGTCATCGACATCTACCGCCGCCGGCTGGACGCCATGGATCTGCAGGGCCCGCCGAACATCCTCGCCGATGGGGCGGACAGCATCATCGTGCAGGTGCCCGGGCCGGTGGACACCGCGGTGCTCAAGCGGACGCTGCTGCTGCGCGCCAAGCTCGAGTTCCGGGCCGTCAGCACCAGCGCCGACACCTCCGACCTGACGCAGCGCGCCGATGACTGGACCGCGGAGCAGCAGTTCGCTGGCGTCGCAGTGACCGACGCGGACGTGACCGCCTGGCTCGCCGCGCAGGTACCCGAGGACGTCGATGTGCTCTGGTCCTACGACCGCGACGCCATGACCGGCGAGCGGCGCCGCGGCGAGGCCCACGCCGTGTTCACCACCGTCCGCGTCGACGGCTCCATGATCGCGAACGCCGACGTGGAGACGGACCAGTTCCAGCAGCCCTACGTGGCGCTGGAGTTCGACGAGGTCGGGCGCCAGGCGTTCTGCGACCTGACCGACGACTACACCGGCAGCCTCATCGCCATCGTCCTCGACGGCGAGGTCATGAGCGCCCCCAAGGTCCTGGAGCCCATCTGCGGCGGCCAGGCCCGCATCACCCTGGGTGCCGGCTCCATCGACCAGGTCCAGCAGGAAGCCCTCATCCTCGCCCACGCCCTCCGCGCCGGCGCCCTGCCAGCGGCCGTGACGCTGTCGAGCGAGCGAGTCATTACGCCAGGGGAATGAAGAAAAGGGACGTTCGCAACTAAGCAACTTTTTCCGCCGGCCGGCGGAAAAAGTTGCTTAGTTGCG
>CAZLEO010000167.1:0-20930 GCA_964558555.1 uncultured Rickettsiales bacterium | reverse complement strand
GCTGCACCGGCGGCGGCGGCGCCATGTCCATGTCCGAGTACACGCCGCGACGCCTGGTCTCGGCCAAGGTCAAGGCCGACCAGCTCACGGCCACGGGCGCCAAGATCGTGGTGACGTCCTGCCACAACTGCGTGGATGGCCTCTCCGATTGCATCAAGCACTACGAGCTGGGCATGGAGGTCAAGCAGCTGGTGGACCTGGTGGAGGAGGCCCTGGTCCTCGAGGAGTGCCCGGCGATCAAGACGCGTCAGGAGCAGCTCGAGGCCGCCAGGAAGGCAGAGGAGGCCGCTGCAGCTGCAGCTGCGGCCGCGAAGGCAGCCGCCGAGCCGCTGGCGGGTCGCCGCATCCTGGTGGTGGAGGACGAGCAGGACGTCCGTCTGTTCCTGACCACCGTGCTCGAGGACGCCGGCGCCGAGACCTTCGAGGCGACGGACGGAGACGAGGCCCTGGCCGTGGCGCGGCGTGAAAAGCCTGATTTGATCACCCTGGACCTGTCCATGCCCGGCAAGGACGGGGTGGAGACGTTCACCGAGCTCCGCGCCGATCCGGAGATCGCCGCGCTGCCGGTCTGCGTCGTCACCGGCCACCCCGAGTTCCGCAAGGTCATCTACGACCGCGCGGTGCCGCCACCCGAGGGGTACATGGAGAAGCCCGTGGAGCCACACGACCTCACCGCGAACCTCCGCCGAATCCTGGACCTCGCCGAAAAGCGCGAGTCCTGAGACGGCTCTCGCTCGAACGGAGGCTTTCATGGACGGTCGGTATCAACAGTTCTTCGAGGAGGTCCCCTGCGAGCTCAGGGTCCAGGGGGCCGATCGAATCATCCAGTACGCCAACCGGGCCTTCCGCGATTCGTTCGGGGAGGCCGTGGGGGAGCACTGCTACCGGGTGATCAAGCGACGGGAGGAGCAGTGCCTGGTCTGCCCCTCCCAGCAGACCCTCGCCGACGGCAAGCGACGGGAGCACGAGGACATGGTGACCACGACGTCGGGCACGGAGCTCAACCTGCTGTGCACCACGTCCCCGGTCCGCCGGACCGATGGGGAGGTGGACACGGTGCTGGTGATGTTCACCGACATCACCCAGATTCGCGAGCTTCAATCGCAGCTCGCCTCCATCGGCCTCCTCGTGGGATCCATCTCCCACGGGATCAAGGGGCTCCTGACGGGGCTGGACGGCGGCATCTATCTGGTGAACTCCGGGTTGTCGAAGGACAAGCCGGAGCGGGTGGAGAAGGGCTGGGAGATGGTCCAGCGCAACATCACCCGCATCCGCAGCATGGTGCTGGACATCCTCTACTACGCCAAGGACCGCGATCTCGAGGTCATGGACATCGACGCGTCTGCCCTGGCTCGCGAGATCGGGGAGATCCTCGAGAAGAAGGCCGCCGACCTGGGCGTATCGTTCCGGTTGGAGATCGCGCCCGATGTGGGCACCTTCGAAGGGGACGGCAGGGCCATCCGCGCGGCCCTGGTGAACATCCTGGAGAACTCGCTGGAAGCCTGCCACTCGGACCAGCGCAAGCCCCGCCACGAGGTCGGGTTCGCCGTCCGGCGCGCGGATCCCTGGATGCTCTTCGAGATCCAGGACGACGGCATCGGCATGGACCGGGAGACGCGCGAGAAGATCTTCTCGCTGTTCTTCTCGTCCAAGGGGATCAAGGGCACCGGTCTGGGGCTGTTCATCTCCAACAAGATCGTGGACAAGCACGGTGGCGTCATCGACGTCAGCTCGGAGCCGGGTCGGGGAGCCCGGTTCGTGGTGCGGCTGCCCCTGCTGGGCAGGCCGAGCACTCGACCCAGGTCCGAAGAGACAGACCACTGAGGGGTGAGAGAGAGCCGATGCAAAGCAAGAGGTTGCTCATCGTCGACGACGATCCCGACGTCGTGATGTACCTGTCGTCCCTGCTGGAGGATCACGGTTTCGACGTCGCCAGCGCGCGCGATTGCCACGCCGCGCTGGTGATGCTGGACCGTTTCCGGGCCGACATGGTGCTCATCGACGTGCTGATGCCCGGTCGATCGGGGCTGGACCTGCTGGTCACGCTCCGCACCGATCCCCGCTACCTGACCCTCCCCATCGTGGTCATCACGGGTAGCGACCAGGTCCTGGAGGACGGCTGCGCGTCCTACCTCGGACTGCACGACGGTATCCGGGGCCCGGATCGGATCTTCGGCAAGCCCATCGACGTGGACGAGCTGCTCGAGAGCGTGAACGCGCTGGTGGCCTGAGGAGCCCTGGCGCCGCTAGTCCTCGGCGAGGACACGCATGCGTAGGGGGAGCAGGGACTTGGGAAGGAGGCGCACGACTCGCTTGGGGAAGATCAGCCAGGCGGGCTCTTCCTCGGGATCGAGGGGGAGCACCATCTCACCCACCGTGTACAGCAGCAGGGCGATGGACGTGCCGCCGAAGAGCAGGAGGATCTCGCCGAACTCCGGGTGGTAGGGGATCAGCTCGAGCATCGGCAGCGCGCCCGCCCCCTGACCGGCCACCACCAGGTCGTACTTGGAGAAGTACACACCCAGGACGACCAGGCCGGCCGCGGCGAGCAGCCCCTTGGCCGAACGGCGCGTCGTCGGGTGCAGCAGCAGGACGATCGGTACGATCCCGCCCAGCAGGATCTCGAATCCCCAGAAGATCACGGCGTAGCCCCCACCGGCCAGCAGGTTCGTGGCGTCTGCCAGCGCGTGGTGGTGCGTGCCTGCGATGAACTTCTCGGCGATCAGGACGAAGTTCACCCCCAGCAGCACCACGACCAGCGGACCGAGGCTGCGCGAGAACAGATCGCGGAACACCTCGGGCACGCGGCCCGTCTTGACCAGGTGGGTCACCGAGGTGAACACGATGTGGATGGCCGCCCCGGCCGTGACGGCCGAGACGATGAAGTGTGCGGGCAGCAGGTGGGTCGACCACAGCGCCTTGGCGTGGACGGCGCCGAAGAGCGCCCCGAGGTTCGTGTGGACGACCAGCGTGATGGTCAGCACGAACCAGCCCACGGCCTTGGGCACCCACGTGGGCAGCTTGTCCTCGAGGATCACCACCACCAGCTCCACGGCCAGCGAGGCCATGAAGACCATGTACAGCCCGCCCATCCACGACATCCGCGAGTCGAACTGGAAGAACACGTACAGGTTGTACATCTGCCAGGGAATCCCCAGCTCGAGGCAGATGAACAGCAGGGGAGGGAGGATCAGCAGCAGGGAGATCAGCACACCGCGCTTGGCCAGCGGCCTGAAGCGCTCGACCCCGAACACCGTGTAGACCGAGTTGACCAGGCTCGAGCCGGTCGCGGCCAGGGCGAAGAAGACATAGCTGGGCACCAGCATGCCCCACTCCAGGGGCGGTGCCTCGTGTCTCAGTACCGTGTGCAGGGCGCCGTAGACGCCCAGGAGGATGAGAACGCCGAGCGCGGCGAACCACCAGAGGAACCTGCCGAGTCCCGCCTGTGCCAGGTTGCGCAGCATGGTCAACTCCCTTCTCCTTCGCCGTCGTCGGGTTCGGGCGTCTTCTGACCGGCGACCACGGCCGAGTACAGGCCCAGGCCCAGCGCGCCCACGGCCACCGTGGCGAGCTGGGATCGGGTGATGGCCTTGCTGTGGTCCGAGTACCGCGCCTTGCCGATCTCGGGGAACTTCCGGGTGGAGAAGGCGGCCTTGGACAGGTACATCCACGACACGCCGCCGATCTCGTCGTCACCGTAGACATGGATGCCGTCGCGCTCGGCAGCCCTCGCCTTGGTCAGCAGCTCGTCGCGCTCGCCGAAGGTGAACAGCCGCTCGGGGCAGCTCTCCACGCAGGCGGGCTCGAGCCCCATCTCGAGGCGATCGGCGCAGAACACGCACTTGGTGATCCCGCGATGCTCCCAGTCGAACCGCGGCACCGAGAAGGGGCACGCGATCACGCAGTAGCGGCAGCCGATGCACCGCTTCTTGTTCCACAGCACCGGCCCGTCGTCGGTCTTGCGCAGGGCTCCGGCCGGACAGACGGTCACGCAGGTCGGTGAGACGCAGTGCATGCACTGCCACTTGGTGTGCAGATCATCGCCCCCGGCTTCGGCCGGAGCCGCGGTGACCACCGTGTAGGAGCCCGGGGACAGGTCAGCGGGCTCCTCCTCCTCGCACTCCAGTCGGTTCCAGTCGCGACAGGCTCGCTCGCATGTGCGGCAGCCCACGCAGCGGTCCACGTCCACCAGGACGCCGTACTTGGACCTGGGAACGGACGCCGCCTTGGCTCCCAATCCGCACAGGGACGCCGTGCCGGCGCCGGCCACCGCTGACGTGGCGGCGAGCGTTCGGAGGAACTTGCGTCGTGAGATGCTCATGGTGTGGCCTCCGCACTACCGGCCGCCTCGGCGTGGCAGTCGGCGCATTCCACGGGTCGATCCCCCTCCTCGGTCCTGGCGTCCATCCGCTGGTGGCAGCCCACGCACTGGCGGTGGTAGGCGTCGATGGCGTCGAGCGGGGCGGTCAGGTCGTCGTCCGGGGTGGCGCGCTGTCCGTGGCAGGACGTGCACAGCTCGTTGTCCTCGTTCACGTCGGCCGTGTGGTGACAGGCGATGCAGGTGAAGGCCTTGCCCGAGTGGAAGGGCGTGGCCAGGGGCAGCTGCTCGCCCGCCTCCATCAGCTTCTCCACGTGATCGGCGTGCTTGAAGGTCACGACCTCGTATCGTTCGGCGAAGTGGCCGATCTCGACCTCGGCCGAGAGGTCGTCGGGTGGGGGAGCGGGGGGATCCCAGAATCGTTCGGAGTCCTGATCCTCGCTCTGTTCCTCGTCCGGGGTTGGATCGGGGAGGTCCGCCATGGTTGCGCCACCTTGCAGCGCAGCCAGGACGGCCGCCTGATCCGCGTGACAGACCTCGCAGGCCCCCTGGGCCGGCCCGGCGGCGAGATCGCCGTCCCCGTGGCAGCCCGCGCATCTCTCGTCGCGGCGCGCCAGCTCCACGTGGCACCCGGTGCAGCTCCGGTTGGAGCTGGGCTCGTGGAACGCCTCGCCCAGCCGCACGAAGTCACCCTCCTCGGTCCCCTCGTACGTGTGGCACGTGCCGCACTTGTCGAGCTTCTCGTGGTGGCAGGTCCGGCAGGACGCGGCCAGCGACTCGTGCTTGCGGTGGTCGAACTCCACATCGAGGAACCACGCGCCCTCGAGGGAGATGGTGGTCGTGTCGGGCTGATCGCGGTCGAGCCTCGCGACGTCGGGCTGGGGCGTGAGCGGATCGATCTCGCCGTCGAGGTGACAGCCCGAGCAGTTCGTGGGACCGACCGGGTCACCCTCGTGGACCTCGTGGCACCCCACGCAGGATCGGTGCGCGGCGTCGCCGAAGCTCATGACGTCGCCGTCCGCGACCTCCCTGTGGCAGTCGCGGCACGAGGACTCCTCCCCCTCGACGTGGACCAGCTCGTCGCTCTCCTCGTCGTGGACGTGGTGGCAGGTCTCGCACGCCTCGTCGAAGGCGTCGATGTGGCGCTGGTGCACCGCCAGGTCCAGTCCCGCCGGCAGGCGGGAGGACACGTGAGCGACGCGCGGCACGTGGCACGTCCCGCAGGTCCGCGGCCCGGTCTTGTCACCGCTGTCGGCCCGTTCGGTGTGACAGCCGATGCACTCCTCGTGGTACGTGTCGAGGAGGTCGCGCCATCCCATCTCCCCACGGGCGAACGTGGGGATGGGCCGACCTTCGTCGTCCAGGTCGTGGCAGGTCTTGCAGCCGTCCTCCTGCAGCGCCTCGGTGTGCAGCTCGTGGCGGAAGGCCACGGGCGCGCGCTGCAGGGAGCCGAAGGCGTCCGTTCGTTCGATCACGATCAGGTCCGGGCCCATGTCCGCGATCTCGTCGCCCTCGGGCTGCAGGTGCCATATCCAGCCCACCAGCAGCAGGCCGGACAACGCCACGATGAGCAAATAGCCGATGGTTCGGGCAGCCATTCCCGCTCCTCTTCTTGCCTATCAGGTCCTCAGACCTGAAGCTCCTCGGGTACTTCCATGACCTCGACCAGGATCTCGCTGAAGAACTTGGCGTGCATTCCCAGCGAGTACCCCTTGATGATGTCCTCGATGCCGCTGCGGCAGTTGTGACACGGCGTGACCACCACCTCGGCGCCCGTGGCCCCGAGCTGATCGCCCTTGACGCGGTTGCCCTTGATCCGGGTCTTCGTCCAGGGAGGTCCGCAGTTCACCGCTCCACCGCCGGCAGCGCAGCAGTAGTTGTGTTCGTAGCGGGGCGTGACGTCGCGGAAGTCCGAGCACGTCGCGTACATGATCTCCCGCAGCTTGTCGCCCAGGCCCAGGCCGCGCACGATGTTGCACGGCTCCTGGATGGTGACCGGCTTGTCGTACTTCTTGGCGATCTTGATCCGGCCGCTGGTGATCAGGTCGTGGTAGAAGTCCACCGCGTGGATCATCGGCATGGGCGGGTACTTCCAACCGGAGTACCTCGGGCCGTCGTAGACCGCGCCGCGGAAGGCGTGACCGCACTCGCCCATCACCACCTTCTTGACCTTCAGCCGCAACGCCGTGTCCCAGTGGAGGCGCTCCAGCCGGCCCGACGTGTCGAAGTCGCCGGAGAACATGCCCATGTTGCTGTTGTCCCAGCCGTCCGTGGCCGGCATGGTCCAGCTGAGCCCGGCCACCTTCATGATCAGGGCGATGTTGGCCAGCAGCTGGGCCAGGATCTTGGGCTCGGGCGCGATCACCGAGTACATGATGTCGGCGCCCTCGACGTCCAGCGGGATGCGCGCGCCCTTGACCTCGTCGCGGGCGTCGTCCTCCTGCCACATCAGCGTGTCGATCCACTCGTCCTGCTGCACCCACATCTGGTTGCTGGTCGCCGCGTGGCTGTTGACCGTGTCCTGCAGGTACTGGGGCACCACGTCGAGCAGGTGCATGATGCGCCGCGTGGCGCCGGTCACCAAGAAGGCGATGTCCACGCCGAAGGGGCAGTACATGCTGCAGCGGCGGCAGCCGTTGCACTCGGTGTACGCGATGCGGGCAGCCTGCTTGATGAACTCCGGGCTGACCTTGCCCTTGCGCTTGAGCATCTCCCAGACGGTGTTCTTCACCTTGGCCACCGGCGCCCAGGTGGGATCACCGTCGTTGGAGATGCAGTAGTGGCAGGCATTCGCGCACAGGCCGCAACGCATGCAGGTCTTGGCGTAGACCTCGATGCGGTCCTTGTGGAGTCCCAGGACCGTGTTGACGACCTTCTCGATCTTCTCCGGAGTCAGCTTGGCGACGGCTTCGTCGATCCCCGGATCCGAGACCTTGGGTCTGTCGAGTATCTCCATCGGTGTCGTCCTCTTTCGCTTCCCTACCAGTCCCTGGAGTTCCGGACGGCCCCGAACTCGCAGCCCATGTAGGCCCGCGTGAACACGAAGTAGAGCATGTGGGTGAGGCGGGTGAACGGGATCGCGGCGATCCACAGGACCCCGCTGACGATGTGCAACATCAGCACGGTGTCGTAGTCGAACCACCCGCGGGCGGCGATGAATCCGGTGATGAACGGACCCAGCGCGATGAGCAGTACGAGGTAGTCCTTGGCGTCGGTGACGTACGACACCACGGGGATCACCAGCCGGCGCATCAGGAAGAACAGACCGGCGAACACCACCACCAGGGTCATCACGTCCGCCACCACGCCGGGCAGGCTGGGCAGCCGCACGCCCCATGACTCGAACCACAGCGCGTTGTGCGCCATCAGCAGCAGCGGCGTGGCGATCAGGCAGAAGTGGAACGCGAAGGCCACCACCGTCATCACGGGCTTCACGCGCATGTTGTGGCTGGCGAAGGGCACGATCCAGTGCATGATCGAGCGCAGGCTGAACTTCACGTCCATGTACGCGTAGCTGATCTTGTCCTTCTTGGGCAGACGTAGGATGCGCATCATGTTGATGACGGCGCCCACGAGCAGGGCGATGAACGCTATCCAGACCAGAGGGCCGCGCAGTACTTCGTACATCTCTTACCTCTGTTTCGACCAGGTGTCGTCGTACTCGAACGACATGGCGTTACCTACAGCGATCCCACCGGAGTGACCCAGCGAACGATCTGGTCGCCGTCCCTGGCTCGCACCAGCAGCTTGCTGCCGTCCGGGCTGAAGGTCGGGCACCCCACGTCGTCGAAGTGCTGGGTGCCCACCCGGCCGTCGATGGCGATGGCGCGCCGGCCGTCGAACTCCACCTTGGCCGCGACGGTCTGCCCGTCCGGGCTGAAGACGGGGTCCCAGACCATGTCGAAGTCCCGGTCCCACGCCTCACCGTCCACGGCCATGGACCAGCGGCCATTGTCCTTGAGCACCGCGGCGACCCGGCTGCCCTTGGGACCGAAGACCGGGGGCATGACCTGGTCGGACCAGGTGCTGTACCTGGGCGCATCGTCCAGGGCAACGGTCCTTCGGCCGAAGGCCGGGGCGACGACGGCGGCGATCCTGGAGCCATCCGGACTCAACCGTGGGCGCCACAGCTGCTTGTAGGCGCCGCTCCAGGCGGGCTTGTCGCCCTGGAAGAGCTTCCACGCCCCGGCGACGTTGGCCGGGACCAGGACCGCGCCCGCAGGAGTGAACGCGGGCTCCCAGATCGCGCCGAACCGCTCCGTCCAGACCTGACCGTCCTCGAGGACACTGAACACGTGCTTGCCCAGCCTGACCTCGGCGGCGAAGTGGCCGCCGTCGGCGGCCACCGGGCCCCAGACGTTGATGTACTTGCCGTCTTGCTGCTCCCCGTTCACGGCGAGGCCCCAGGTGCCCTCCATGAAGCCGGTGGTGTCCGCCTCCTTGAGCTTCTCCACCTGGACCGCGGCCACCACGGTCTCGCCGTCGGGGCTCACGGCGAACTCCCTCAGGGAGTGGAAGAAGTTGGGCCACGGCTTGCCGTCGATGGCCAGCGAGTAGTCCATGCCCCGCTTGATCTGGACGACGATGTGCTTGCCGTCGGCGGTGATCACCGGATTCCAGGCGAACTCGAACGTCTCCTCCCAGGCCTTGCCGTCCACGGCCATGGTCCACTCGTCGTCCACCATGATCAGGCCGGTCAGGCGCCCGTCCGGCGTGTAGCGGAGGTACCAGGCCCTCTCGTACTCACCCTCCCAGGCCTTGCCGTTCTCGAATACGGCGAAACCGTCGTCGTTCCTCACCGGGACCGCGGCCTTCTCGCCATCGGGGCTGATCTCGACCTCGTGTACCTCGTCGTACTGCTCTCTCAACGGCGCGAGGTCTGCGATCGGTCTCTTTGCAGGTTCCCAGTCCCAGTTCGCCAGATTCGACATTTTCCTGGTCCTCGTCTGCTAGCACGGCTCATTGTCGTCGCACGCACGCGCATGGAATAAATTCCATAGCAAAAAGGTGCTGTATCTTGCACAGCACAAACCTGACTGTCAATTCAAGATGAATTGCACACAATAGCAACTTGTATCCCTAATATGAGATATGTAATCGGTTTACTTGCATTTGCTGACAATGCGACCGCGCCGAGGGGTCGATGGTTGACCTGTGTGCCCGATACGGCATGGCTCGTCCTCCTAGGTTCCTTGCTCCAGCGCGAACGCCCGCTGCTGGAGGGTTTTCATGCGGTCGTTGTCGGCGAGATCGTCGAGGGTGTACTCGCCCAGGATCTTCTCGATCTCGTGGTTCACGAGCACCCAGATGGGGCGGCATTCGCAAAACTCGGTGTTCATGCAGCTCTCGGGGTCGCCGACGCACTCGGCGATGTCCAGCTGGCCCGAGGCGGCCCTGACCACGTCACCGACGGTGATGCTGTCGGCGGAGCGGGAGAGGGAGTAGCCGCCGTGGCGGCCGCTGAAGCCCTGGATGAGGCCGGCGTTCTTGAGCAGGAAGGCCAGCTGTTCGAGGTATCGACGCGAGATTCCGGAGCGCCGGGAGACCTCGGCGAGGCTCATCAACCTGTCCTCGGTCTCGGCCCGGGCCAGATCGACCATCAATCTCAAACAGTATCTTGTCCGGGAGGGCATTTTCACTGTATTTTCGCGCTCCGCGCCGACCGGCAGGATCGGAGCACTACCAGCCCTTCCGATCCCGTCGATTCACGTTAGTACCATAAGTCCGATAGGAAATATGCGCAATGGAAAAAACCCTGTTCTTCCGCATACTTATACGTGATAGATATTGTATATGTAATTATCTAACTTGCCATTGTGGGATTAGTTCCGGGGAGGCCGGACGGCCACGGCGAGGGACCTCGCGAGAGGTTCCAGGGGCGGTTCCGGTGGCGTCTGGAGAGGGAGCGTCTGGAGAGCGGAGGGGAGAGTAGGGGGCGGGCGCTACAGCTCGCAGGCGTCGGCGAGGAGCTCGGTGACGTCCACGACGCGGATCTTGTCCTCCACGCCCAGGGTCTTGACCGCGTCCTCGAACATGGAGATGCAGTAGGGGCACGAGGTGGCGAGCACGTCGGCGCCGGTCTCCAGGGCCTCCTGGACGCGCACCTCGCTGGGCCGCTGGCCGGCCTCGACCTCCACCCACATCTTGCCGCCGCCGCCGCCGCAGCAGAACGAGAGGTTGCGGCTGCGGCGCATCTCCAGCACCTCGACGCCGGCCATGGCGCCGAGCACCTCGCGCGGGGCCTCGTACACGTCGTTGTGACGGCCGAGGTAGCACGGGTCGTGGAAGGTGACCTTGAGGCCGCCGAGGTCCTTCGACGGGGCCAGAGCGCCGTCGGCGATCTTCGCGGCCAGCAGCTCCACCAGGTGTTCGACCTCGACGTCGTCGATGCCGTACTCCTTCTTGAAGGTGTCCAGGCAGTGGGGTGAGCTGACGAGGATCTTGCCCACGCTGGCCTTGGCGAAGAGGTCGCGGTTGGTCTGGCGCAGGGTCTCGGTGAGCTCGTCGTCACCGATCTTGCCCAGGCTCTCCGCGCAGCACACGATGTCGTTGCCGAACGAGCCGTACTCCACTCCCGCGGCCTCGAGCAACTTCAGCTGCGCCTCGGCGACCTTGCGGTTGCGCGGGTCGTAGCTCAGCGTGCAGCAGGTGAACCAGTTGTACTCCTGGCCCTCGTGGATCGGCAGCTGGCCGCCGGCCCAGGCCGCGCGCTCGGACCGCTCACCCGACCAGGGATTCCCGTTGGCCTGCATGCTGCCGACAAAGGTCCGCAGCGGCGGCGGGAACATGCCGCCCTCGCTGAAGGCGCGGCGGATGGCCTTGACCACGTCCACGCTGGCGACCTCGCGCGGGCACTTCTCCACGCACAGACCGCAGGTGGAGCATCCCCACAGCAGCTCTTCGATACCCTCGGCGCCGAGCTGCGCCATCATCATCAGCTTGCGGTTGGAATGGCCCAGCAGGGGGCCCCACGGGCACAAGGCCGCGCAGGTGCCGCACTGGAAGCACTTGTGGTTGTGCTCGCCGCCGGACATGTCGATGAACTCGGTGACTTCGAAACAGGGGTACTGGGTCATGGCGTCTCCTGGCGTGTGGACCGATCGTCGGGGGGGGTCCACGAGGCGGATAAATCTATGCAGAGGGGCCCGATCAGGTCAAGTCGATCGGGCTTCGTGTGCGCCGTTTGTGGGTTCGCTGCAGGGGCACGGCGACGGCTGCGGTGCGCAGTGGGTAAGTCCGCCTGGGTCCGGGTACGATTTTCTCGCGGGGACCGTGCTAAACTGACACGAGAGGTAGCTTGTATGCGCGTGACCTTCTGGGGCGTCCGCGGTTCATGCCCCGTGCCCGGTCCGAGCACCGTTCGTTACGGTGGAAACACACCGTGCATCGAGGTGAGGTGCGGCGAAGACCACCTGGTCATCCTCGACGCCGGGACCGGCCTCCGCGCCCTGGGTAAGTCGCTGCTCCAGGAGGGATTCGGCCAGGGGACGGGCGAGGCCCACATCCTGCTGTCCCACACGCACCACGACCACATCTACGGCCTGCCCTACTTCGACCCCCTCTACGTGCCGGGCAACCGCATCCACCTGTACGGCCCGGATCGTCCGGACCGACCGCTGAAGGACCTGCTCGCCGACTGGATGTCCGGGCCGTTCCATCCGGCCCCGCTACACTCGCTACACGCCAGCCTCGACTTCGTCAGCATGCAGGCGGGCGAGGCCATCGATCTCGACGGGCTGACCATCCGCGCGGCCGCGGTCAACCACACCACCCTGTGCAACGCCTACCGCATCGAGTTCGACGGCACCGCCATCGGCTACGCCACGGACACGGGGCGGTTCAACGGCACGGTGCTGCTGCCGTCGGAGCTCCGCGGCAGCACGGACGGCGAGGAGGACGCAGCGGTCCTCACACAGATGCGCGAGGAGCTGGTCGACCTGATGCGCGGCTGCCGCCTGCTGATCTACGACACCATGTTCGACGCGGCCGAGCTGGCGGATCGTCCCGGCTGGGGACACTCCAGCGCGGAAGAGGCGCTGGACATCTGCCGCGCCGCCGAGGTGGGACACCTGTGCATGTTCCACCACAACCCCGACTGCAGCGACGTGGAGCTCGACGCCCGGTTGGCCCAGGCGCGCGCCATGGCCGACGGTATGCAGGTCAGCGGAGCCCGCGAGGGCGAGACCCTTTACTTGAGGTAAGAACGCGCGTGCGCGTGAAAGCGCGGGGGCACGGGTGCGTTCAGGGGGGCGAAAGGGAAGGGGGAGCGCTAGACCGAGTAGTCCAGGATCACCACACCACGATCCTCGCGGTCCTCCTCGGCGCCGTCCGCCTCCTCTTCGGGACGCTGGGGCTCGAGGGGAACCTCGATGTGGAGCGGGGCCCTGGAAGTCTCGGCTTCCTTCTCCTGCTTGATCTTCCGGATGATGTAAGCATCCAGCATGGCCTTGCTCCCGTGTGACTCCTTGCCACACGTTGTCTTCATTTTAGCACGGAAGCCGCCAACATCGGAGTGCTGCGGTCGATTCCCTGCGTTCACTCGATCAACCTAACCACCTTCCGGCGCGGGGCAACCGGCGGCGGCCAGGAGTCGTCTCAGCTGTTCGGCCGTTTCCTCGTCGAGTCCGTTCTCGACCGCGGCGTGCAACAACTGCAGGGAGAGACGTGCGTAAGTGGCGAGATCTTCACCGGAATCGGTGAGAACGCGGAGGTGTGCGCGGACCGTGTCCACGTCCCCGCGCTGCACCGGGCCGGTCAGGGCGCGGTTCGTACCGTGCTGCACCGCGTTGGACAGGGTCGCCTCCATCAGCGGCACGAACAGCGCGGGGAGGTGCTCCGGCGGCAACCCCGCGGCCGCGGCCTGGCGCTCCACCATGCCCAGCAAGGCCAGCAACAGGTTCGAGGCCGTGGTGGCTGCGGCGTGGTAGCGGACCTTGCCCTCGGCGGGCAATCGCACGCTGTTGCACCCCAGGGCCTGGATCAGCGCTTGCGCGCATTCCATGGCGCGGTCGTCCCCCTCGATCACCCACGGGAAGGGTGTCGGCACGGATCCGTCGCCGACGAAGGTCTGTAGCGGGTGCATCGCCGCCACTGGCTGACGGTCCCCTGCGGCGCGCAGCGCCTCCGACGGGGTCGCGCCCGAGAGGTGGGCCACGCACACACCGGGATCGAGGGCGCCGTGCTCCCCGAGCGCCTGCGCGGCCGCCTCGATGGCGCCGTCGGGCACCGCCAGGATCACCAGGTCGGCCCGCACGGCGGGGTGGGGTCCGTCGAGGACGGCCACGTCGCCGATGGGCGACGGTCCGGGCGCCACGTCCCAGGCGAGGCGGACCGGGACTCCCGATCGCCGGGCCAGGTGGACCAGGTCGCGCCCGGCCCGGCCCAGGCCGATCACGGCGATGGCGGGCGGGGCAGGGATCGGCGAGGTCGTCATGGTCCGTCCATCATCGCAGCATGCCTCCGTGGCCGCCACCGGCCGCCTGTCAATCGCGCGCGAGTTCCCCTACGATCCTCGCACTCGCGCCGGAGCCGTGCCCATGGACGTCCACGACTACATCGCCCCCAACGCCCGAGAGGCCATGGCCGAGGCCATCGAGGACGCCGGCGGAAACGAGGTGTTCTTCATCGGGCGCCTGGGCGACGAGGGGCTGCTCGACGAGGTGGAGGTGCACTGCCGCGGCAGCGCCGAGGCCGTACCCGCCCTGCTGGGCGTCCCCCGCGCCGGCGAGGTGGTGCTGCACAACCACCCCAGCGGGGAGCTGCAGCCCAGCGACGCGGACCTGTCCCTGGCGTCACGCTTCGGTCAGGACGGCGTGGCCTTCTACATCGTCGACAACGCCGTCGACGCCATCTACGTGGTGGTGGAGCCCCAGCGGAACCGCCACAAGAGCCTCGACGTGGACCAGATCGCCCGGCGGTTCGAGGACGGCGGCGCCCTCGCCCAGCGCCTCGAGGGGTACGAAAGCCGCCCCTCGCAGGTGCAGATGGCCCGGGCCTGCGCCGAAGCCGTGAACGACGCCGGGATCGTACTGGTCGAGGCGGGCACGGGCACGGGCAAGTCCCTGGCCTACCTCGTGCCCCTGGCCGAGCACGCCATCACCAACCGCGTGCGTGTCGCGGTGAGCACCGCCTCCATCAACCTCCAGGGTCAGCTGATGCACAAGGACATCCCCCTGGTGCGAGAGCTGGTGGGCCCGCTGACGGCGGCCCTGGTCAAGGGGCGGGGCAACTACCTGTGCCGGCGCAAGCTCGAGACCCTGGTGGGCGAGCAGCAGATCTACACCCCGGCCGAGCGCACGTTCCTCGAGCAGATGACGGCCTGGGTCCAGACCACCCGCGACGGCAGCCGCGCGGACCTGTCCAACGTGCCGCTGGCGGACCTGTGGGAGATGGTGCGCAGCGACGCGGACCAGTGCCTGCGCTCCCGGTGCGCCCACTTCCAGGACTGCTTCTACTACCAGTCGCGGCGCGCAGCGGCCGCGGCCGATCTGCTCGTGGTCAACCACCACCTGCTCGTCGCCGACCTCAACCTCAAGCACGCCTCCGGCGACAGCGGCGCCCTGCCGGGGTACGAGGCCGTGGTGCTCGACGAGGGGCATCACCTCGAGGAGGTGGCCACCGACCAGCTCGCCACCACGGTGACCTCGGTGGGGATCGAGCGCCTGCTGGGCCGCATCGTGCCCCGGTCGGGGCGACGCAGCGGCCTGCTGGCCCGCCTGTACCGCCGCCTCCCCGACGAGGGCGGACCGATCCGCCAGATGCTGGATCGCCGCCTCGATCCGGCCGTGGCCGCGGCGCGTGAGCAGATGCCGGCGGCGGTGGAGGCCGTCTGCCGGCTGGTCGAGGACAGCGGCGAGGGATCGCAGGAGCGCACGTATCGGTTCCCGGCGCTGCTGTCCTCCATGCCGCCGCCGATCCGCCCGCTGGTGGACCACGTCGAGGAGCTGGTGGGCCTGCTCGGCCGGGTGTCGCAGGCCCTGGGGCGCGTGCGCAAGGCCGTGGAGCGGTTGCCGCCGAGCTGGATGGACCGGGAGGTCCAGCTCTACTTCGACCTGCGCTCCTGCCACGACCGGGTCACGCGGGCGATCCGCGCCCTGGGCGCGGTGATCGAGGAGAACGAGGACACCTGCCGGTGGATCGAGCTGGTTCGAAACCGCCGCGGCGGCGTGCGACCCAAGTTCTGCAGCTGCCCCGTGGACGTGGCGCCGTTGATCCGGGAGCGAATCCTCGACGCCGTCCCCGCGGTGGTGATGACCTCGGCCACCCTGACGGTGGATCAGCGCTTCGACTACCTGATGCAGCGCGTCGGCATCGCCGAGGGCACGCTGGCGCACGAGCGCACGGTGAGCGCGAGCCTGCCCAGCCCCTTCGACTTCCGCGAGCAGGTCCTGGTAGGCGTGCCCGGGCGCTTCCCGGATCCGCGATCGGCGCAGTTCGTCGAGGCGGCCGAGGCCCTCATCTGCGACCTGGTGGAGGCCGCGCAGGGTCGCACCTTCGTGCTGTTCACCAGCTACCGCATGCTGCAGCGGGTCCAGCGCACGGCCGAGGCCCGGCTGAAGGGCTACCGGGTGCTCGCCCAGGGCACCATGGAGCGCGGCCGCCTGCTCGACGAGTTCCGCGTGGGCGGCAAGGCGGTGCTGCTGGGCACCGACAGCTTCTGGGAGGGCGTGGACGTGCCCGGCGAGGCCCTGTCCAGCGTGATCCTCACCCGCCTGCCGTTCCGCGTCCCCACCCACCCCGTGCAGCGCGCCCGCGCCGAGCTCATCGAGGCCAGGGGAGGGGACGCGTTCGCCGAGTACGCCCTTCCGCAGGCCGTGATCCGCTTCCGCCAGGGTTTCGGTCGCCTCATCCGCAGCCGCTCCGACCGCGGCGCGGTGGTCATCCTCGACCCGCGGGTGACCGGCCAGTGGTACGGCCGCGTCTTCCTCAACTCCCTGCCCCCCGCCGACGTGGTCACGGTCCGGCCGGCGGAGCTCCTCGACGCCGTGAAGGCGTTCCTGTCTCCCGGTCGCTGAAAAACCCCGATCCACCCTCGCGCGGTGAGATAGGATCGCGCGAGCAACGGAAATCCCGGGAGTGTCCAGATGTCCATAGATCGCGTGTTCGGTTCCCTGTCCTCGCTGGCGCTCGTCGCCGCCCTGCTCCTGCCCTCCGCGGCGGTTGCAGACACCCTCACGGTGTCCCAGTGGGGTATCGGCTACTCCACCATCAACGCCGCCATCGACGACGCCGTGGACGGCGACATCGTGTCGGTGGAGATGGGTATCTACAGCGAGGACGTGGACTTCGACGGCAAGAACATCACCGTCATCTCCACGTCCGGGCCGTCGGTGACGACCATCCTGGGGAGCTACTCGGCGGTGAACATCGACAACGGCGAGTCGTCCGACGCGGTGCTGGACGGCTTCACGGTCACCGGCGGGAGCTTCGGCCTGTACATCGTCAGCTCGTCACCGGTGATCCGCGACTGCGTGATCGCGGACAACACCAGCTACGCGGCGTACATCTACCACTACTCCAACCCGACCTTCGAGGACTGCACCTTCGAGGACAACAGCGGCTCGTACCCCGTGTACATGTACTACTACACCGAGCCCACCTTCACCGGGTGCACCTTCCAGAACAACAGCGCCACCCACGGCGGTGGCATGTACATCGACTCGTACAACGACGTGACGGTGGACAGCTGCACGTTCCTCAACAACACCGCCGGCAGCCACGGCGGGGCGCTGTACCTGTACTACTCGGGCCTCGAGCTGACCAACTCCCACTTCGAGGGCAACTACGGCTACTACGGCACGCTGTCCATCAACTCCGGCACGTATGCGCCGGTGTCGGTGCGCGACAACGTCATCTTCGACAACGACGCGGAGTACGGTGGCGCCTTCTACATCTACGACACCTCCCTGTACATCTCGGACAACCAGGTCGTCGAGACGCGGCCGGAACCGCCGGCGGTGCCTTCTACCTGGACTACTACACGCGCGCGTCCATCCTCAACAACACCGTGGTCGGCTCCACGTGCTACGGCACGGGCAGCGGCTTCCACGTGGCGTCGTACAACGACGACCTGCTCGCCAACAACATCATCGCCCACTCCACCAACGGCGAGGGCATCTACGCGTCCGATTCCAGCAGCCGCGTGCAGATGGTGCACAACAACGTGTACGACCACGCGGACGGCAACTACGGCGGCTACTACGGCGACCAGACGGGCCGGCACGGCAACGTCTCCGTGGATCCGGCCTTCACGGCCTACACCTTCAACGGAGACCTGGCGGACGACGACCTGACGCTGCAGGTCGGCTCCCCGCTCGTGGACGCGGGGGCGCCGGAGTTCCTCGATGCCGACGGCACGGTCTCGGACCTGGGCTTTGGCGGCGGTGACGACGAGATGACCGCGCCGGCGGGGTACGACATCGTCGTGTCCCAGCTGGACAACGGCGACTACCGCACCCTCAACGACGCCCTGGCCGTGGCGAACCACGGCGACAGCATCCTGGTCTACCCGGGCGTGTACTACCAGGACGTGGACATCCAGGGCGTGGACGCCTCGGTGGTGGCCCTGGCCGCGGCAGAGGTCACCGTGATCGCCGGGTCCACCTACGGCGTCTACATGGACGGCGGTGAGGCGGTCACCCTGGACGGCTTCACCATCTGGTCGGGCTCGTTCGGCGCCTACATCGTCAGCTCCAGCCCGACGTTCGAGGACTGCTGGTTCCGGTTCAACTACAGCTACGCGGCGTACAACTACCACTACTCGAACCCGACCTATCGCAACTGCCTGTTCGAGGAGAACTCCGGCTCGTACCCCTTCTACTCGTACCTCTACGTGGACCTGACGGTGGACGGCTGCACGTTCCGGGACAACAACGCCACCCACGGCGGCGGCATGTACATCGACAGCTACTGCGACGTGGACGTCACCAACACGGTGTTCGACGGCAACGTGGCCTCGAGCCACGGCGGCGCCATCTACGGGTACTACTCGGAGCTGAACGTCGAGGGCTGCACCTTCAGCGACAACAGCGGCTACTACGGCACCATCAGCATCAACTCCATGTCCAGCCCGGCCCTGATCGACGACAACACCTTCGCGGGCAACTACGGGTACTACGGCGGCGCCCTGTACACCTACGACACCCAGGCGCACGTGTCGCACAACCTGCTCAATGGCAACGAGGCGGCCTACGGCGGCGGCCTCTACCTCGACTACTACAGCCACCTGCTCGTGGCGAACAACACCCTGGTGGGGAACGAGGCGTCCACCTACGGCGGCGGCGTGTACGCCAGCTACTACCTCGGCACCGCGCTGGTGAACAACGTCATCGCCCACAGCCCCGACGGCGCGGGCATCTACAGCGACTACGACGCCGAGGCGATACGGCTCTACATCGCCAACAACGACGTCTACGGCAACTACGACGGCGAGTACGGCGGCGCGCTGACGGACCACACCGGCCTGCACGGCAACCTCAGCGTGGATCCTCAGTTCGTCTCGTTCATCGACGACCACGATCCCAACAACGACGATCTCACCCTGGCGGTGAACAGCCCCTGCATCGACACCGGCGCCATCGAGGTCCCCGACCCCGACGCCAGCCGGTCGGACATGGGGTACACCGGCGGCGATCTGGTCGGCGACGTCTCCGGCGCCGACTGGGTGGTCTCCCAGCGGGGCGACGGCGACACCCGCAGCATCGTCGAGGCCCTGTCCTGGGCGTCGAGCGGCGACGTCATCGCCGTGCAGCCGGGGGTATACGACGAGGCCGTGGACTACGCCGGCCTGGAGGTGACCGTCCGCGGCACCCTGGGCAAGGACGTGACCTACATCGGTGGTAATACGGGCGGCGTGAACTGGGACAACGGCGAGACCTCGGACGCGCGGCTGGAGTCCATCTCCGTGTGGACCAGCGACACGTTCGGCATGTACATCGTCAGCTCCGACCCGACCATCTCCGACTGCCGCCTCCTGTACTGCTCGAGCTACTCGGCGTACGTCTACCACTACTCGAACCCGACGTTCGAGGACACGCACTTCTACCGCAACAGCGGCTCGTACCCGCAGTACGTGTACTACTACGCCGAGCCCACGTTCCGGCGCTGCCGGTTCGAGGACAACGTGGCCACCCACGGCGCGGGGCTGTTCATCGACAGCTACAGCGACGTGCTCGTGGAGTCGAGCAGCTTCGAGGGCAACTACGCGTCCACCTACGGCGGCGCCCTGTACGCGTACTACTCGGACCTGACCGTGTCCGACTCCACCTTCACCGACAACTACGGGTACTACGGCACGGTCTACCTGCAGGCCATGTACGGCGACGACTACTTCTACCGCAACACCTTCTGCCACAACTCGGCGGAGTACGGCGGCGCCCTGTACATGTACGACGTGACCTCGGCCTACCTGGGCAACAACATCCTCCAGGACAACGAGGCGGGCTCCTACGGCGGGGCCGTGTACATGTACAGCTCCGATCCCTCCATGATCAACAACACCCTCGTGGAGAACACCGGACCGGCTGGCCAGGGTGGCCACCTTTACGTGGACGCCTACACCACCCTGGGCCTGACCAACAACATCATGGCCTGGGCCGAGGAGGGGGACGGCGTGTACATGTCCCCCACCGGCGTGTCCTACAACGTCTTCTACAACGACTTCTGGGAGAACACCGCCGACGACTTCAGCGGGCTGATCAACACCATCCCCGCGACCAACTACGCCGTGGATCCGGAGTTCGTGAACTACACGGCCGACGGCAACTGCGGCAACGACGACCTCGCGCTGGACGAGGGCAGCCCGCTCATCGACGCGGGCGCGCCGACCCTGTACGACGACGACGGCACGCGCAGCGACGTGGGCGCGTACGGCGGCGGTGGACCGCCCAACCCCGACTACGACCACGACGGCTACGGCGTGCTCGACGGCGACTGCGACAACATGAACGACGACGTGTACCCGGGCGCGCCCGAGATCGCCGACGGCCTGGACAACGACTGCGACGGCGACATCGACGAGGGCACCATCTTCGCCGACGACGACGGCGATGGGTACGCCGAGGACGACGGGGACTGCGACGACGCCGATCCCAACGTGCACCCCGGCGCGGCCGAGGTGTGCGACTACGTGGACAACGACTGCGACGGTGACGTGGACGAGGGTGCGCTGGTGACCTTCTACGGCGACGCGGACGGCGACGGCTTCGGCGTGGCCGGCGACACCGTGGAGGACTGTTCCGCGCCGCAGGGCTACGCCGCCCTCTCGGGCGACTGCGACGACGCGGACGCCTCCATCAACCCCGGCGCGTCGGAGATCTGCGACGGCGTGGACCAGGACTGCGACGGCGTGCCCGACGACGGGTTGACCTTCCTGGACTACTGGCCCGACAACGACGGCGACGGATACGGCGACGTCGGCGGCGCGGCGGTCAACGCCTGCACGGCCCCTCCCGGCCACGTGCAGAATAACGGCGACTGCAACGACGGCGACGCGTCCATCCATCCCGGCGCGGCCGAGGGCGCGTGCGACTACATCGACAACGACTGCGACGGCGCCCTGCACGGCGACGAGACCGACGACGACGGCGACGGCGTGGACGAGTGCAACGGGGAC
>CAZLEO010000166.1:0-21133 GCA_964558555.1 uncultured Rickettsiales bacterium | reverse complement strand
CTGCGACGACACCGACGGCCACACCTACCCCGGCGCCCTGGAGTGGGCCGACGGCACGGACAACGACTGCGACGGCGAGATCGACGAGTCCATGGACCCCACCGACGACGACGGGGACGGCTACTCCGAGGCCGACGGCGACTGCGACGACCGCAACCCCGACGTCTACCCCGGCGCCCTGGAGGTGGAGGACGGGGTGGACAACGACTGCGACGGACACGTGGACTTCCCCCCCGACGGCGACGACGACGACGACGACGACTTCTGGGGCGACGACGACACCACCCTGCCCGGCGAGGGGGACCTGGAGTCCGAGGGGTGCGACTGCGACCACACGGGCCGCGGCTCCCCCTGGGGCGCGGCCGCCCTGATCGGCCTGCTGCTGGCCCGGCTGCGCCGCTGACCGCGGTCACGAGGAGAGGAGAATTGATCCGCACCTGGAGTCTGATCCTGGCCGTGTTCTCCGCCGCGCTGTGGGGCTGCCCCTCGGACGACGCGGACGACGACAGCGCCACCGTGATGGATGACGACGACGTCACCGGCGACGACGACGACGCCACCGGCGATGACGACGACGACACCGTCCCCGCCTGCGACGCCGTGACCACCTTCGCCGACGGCCTCTCCCCCACTTCGGAGGTCCACGTATCCGCGGCCGGCAGCGACGACACCGGCGACGGCAGCGCCTCGACCCCCTACGCCACCATCGGCCGCGCCGCGCAGGACGCGACCCCGGGCACGGCCGTCCGCATCCACCCCGGCACCTACCCCGGCGGGACCTACCTCGAAGACCTCGCCGGCACCTCGACCGCCCCCATCTGGATCGGCGGCGCGCCCGGCGAGGACCGCCCCGTGATCGAGGGCAACAACGAGGTGCTCCACCTCATCCGCGCCTCCTACGTGGTCGTCCACGACCTCGAGGGCCGCTCCACCGCCCACAACGGCATCAACTGCGACGACGGCGGCGACTACGACGACGACCAGGCCACCCACCACGTGGTGTTCCGCGACCTGCTGCTGCACGACGTGGGCACCGGCGGCAACGAGGACTGCCTCAAGCTGTCGGGCCTGCGCGACTTCTGGGTCCTCGACAGCGAGATCCACCACTGCGGCGGCGGCGGCTCCGGCAGCGCCATCGATTGCGTGGGCTGCCACCGCGGCGTCATCGCCCGCAACTACCTGCACGACCTGTCCGCCAACGCCGTGCAGGCCAAGGGCGGCACCGAGGACCTGGAGATCCGCTGGAACCACTTCGTGAACGCCGGCGATCGATCGGTGAACATGGGCGGCAGCACCGACCTGCAGTACTTCCGCCCCCCCGTGTCCGAGACCTCCCCCAACGCCGAGGCCCGCGACATCCGCGTGATCGCCAACCTCATCGAGGGCGCCGAGGCGTCCCTGGCCTTCGTGGGCTGCGTCGAATGCCAGGCCGTGAACAACACCCTGGTGGACCCCGACCGCTGGATCTTCCGCATCCTCCAGGAGACCGTGTCCGACGGCACCTACGAGTTCGAGCCGTGCCGGGACGGCCGGGTGGCCAACAACCTGATCTGGTACTCGGACGCGACCCTGTCGGTGCACCTCAACATCGGCGACGACACCTCGCCCGAGACCTTCGCCTTCGACACCAACCTCTGGTACGCCCACGACGACCCGGGGGCGTCCACGCCCGATCTACCCGTGACCGAGACCGGCGGTGTGGTCGGCCTCGACCCCGCCTTTGTCGCGGACTGGCAGATCGACGCCACCAGCCCGGCGGCCGGGGCGGGCACGCCGTGGCCGGGCGTCGTCGGGGACATGAACGGGGCTTGTTACGCGGATCCGCCGAGCATCGGCGGCTTCGAGGTCCTGTGAACCGATCTACCTGGCGTTGAGGATGCCCGAGATCTCCCGCGCCTCGGCGGGGGTGTACACGCAGTCCTCGCCGGCCACGTGCGCGGTCAGGGTGGGCGTTGACGCGTCCAGCACGAGCTCCTCGGGCCGCGACGTGAACCCCGCGGGCCCGCCGGATCCCACCTGCACCTCCTCGATCAGCCGCACGCGGTCCCCCTCCAGGCGCCAGCCGCCGGTGAAGTGCACGATCCCGGACCACACGCACAGGGCGTCGGGCGGGCAGGGGCTGACCAGGTCCAGCCGCACGTAGCTGCCCCCCTCGACGAACACCAGCTCCCGCGCGTAGGTGCGCTCGCCGCACGTGGCGCTGGCCCAGGTACCGACGACGGACTTCGGCGGGGCCGGCGTGGGTTCCTCCGACGCGGGCGCCACCTCGACGGGTTCGGCCTTCTCCACCGCCGCCTCGGCCGCGTCCTCCTCGGCCGGATCGGGGGGGCAGCCCTTCGCCCCGGGGAAGACGATCAGGGCCATCGCGATCACCCACAGTCCATGGCGACGACGTTGCATCGAGGCGACTCCCTTCTCGAGATTCCCACGTTAGACCGTCACGCTTCTTTGGGAAAGGACATGTCCAGAGACGAGGAGCTTCAACGGGAACCCACTGGGAGGACGCAAGATGCGGTACTGGGGTGGCTTGATCACGATCTCGATGCTCGTCGGATGGCTCGTCGCAGGATGCGCCGGGACCCTCGACAACAACCTCGAAGGAGACGACGACACCGTCGGCGACGACGACACCACGGACGAAGACGACGACAGCCCCGGCGACGACGACGACATCGCCGGCGACGATGACGACGACGACACCACCGGGCACACCGACGACGACGACGACACCGTCGGCGACGACGACGACATCGCCGATGACGACGACGACGACACCGCCGACTGCCCCGAGGAGACCCCCCTCGAGGCCCTCGATCCCTGTCCGCCCGAGTGCACCGGCGGCTGCAGCGGCACCCAGTGCTTCATCGACTGCGACGGCACCAACGCCTGCAACAACATCCCCCTGACCTGCCCCGACCACATGGCCTGCGTGGTCCAGTGCACGGGCATCCTGTCGTGCGCCTTCGCCACCATCCACGGCGCCGACCTCGGCCCCACGGAGATCCAGTGCTACGGCACCTCGTCGTGCCAGCAGGCCACCCTCCTGTGCGCCGCCCCGGACGCCTGCGAGCTGACCTGCCTCGGCGACGCCTCGTGCCAGAACAGCACCCTCAACTGCGGCACCGGCCCGTGCGCCTCCGAGTGCCTCGGCGCCGGCGCCGGCGACGGCCTCAACCACGCCTGCGCCGACTCCTGCGACTGCCACGGCGCCTGCTAGCCCACCAATTCCCCCCGTCCCGGCCCGCCCCTTGCATCCAGCCCCATCCGCGCGTCGTGGACCGACCGCTCGCTCCCCCGGGAGCACGCCAGCTGGAGACTCGCGATGTCCGTCCACGTCACCCGGATCGCCCTGACGGCACTGCTGATCGCCCTGCTCACCCCCACGATCGCCGCGGCCTCGGAGTCCCCCGGCGGCTCCCTCGCGCGAGCCCACGCCGGCCAGGCCGGCCGCATCGCCTACAGCGCCACGATGATGTCCGCGGGTGCGGCCATGCTGCCCATCACCGTCGAGTCCATCATCGCCGGCGACATCGAGGGGAGCGAGGCGCCGGGATTCCTCGTCACCGCCGCCCTGCTCGGGCTCGGCGGCGTGCCCCTGCTCGCCGCCTCGTCCGAGCCCCTCGCCTCGGACCCCCTCGCCGGCCCCCGCGCCCGCGTCCGCCTCGCACGCGAGGGGGTGCTCGCCTACGCCATCTTCGGGTCCATGTTCACGTCCATCGGCACCATCGTCACCGCCCTGAAGGCGTCCAAGACCGGAGACGTACCCGTGGACCTGCGGGTGTACGACGTGGCCTCGGTGTGGCTGCTGGCCACCGCGATCGGCCTGGCCGCGGACGGTGACCTCGCCCGCCTCCAGCTGCCCGCGGACCAGCGCCGCGCCCGCCAGCTCGACCACCTCGGCGGCCCCTTGCTCGCCTACGGCTTGATCATGATGACCCTGGTCACGCCTTCGCTGCGGCTGTCCATGCACGGCGCCGACCTCCCCCTGCAGCCCACCCTGCTGCCCATGCTCACCGGCGTGGCCATGTTCACCGCCGGGCTGTGCCTGCTCGTCGCCGAGGCCACCCACAAGCGCCGCGGCGATCTCGCGCAGCGCCCCCCTCGGCACTCCGCGCCACGCCTCTCGTTCGCCCCCTTCGTCGACCCCGCCGGCAGAGCCGGCGGCCTGGCCGTCGTCGGTCGTTTCTGACCGCTCGCGCGAGAAAAAACGTCACATCCGCCCACACGCGCACATGTTCTCGATCGCGGGTAGCGAAAGGGGAGACACCATGGTGCGACACACGGCGCTCGCGATCCTGGGACTCGCGGTCGGCCTGCTGGGCTGCCATCACAGCGCGCTGGACAGCGGCGCGAGCCGCTCCGGCGCCAACTCCAGGTCCGGGACGATCGGCGATCCCGAGTTCCTCGACGCCCACGTGGATCCCGTGCCGCGTGGGATCAGCATGCTGGCGCTGGACCACGTGATCCGGGACGCCCCGGAGATCGCCATCCCCGGCGTCGGGCTCGTGGACCCGGAGACCTTCTTCGGCTTCCACCCCCTCGAGCTGAACGTGATCGTCACCAACGACCTGGGCACGGCGAGCGATCCCTACGGCAGCGACTTCCAGGGTGCAGCCGCCGTGGGCGGCGACGTGTACGCCTCCAGCTTCAGCGTCAACGACCAGGACCTGGCCCCGGCTGGAGTGGCCCTGTACGCAGGCGGCGCGGTGGACTTCACCGGCGCCATCGAACACGGCGGCCTCGACGCGGGCGGCGACATCCTGCTGGACGCCGCCTCGGTGGAGGGTGACGTCAGCGGCGGCGGCGACCTCGACGGCAGCGGCCTGGTCACCGGCGACGCCACCCTCGCAGGCCAGCACCTGGCGGCCGGCGTGATCACCGTCCAGGGCACCCTGACCGAGAACACCCCCTACACCGCGCCCCTCGACCTGTCCGTCCTCGCCGTCTACCTCGAGGTGTTCAGCTCGGTGGTCGCCAACAAGCCCACCACCACCGTCGCGACCGAGCAGTGGGGTGAGATCCGGATCGATGCCGTGTCCGGCATGAACGTGGTCGAGATCGCCGCGGCCGACCTCGACGCGGCGTGGGGCGTGCGCGTGGACGGCCCGGCAGACGCCTCGGTGTACATCGACGTGACCGACGCCACGGCCACCCTGGACAGCCTGGTGTGGACCTACACCAACGGCGCGTCCGCCAACCACACCCTGCTCAACTACGGCGCCGCCACCCAGCTCGACCTCATGGGCGGCATCCACGACGTGAACATCCTCGCCCCCCACGCCGCCGTGCACTTCCCCGCCGGCCTCGTCGCGGGCAACCTCGTCGCCGCCAGCCTCACCGGCGGCGGCCAGGTCAACGTCGGCGGCTTCTGCTGCAACCCCTGGGACGACAAGTACGGGCCCTGATCGGCGACCGCGCCCCATCCCCTGCTCGAGCGCGCGTGCGATAGACTGCACGGTGGACTCCTGGCAGGTGGGGTGGACCATGCACAGAGCCGTCGTGTTTGCCGTAACGCTGGCCGCAATCCTCGCGGCGATCCCCATCCGAGCCGAAGACGGCGACGGCGCACCGGCGCCCGGCCCATCCCTGCACGTCTCCCAGCTCGTCGCCGGCGCGGCCTTCCCCCTCGGCCTGCTCTTCGACACCCGGCTGGAGGTGCGCGCGCCCCTGCACCGCTCCGAGTCCATCGTCTTCCAGGACACCTTTGCCGCCGTGGGCGGCCGCGCCGTGGTCACCCCCGCCTTCGCCTCGGTGGGGCCGCGGCTGACCCTGGCGCCCATCGACATCTTCGACGTGGTGGTGATGGCCAACGCCACCATGGTCTGGCCCTCGGACGCGGGGCTGATCCCCTACGAGTCCATCGACGCCTCCACGCGAGAATCCGACCGCGGCCAGCTGTTCGACGACCCCGCGCCGGGACGCGAGGTGCGGTTCAGCGGCGGGTTCGACGTGCGCGTCCAGCCCACCCTCAAGCTCAAGGTCGGGCCGATCATCGCGTTCTCGTCGTGGGACTTCTCCTGGATCTGGCTGCGACAGCCCGACGGGATCGACACCCCCTACGTGTACGAGCCGTTCCGCGATCGCCTGATCGAGTGGGACGACCTGGTCATCGAGCACCAGTCCGCCGTGGTCGGCGAGATCCTGCCCGGTGAGGGCGGCCCCCTGCTGTGGGTCGGCGCCACCTACCACGACCTGTGGGCGCTGGGCAGCCGCGATCGCTCCATCCAGATCGGACCCATCGTGGTGTTCAAGCCCAGCTACAAGCGCGGCTGGCCGCGCATCGTGTTGCAGGTCAAGCCCTACGTGATGGACACCGATCGCGTGGGCGGGGGACCGCGCATCGCCCTGGCCCTGGTGTGGGACGTGGACGAGCCCCTGCGCAAGGCCGGGGCCGGCGAGCCGTGAACCACCCGCTGGTCACGGCCGCGCTGCTGCTGGGCTTCCCGGTCGCGGCCAGGCTGGAAAACCGCGAGATGCTCGTGTCCGGCATCACCGCGGGACTGCTCGGCATCGCCGTGGGCAACTACCTCGGCATCGCCCTCGCCTGGGCCCTCGCTCCTTAGCCGGGACTGACTGCGCGTACCCGGGGCGACGCGTGCGCGTCTCAGGGTGGGGACTGATTCAGCACCAGCCAGTACTGGCCGATCTTGCGCACGGCCTCGCAGAACCGATCGAAGTCCACGGGCTTGCGGATGTAGCTGTTGGCCCCCAGGTCGTACCCCGCCTCCAGGTCCTTCTGCTCCACCGACGAGGTCAGGATCACGACGGGAACACGGCGCAGGGCGCGCGCTGCCTTCATCTGTCGCAGGACTTCCAGCCCGTCCACCTTGGGGAGCTTGAGGTCCAGCAGCACGACCATGGGCACGGCGGCGGGATCGCGATCCGCGTGGTCGCCCCGCGCGAAGAGGTAGTCCAGCGCGGATGCGCCGTTGCGCACGACGTCGATGCGGTTGACCACGCCGTGCATGCGCAGCGCGCGGATCGTCAGCACCTCGTCGTCCGGGTTGTCCTCCACCAGCAGGATGTGCCCCTCGTGGTCGCTCAATCGCCTCCCCCTTCGCCCCGGCCGCCGGGCAAGGTGAAGTAGAAGCACGCTCCCTCGTCCACAGCAGACTCCCCCCAGACCCGCCCGCCGTGGCGCCGGATGGCGCGCTGGACCGTGGCCAGCCCCACGCCGGTCCCCGGGAACTCCGCGGTGTCGTGCAGGCGCTGGAAAACGCCGAACAGCTTGTCGGCGTAGGCCATGTCGAACCCGGCGCCGTCGTCTCGCACGAAGAACACCCGCTCCCCGCCCTGTTCCACCTCTCCCACCTCGATGTGACCATGCGGCTGCCCGCCGGTGAACTTCCACGCATTGGCCAGCAGGTTCTGCATCACCGACCGTAGCAGCGTGGGATCGCCGTGCACCAGAAGGTCCGGCGCCACGTCCACGGTCACCCGTCGTTCGGGCTCCGAGGCGAACAACTCCTCGGCCACGGATCGTGCGAATGCGCCGAGATCGACCCGGACGTCCTGCATCTCCACCGTGGACAGGCGGGACAGGCGCAGCAGGTCGTCGATGAGCACGCCCATGCGCTGGGCCGCGCCCCGGATCCGGCGAAGGTAGTCCTGGCCCGTGTCGTCGAGGCAGTCCGGGTAGTCCTCCAGCAGGGCCAGGGAGAAGCCGTCCATGGAACGCAACGGCGCCCGCAGGTCGTGGGAGATGGAGTAGGCAAAGGACTCCAGCTCGCGATTGACGGCCTCGAGGTCGGCGGTGCGTTCGCTCACCTTGGCCTCGAGCTCGGCGCCGGTCATCCGGGCCGTCCGCAGCGCATCACGGTACTGCCGCGCCACGGTCATGATCGCCACCAACCGCGTCAGGGTGTCGCGGTCCGCCCGGGTGAAACCGCCGGGCCGGTTGGCCACGGCGACCATGCCGGTGACCTCACCCTCTTGCCTCACGGGCACGCCGAGATAGGCGTGGATCGCCACATGCCCTTCGGGTTGCCCCACGCTGTCGGGGTGAGAGGGCGGATCGTTGCAGATGAGGGGTTCGCCGTGGAGCATGGGCCAGCCCCAGACCCCACGGATATCCATCCCGGTCGACAGGTCCCAGGCCATGGGCGCGGGAAAGGCGCAGCCTTCCAGGGACTGGCCGTTGTAGGTGGTGGTGTCGTAGCGGCCGTCGTCGTTGATCACACCGAGCATGCCGTACTCGCTGCCCGTGGCCGCCAGGCAGGCGTCGAGGATCTGCAGCTCGGTCTCGGCGTCCTCGGCCTCCTCGGTGAGCAGCTCGTTGACGATGGCCGCGGTGGCCGCCGTCTCCTTGGCCAGCCGTGCCTCGCCCTCGCGCAGCGCCGCGGTGCGGTTCTGCACCTCCTCCTCCAGGCGGGCGGAGTACTCCTTGAGTGCCTCCTCCGCGGCGACGAGATCGGAGATGTCGCGCCACGTCGACCGGCTCTGGATCACACGTCCTGCGGCGTCCTTGACCGAGTTCACGTCCAGCAGCACGTGCAGACCGGAGCCGTCCTTGCGCCCCAGCATCAACCGGGCGCCCCGCACGACGCCCGTGTTGACGAAGTTGAGGAACGCTTCCTGAGCCGCCCCCAGGCTGTCGGGGTGGTACAGGTCGAAGACGGGCGAGCCGATGATCTCGTCCTTGGTGTAGCCGAGCCGCTCGGCCAGCGTGCGGTTGCAGTGCTTCACCAGGGCCGTCTCCGCGTCCACCGTGACCTTCATGTCCGGCGAGTTCTCGTAGATGTCCCTGTGGAAGGCGAGTTCGCGTTCGAGCTCGGCGACGCGCGCCTGGGCCTGTTCGAGGGGGGTCATGGTCTGGCCTTCGGAGGGTCTTCGTCCAGCATGCCCTCGACCCGACGCAGCAGCTGGGCGGGCGAGAACGGCTTGGGTAGCAGCTCGGCGCCCTCCTCCAGTATCCCGTGACGGGCGATGATGTCGGCGGTGTGTCCGGACATGAACAGCACGTTCAGCGCCGGATCGGCGTCGAGCAGGCGCTGTGCGATCTCCCACCCGCTGGCGCCGGGCAGGACCACGTCGGTGAGCAGCAGGTGGATGCGACCGTCGTGGGCCTCGAAGTGCCGGACGGCCGTGTCCAGGTCCTCGGCCGCCAGGACCTCGTAGCCGCCTCTGACCAGCACGCGCTCGATGGCGCGCCGCAGGGAGGCCAGGTCCTCCACCACCAGGACGGTGGCATCTCCGGTCGGCCGGGAACGATCGTCGCCGTCGTGCTCCACCGCCGGGACGGCGCGGACGGTGCGCGGTAGGTAGATCTCGAAGGTGGTCCCGCGCCCCGGCGCGCTGTCCACGCGGATGTGCCCGCGGCTCTGCTTGATCACGCCGTACACCGTGGACAGCCCCAGGCCCGTGCCCGCCCCCACCTGTCGTGTGGTGAAGAACGGTTCGAAGATCCGCTCCACCAGGTCGGACGGCATACCCGGGCCGTCGTCGCTCACCACCAGCTCGACGAACTCCCCCGGCTCGATGTCCATCTCGCCGCGACACTGCGCCTCGTCCAGGTACGTGTTGCCCGTGCGCAACACCAGCCGGCCGCCGCCGGCCATGGCGTGGCGGGCGTTGAGCACCAGGTTCAGCACGACCTGCTCGATCTGGGCTGGGTCGGCCAGGACGCGGCCCAGGTCCCGCGCCGGGTGGAAGCTCAGGCGAATGTCCTCGCCCAGCACGCGCTCGATCATCGTCAGCAGGCCCTCGATCAGCGCGTTGACGTCCAGGCTCACCGGCGTGAGCACCTGCTTGCGGCCGAAGGCGAGCAGCTGCGACGTCAGGGCCGCCGCCCGCCGCCCGGCGTCCTGGATCTCGTCGAGCTCCACCGCGGCTGCCTGGGGCAGGTCCGGCAGATCGCGCGTCGCGTCGACGCCCATGAGGATGACGCTGAGCATGTTGTTGAAGTCGTGCGCGACACCACCCGCGAGCTGTCCCAGGGAGCTGAGGCGCTCGGAGCGCTCCAGCTGCTGCTGGACCGCCTTGCGACGGGTGATGTCGTGGGCCAGCGCCAGGGTCAGGGTGCGCCCTTCGAGCTGGGTCGCGGACACGAACACCTCGACGGGGAAGGTGGTGCCGTCCTCGCGCCGGTGGATCCCATCGACTCGGATGGGCTTCCCCGCGTCTCGCAGGGCTCGCAGGTGCTGATCCCTCTCCTCGCGCGTGTGCAGGGGGAGGTCCGCCTCGATGTCCGCGGGCCCGAGCTGCAGGAGCTCCTCGCGCGTGTAGCCGAGGTTCTCGGCCGCGGCGCGGTTGCAGTCGACGAAGCGCCAGTCCTCTGCCGCGTCCCCCACGTAGATCCCGAGACCGGCCGTATCCAGCAGGGCGCGCAGCCGCTCGTTCTGCTGAGCCAGTCGCCGCGCCGCTCGCCGCCCCTGTGCCTCCCGCAGCTCCCGCTCCAGGGCCGAGCCCAGCCGCGCCAGGTTGTCCTTCATCAGGTAGTCGTGCGCGCCGGACCGCATGGCGCTCACCGCGGTCTCCTCACCGATGGTGCCCGAGATGAGGATGAAAGGGAGGTCCAGCTCACACTCGCGAAGCATCTCCAGCGCGTCCAGGCCGGAGAACCGCGGCATGGAATAGTCACACAGGATCGCGTCCCATGGACCGTCCGCGAGGGCAGCCGAGAACGCCTGACGGTCGTAGACGCGGCGATACTGAACCTCGAAGCCATGCTGCCGGACCGCGCGCAGGATCAGCAGCGCGTCGTCCTGGGAATCCTCGACGATCAGCAGACGGAGAGTGCCACCCACGAACTGCCTCCCCGCGCCTTGCGCATGCCCGTTCCCAAAACCTGGTCCCCTTTCGTATGGATATCCGAACAGGTGGAATGGGGGATAGTCGGGAAATTCCTGAGTTTGCACTCGTCGCGCGTGTACCCCTTGAATGCACGGGATACCCCGTGATGGAGGCAGGGAGCCCATGACCCGTACACCGACCGAGCCCCGGGGGGGTGGAGCCCAGGACGGCACGGCGTTCGCGGTGCTGGACGCCTTTCTGGAAGGCGACGCCGCGTTTTCCGCGCGCGCCCTCGACCGCTTCCCCGACGCGGTCGTCATCTCCACGCTGGACGCCACCATCGTCCGGGCCAGCCGCGCGGCCGCGCATCTGATGGGGGAACGAGACGTCGACGCCATGCGCGGGGCGAACAGCTGGCAGTACTTCCGCAAACCCGCGCAGGTGCAGAAACGGCGGTCCAACCTCGACCGCCTGCACAGGGACGGCCGGTACGGGCTGGTCGAGTACGAGGTGAGCCGCAGGGACGGCACCACGATCTCGGTGGAGGCCTCCTCGGCACGCCTCGACGACGACCGCGGCCGGGCCATCGGATTCCTGGTCATCGCGCGTGACGCCACCGACAAGCGCCGGGCCATGGAGGCGCTGGCCGCCAGCGAGAGCCGCTTCCGTGAGGTCGTGGAAGCGTTCCCGGGGATCGTCTTCCAGGGCAACGCGGAGCTGCGCCCCCTGTACATGGCGGGCTGCGAGAAGGTCACCGGTTACACCGCAGATGAGCTGTTCGGCGATGGCCGTACCTGGCTCGAGGTGATCCACGGCGACGACAAGGAAGGGGTCCGACGCAACGTGTCGGCCATGCTGGAGACACGACAGCCCCAGACGACGCTGTACCGGATCACCGATGCAGCCGGGGAGGTGCGCTGGGTCGAGGAGCGGGTCGTCCCCATCCTGGCCGACGACGGCAGCGTGGACCACGTGGACGGGGTCATCCTCGATGTCACCGAGCGGGAGGTCGGCCGCATCCATCTGCGCGACCTGACCGACCGGCTGGCCGAGACCGAGGAGCGTGAACGCCGCGAGATCGCCGCCGATCTGCACGACGGTGTCGGCCAGACCCTGCAGGCGCTGAAGATGGAGCTGGATGCTGCGGTGGCCGCCGGACCGGGCCAGATGCCCGGAGACTGGGAGCGCATCGAGCACCTGTGGGCGCGAGCCATGGAGGAATGCCGCGGCCTCACGACCCGGCTGAGCCCGACCGTACTGCACGACCTGGGCCTGGTCCCGGCGCTGCGGGTCCTGCAGCGAGACCTCCGGCGAGACCATGGCTTCGAGCTGGACCTGCACGTGGACGCGTGCGCTCCGACGCTGGCCGCGCTGAGCGGACACGTGCGGCTATCCGTCTACCGAAGCCTCCGCGAGATGGTGGTCAACGTCGCCAAGCACGCCGAGGTGGACTCGGCGCGGGTGAGTGGGGAGCTCGACGGGGGCTGGCTGCTGCTCACCGTGGCGGATGAAGGGGTGGGGTTCGATGCGGCGGGGAGTGGCTCCTCCTCGGGGTTCGGCCTGCTGTCGGTGCGCGAACGCGCCCGCACCCTCGGGGGAGACCTGATCCTGTCCAGCGCGCCGGGTGAGGGTTGTCGCGTCACGCTGCGTCTGCCCGCGGACGCCCGCAACGGCCGGAACGGCGCGGCGTGACCGTGGGCCTGCGCATCCTCGTGGTGGAGGACCACCCCCTGATCCGCGACGGGCTGACCGCGCTGCTGTCGAGTCGCAGCGATCACGAGGTGGTCGCCGACGTCGGCGACGGCCGCAGCGCCGTGGAGCAGGCCACGCAACACGAGCCCCACATCGTGGTCATGGACGTGATCCTGCCCGAGCTCAACGGCATCGAGGCGGCCCGCCAGATCATCGCGGCCAGGCCGCAGACCGCGGTGATCATGCTGTCCATGTACCGCGAGCCCCAGTACATCGAGGCCGCCCTCGAGGCCGGCGCAGCGGCCTACCTGGTCAAGGACTGCATGTCCGCGGAGCTGCTCGACGTCATCGACGCCGTGGGACGCGGCGAGCGCATGCTCGTCCGGGGCGCCGACGACGTCGTCCAGGGCGCGGACGCCCACCCCAGCCTGTTCGAGCGTCTGAGCCCGCGCGAGCGGGAGGTCCTGCAGCTGTACGCCGAAGGGCAGGGCACCAAGGAGATCGCATTCGATCTGGGCGTGAGCCCCAAGACCGTGGAGACCCATCGGGCGCGCATCTACCAGAAGCTGGGTTGCCAGAGCGTCGCCGATCTGACGCGCGCGGCCATCCGCGAGGGCTTGATCGAGGCCTGACCGTGGCCGGCGACCGGGCTACGGCGCGACGATCAGCTCCACCAGCCGGTAGCGCTGCTTGCCGCCCGAGACCTTCTCCTGGACGATCCCGATACCGATGGAGCGAACTGCCGGGTCGAGGTAGGTCATGCGGCGGTAGGGGGACTGCACCGTGGTCTCCGCCCGCGCGGTGGGGAAGTAGAACTTCGAGTTGAACTGGGTCACATCGGACACGCGGACCTCGGCGCCGGCCAGGGCGGGGGCCGCGTCGGTGCGGTGGCCGCTGACCTCGCCGGCGACCAGCTTGCGGGCCCACTCCCGCGCCAGCTGCGTGGCCGCCTCGTTCAGCTCCAGCGGCACCAGCCCGTGGGCCTCGCGTTCGCGGTTGTAGACGGCCAGAAGGGTCTCTGGCCAGTCCTCCATGTGTCGGCTGACGCCCGTGATCTTGCCCAGCCGCCACGGTTCGGGTTCGGCCGACTCCTCCACCCCGACGTAGAGGGGGAACCGGGCGACGTTGGTGATCGAGGGATCTTCCCCGACCATCACCCGGGCGCGGAACTCCACCAGGTAGCGCCCCGGGTTGCTAGGGAGGGGGACCTCGCCGGAGAAGGCCCGCTCGTCGTCCAGCTCGAGGTCCAGCCGATGGACCTCCGGCCCGTCGGTGGCGATGAGCACGTGGGGCTCTTCCACGGGCAGCTCGAACCGTCCCCGGATCGTCGCGGTGCTGCCAGGCTCGTGGTGCTTGGCCAGCTCCTCGAAGGCGATCTTGGAGTCCACGAGGACGGCCAGCTGCAGCACCTCGTCGCCCCGGGCCTGGGCGACGCCGTACCGCACGCGCCCGCGCCGCTCCGGTTCGTAGACCGAGGCGCCGATGAGGACGTTGTCGCCGCGGAGGTTGACGGCCTCGAGCCAGCGCCAGCGGAACTGGTCGCCGATCACGCCGTTGCGCCACAGCAGCCAGTCGTAGTAGTCGCCGGTGAGCGAGCCGACCTTGTCCACGTGACTGCGGGCCCCCAGCTGGGCCAGCGGGTCCAGCGCCACGCTGTGCTCGAAGGGCTGGCTGGAGGCCATGGCCTTGCCGTGCCTCAGGGCGAACTCGAAGCCCGTGGACAGCCTGGCGGCGGCACCCCTGGCCGGGCCGTAGGCCTTGCGGGCATTCACCGGTTCGTAGACCTCCACGCCGATGGTTCGGTGCACCTTCTCGCGCACCTTGCGGAGGCTCTCGGCGCCCGCGATACCGGGCACCAGCATCCCCGTGAAGAGGACGGCCGCGGCGCAGGTGAAGATGAAGTTCGACGACAAGGCGGACTGCGGACGCATCGGATCACCCCCTGAGCTGGAATCCCTGGCTGCGCAGCTGCCCCTCGATGAATCGCTGCACGGCGTCGACCCCACGATAGATCCCGTAGTGGCCCTCGCACAACACGTCGGCGCGTAGTTCGATCAGCGCCTCCATGCTGTCGCGCCAGTGGGCCACGTTGGACCGGAATGCGGTGTCGAAGGGGCCGTGGATGTCCTGGCCGAACAGCACGCGCCGGCCGTCGGTCTCGACCACGGCGACCAGGGAGCCGGGGGTGTGGCCTGGGGTGTGGATCAGGTCCAGCGTGCCGTCCGCGAACGTCAGGGTGTGGCGAGCACCGCGGATACGCTCGTCCACGGTCACCCGGGGGAGGGTGACGCCGTACCAGTTCGCCGCGGTGAGCGCGGCGTCGCCGGACTCGATGGCGTCGGCGTCGAGGTCGTGGGCCACGACGCGGCAGCCCGTGTCGGCGACCACGGCCGCGGTGGCGCCGATGTGGTCCACGTGGGCGTGGGTGAGCAGCAGGGTGTGGATGGCAGCGGGGTCGAGGTCGGCCTCGCGCATCTGGTCGGCGATGCCGGACCAGCCCGGGCCCACGCCGCAGTCCAGCAACACGAGGTCGCCCAGATCCAGCGCGTAGATCAGGCAGTCGCCGGGCTGGGTCAGGTCGCCGCCGCCCACCCGGTAGACGCGGTCGCAGACGCGTTCCATAGGTCACACCTCCCTCACCAGACGGTGACGGTGAAGCTCTGCTGGGCCGCGCCGCGGTCGTTGCGCAGCTGCACGGTGAAGGCGGCCTGGCCGGGCTCCGCAGGGGTCCAGCTCAACACGCCGGTGACGGGATCGATGCGCGCGCCCACCGGGAACTCGCGCAGGGACCACCACCACGGCTCGCCGCCGGTGCCGTGGGCCGCGTACGTGTACTCCACGCCGACCTCGGCGTCCGCCGGCGGTGTGGAGGTGACGGTGGGCAGATCGAAGCCGGTGCTCTCCAGCACGCGGATGCCGTCGCCGGCCACGAAGGTGTCGGCGAACTGGAACAGCACGCCGTCGGACCAGTAGAGGAAGTCCCAGCGCGGCTCGTAGGGAACATGGCGGAGCAGCTCGCCGCCGGTGGGCTGCCAGGTGGCCCGGGTGTGGTAGGCCGCGCCGTCCCACTGCTCCACGTCCGTGGTCCGCGGCACGTCCACCTGCAGGGGGACCGCGCAGCCCGTCGCCAGGTCGGAGGGCGTGGTGAGGATGTTGGCGCCGTAGTCCAGCGCCTCCCGCCAGTCGCCGTCGGCGTGGGGGTCGGGATCGTCCCAGTCCACGTAGTAGAAGAAGTGCTCGCAGTGCTGCAACTCGTACTCGGCGAGCAGGCCCCACGAGTACAGCGTGGAGCCCGACCCGATGCTGCTGCCGGGGTAGTCGAGGTCGTACAGATCCCGCACGCCCGTGTACACCGCGGTCATGGTCGGCGTCAGCCGGAGCCAGCGGCCGACCTGGGGGCGGTAGCTCGAGGTGTTGGTGGTGCCGCCGCCCACGTAGTCCGAGAAGGTACGGTCGTCCACGTACACCGGCCCCAGGAACGCCCGGGCGAACCCCTCGAGGTCGGCCGCGTCGAACACCACGCCGCGGTCGGCGCACAGCACGGCGAAGTCCACGTTGATGGCCGCGTGGGAGGTGTCCTCGCCGTTGCCGGAGTAGGCCCCACCCCAGTAGTTCCAGCGATACTCGCCGTCGCCGCCAACGCTGATCTGCGCGTCGAACCACTGGGCCAGGGCCGTGGCCTTGTCCAGGTACGACGGCTCGCCGGTGACGTCGTGCAGCACCAGCAGCGCCCGGCCCATGGCGTTGGACTGGTTCAGCGGCAGGTCCACCCCCGGGTAGCCCAGGAACGTGGCGTCCGGGCGGAACACGTAGTACCCCGCGGCATTCCACTGGTCGTCGTGGAAGGCCACGGTCTCCTCGGCCGCGGCGATGTAGGCGGCGGCCTTGTCGCCGAAGGTCTGGCCGTCCAGCGCGATCTCGTCACCGAGGCCGTCGCGCATCACCAGCGCGGCGAAGTCGGCCATGGGGTAGGCCAGCATGCCCGAATGCACCACGTAGCAGTACGGCTCCTCGTCGGGCTGGTAGTGCAGGTTGCGCCAGCACGCGCCGGACACGCCGCGGTAGTCCGCCACGCCACGGTGGTCGTCGCGCATGGCCAGCACGCCGTCGAGGTGGTACGCCAGCCGCTCCAGGTATTCGGGGTCGCCGGTGGCCCGGTACATGGAGGCCAGGGACATCATCGCGTAGGCCTCGCCCCACGCCAGGTAGGCCGACTCGTTGTCCGAATCGCGGTACCAGTCGCCGCCGTTGACGTTGTCGTACGCGTCCTCGTACGCGAAGCGCGCGCTGGCCCCGCGCCCGCTCTCTCCCACCGTGACGGACGGGATCGCTGTCGAGGTGTCGTCGTCGTCGTCATCGTCGTCGTCTGGTGTGCCGTCGTCGTCGTCGTCGCCCGTGTCGTCGTCGTCCGTGGCCGTGGTGTCGTCGTCGTCCGACGCCGTGGTGTCGTCGTCGGACTCGTACTCTCCGGCCGGACAGCCCAGGACCAGCACCAGCAGCACCATGACCCAGCGCATACGCACGTACCTCCCGCCGTGCAGGGTATCAGCCGGCAAAACGGAGTACAGTGGGGGCCACCGCCCGGAGGTTCCCATGACCCACGTCCGCACCGTGTTGCTGCTGGCCCTGCTCGCCGCCATCGTCGTCCCGGCCACCGCCCAGGACGACGTCCCCGAGATCGAGCCGATCAAGATCAAGGTCGAGTACGCCCGCTTCTACGACTACCAGATCCCGCAGGCGATCCGGCCGGACGTGGACCCGAGCACCCTGCACAAGAAGATCCGGGCCCCCCTCTCCGTCTGGCAGGCCGCCGTGGACGAAGGCGGCGATGATGCCGCCGCGCGCCCCCCACTCGTGGCCAGCCTCGAGAAGTTCGCGGCCAAGCTCACCCCCGGGGCCTGGCTGCTGCTGGGCGACCTGCGGCTCGAGCAGGCCAAGAAGGACCAGGAGGCGGCGCTGCTGGCCGCCGACGCCGAGTCCAACGAGATGCCACAGCTGGATCTCGGCCCGGCCCTCGACGCCTACCGCACCGCCGTAGAGACCGGAGACGCCGCCATGCAGGCCTGGGCCCACTACGCCATCGCCCTGGCCTACGACGACGACCGCGCCGTCGAGCCCCTCGAGGCCGTGGCGAACTCAGGCGCGGTGACCAGCCTCAGCGCCGACGCCTGGCTGCGACTCGGCGCCACCTACGCCGACCCCGCGAAGACCGAGAAAGCGCTCCGCTCGGCGCTGGACCGCGGCGACGGCGAACACGAGGCCCGCGCCGCCATCGAGCTGGCCAAGCTCGCGTTCATGAGCGGCGAGTACGCCCAGACCCTGGAGCTCGCCACCCAGGCCCTCACCGGCGCCACCTTCGACGGCGACGACGACCGCGCCACCCGCCTGTGCGTCGAGAGCCTGGCCTACCTCGGCGACAACACGGGCGACGCCCTCCCCGCCGGCCTCGACGGCGCCGCCGCCGCCGACCTGCTGTTCGCCCTGGGCGAGTACTGGCTCCACGGCAACGTCGGCGCGCACCCCGCCGAGGCCCTCGTAGCCTACGAGGCCGCCCAGGCCCGCGGCACGTCCTCCCACCTCGCCGACAAGTGCCAGGCCGGCCTCACCGAGGCCCAGGGCCTCACCGAGGACGCCACCGAGACCTCCCGCCAGTGGGTCGAGCGCATCAGCCGCCTGTGCATCGACCGCGCCATGGCCCACGACGCCTCCATGAACTGCGCCGCCGACATCCACCTCACCCCCGGCTCCCCCCCGACCCTCGCCGCCGAGGTCCGCGAGGCCTCCGGCAAGGGCAAGCAGGCCCTCGACGCCTGCCTCGAGGGCACCCTCCCCGCCCCCGTGGGCGACGCCGCCTGGGCCGAGGAGGAGCTGATGGTGCTGTTCGATAACTACTAGGGGACAGGGGTCAAGTCTGGTCTTGCATCATTTGCCGGCGCTGTGCGCCGGGGAATGATGCAAGACCAGACTTGACCCCTGAAGACTATTCGACTGGCTTGACCAGGTCGTACAGGTCCTCGAAGAACTCGCCGCGGCCGAGCAGGCGGCTGCCGTTGTAGTCGAGGTGCCACACCATGTCGCCGTCCATGGTCACCTCGTAGAGCTCGGATGCCGAGCCGACCACGTGCAGGGTGTTGCCGTTGTCGAGGCGCCAGGCGTCGCCGTTGGTGCCGGCGTAGGTGTCGGGGTTGAAGTTCCACACCTCGACGAGGGTCTCGCTGCCGTGGTCCACCTCGTACTCACGGACCATCGTGGTGTGGCCGCCCACGTTGGCCTCGGTGGACAGCAGCAGGGTGCCGTCGTCGGTGTAGGAGATGCCGTGCTGCCACGAGAACATGGAGTTGCCGGGGCTGAAGTCGTAGCCGTTCGCGACCTCGCCGGCCCACCACAGGCTCTCCCCTGTCTGGTGGTCCAGCTCCACCACCGAGCTGTTGGTGTAGAAGCTGTACAGGAAGGTGTCGGTGCTGTCCTCGTACCAGATGCCGTTGGACTCGCACCAGTAGCCCGACCCCGGCCAGTCGTCGTGGCAGGTCCAGATGATGGTCTCGTCCGCGTCGTTGGGGTGACGCTTGACCAGGGCCTCGCCGCCGCCGTGGGCCTGGCTGCCCCAGACCAGGGTGGTGTCGTCCATCTCGATGAAGGCGTGGTGCAGCCCTGGCGTGGCGATCTCCTCGATCTCCTCGTCGAGGTAGGTGCGGTGGATCGTGGAGCCCATGCCGCCGTCCCAGTCGGACCAGGCGGTGGCCTCGTCCCACATGATGTGATCCCCACTCTTGGCCACGGTGGCGTACAGCGTCCAGTGCCCCGAAGGCGCGTAGCGGGCCCAGATGGGCCTGGCCTGGCGGTCGATGATGAACGTCCAGTAGCGTCCGCCGGTCCAGCCGCCGTTGTACTCGTTGATGGAGCTCAGCAGGTACTTGCCTTCGGGCAACCAGTTGGCCTCGTCGGACACCTCCACGTCGGCCAGGGGCAGGCCGCTGGGCACGTCGCCGGTGGTGAAGTCGGGGCCGTCGATGGCGTCCACGCCGTCGGGCACCAGCCGCCACTGGCCGTCCGTCTCGTAGGGCACCCCCACGATCACCCGCTCGTTCGTGCCCGGGCCGGAATCGGCGCTGGGCGTGGACGTCCACTCGTTGTTCTCGAAGGTGAACTCCAGGTGGACCGTCGCGTGGCCCGTCTGCTCCCAGCTCACCACGACCATGGACTCGATGTCGTGCAGCCGCCAGTCCAGGTCGGAGGCCGAGAACTCCGCGTTGGTGGTGTCGTCGTCGTCGTCGTCATCCGCCACGTCGTCGTCATCGTCGTCGTCGTCCGCCACGTCGTCGTCGTCGTCGTCGGACACATCGTCGTCGTCGGACACGTCGTCGTCGTCCACGGGGGTGAAGTCGTCGTCGGACACCGTGAGGCTCCCCGTGGGGCACCCACAGATCAGCAGGAGGGTGGCGAGCAGAGCGACGAGGCGAGGTTCGATCATGAGTGTGCTCCTGGCTTGTGAACGACCAGCGTATCCGATCCTGTTGACCGCGCAAGGGAAGGCGCGTGCCCGGACACGGATGTCCGCGCGCGACCGCGCCGCGCAACGCGGGAAGCTTGTCCCCCCGCGGGGGCGTCGTTCATCATGACGTGTGACGGCAAGGAGACGGGGACACGCCGTCTGTAAAAAGAGGGAGCCATGGCACACCATCGACACCCCGCGGTCTGGGCCGCGCTGCTGCTCGCCCCTGTGCTGGGGCTGACCGGCGCGGCGCGCGCCCTGACCGGCGGTCCGGACGCCTTCGGGTACACGTTCATCGACTCCGACGAGGCCGGCGGTCCCGCGTTCGACCCGAGCTACCAGCCCCCCGCAGCCCTGCTCGGCCTGTGCGAGCAGGAGTGGTACACCGTGCCCATCGGTTTCGACTTCGAGTTCTACGGCGTGGCCTACGATCGCGCCGCCATCAGCGCCAACGGCGCCCTCTACCTCACCAACGGCTCGCTGGACACGTCGGCGGGCGGCGACAACGCCAACGACTGCCCCCTCGGCGCCTACCAGCACCCGCGCCTGGCCGTGCTGTGGGACGACTACGTGGCCAACAACAACTACGTGCTGTGCGGCGGCGGCGCGTGGTGGATCACCTCGGTGTTCGGCTACTCCACGGTCGGCGCCTCGCCCAACCGCACCTTCATCGCCTCGTGGATCGACAACAGCCACCGCACCTGCGGTGCCGGCGCCGCCACCTTCACCGTCAAGCTCTTCGAGAACGACGGCGCCATCGAGTACCACTACCAGGACACCGACCTCGGCAACGCTTCGTGCGACGACGGGGCCTCGGCCACCGTGGGCATCGCCGACTCGAGCTACCTCACCGGGACCACCCTCGAGGTCGGCTGCGACACCGCCGGCCTGGCCGAGACCGGCTACGCCGTGCGCTTCGAACCCCCGATCTCCTGTCCGGACGCCGACGGCGACGGCTACCTGGACGACGCCTGCGGCGGCGACGACTGCGACGACGCGTCCTACTTCGTCCACCCCGGCGGCTCCGAGGTGGCCTACGACGGCATCGATCAGGACTGCGACGGCGCCGACTGGGCCGACCTCGATGGCGACGGGTACGACTGGGACGGCGCCGCGGGCGGCGGCGATGACTGCGACGACGGCGACGACACCGTCCACCCCGGCGCCGACGAGCGCTGCAACGGCCGCGACGACGACGGCGACGGGCACGTGGACGAG
>CAZLEO010000165.1:0-21197 GCA_964558555.1 uncultured Rickettsiales bacterium | reverse complement strand
CGCCGAGGTAGGTGTCGCCGGCGGTGGAGATGACCTCGAACACGTCGCCCATCACGCGCAACAGCGAGATGTCGAAGGTGCCGCCGCCGAGGTCGTACACGCCTATGGTGCGGTTGATACCCGCGCCAAACCCGTAGGCCAGCGCGGCCGCGGTGGGCTCGTTGATGATCCGCAGCACCTCCAGCCCGGCGATGGCCCCGGCGTCCTTGGTGGCCTGGCGCTGCATGTCGTTGAAGTAGGCCGGCACGGTGACCACGGCCTGGCTCACGGGCTCGCCTAGGTAGTACTCGGCCACCTGACGCAGGTGCCGCAGCACGTACGCGGAGATCTCCTGCAGGCTGAACACCTTGCCCTGCACCTTGACCCGCACGTCGTTGTGCGGTCCGGCCACCAGGGAGTACGGCAGCAGCTCCTGGGCCCTGCTGACCTCGTCGGAGAAGATGGAACGGCCGATCAGCCGTTTGGCCGAGAACACGGTGTCGGTGGGGTTGTACACCAGCTGGGCCTTGGCCGAGTCGCCCACGAGGATCGACTCGCCGAAGCCGAACGTCACCACCGAGGGGTGGATGGTCGTGCCGTCGGTGTCGGGGATGACCACCGGCGATCCGTCACGGATCACCGAGACCACGGAGTTGGACGTGCCCAGGTCGATTCCAATGGCAGCGGGCATCGAGACTCCCTTCGCAATCACCTCCGGCCCGGTGCCGGGGCCAGACGATCGTAGGTCCGCAGGGCGCGACGCGTCAATCAGACGCGCGCGCGCCACGCGTGTCGGGGGCGGGGGATCGTCCGATTTCCGGACGGTGCGTTCGATTTCCGGACGGTCAGAGCATTCGCAGCAGCCGCTCGACCTTGCGCCGGTGGAGCTCGTCGAAGGGGCCCACGGCGACCAGGGTCGCGCTGCGGCGTGACAGCAGCTGCCGGCCCAGGGCGCGCAGGTTGTGGCGGTTCCAGCGGGGCAGGGTGGCGAGGCGGTCGGCGAGGTCGACGTCCACGCCGAACAGCTGGGACAGGTGATAGCTCGCCAGCGCCGAGGGGGAGTCCTGCGCGAACTCCAGGGCGAGGAGGTACCGCTTGCGTGCACGCTCCACCTCCGCGTCGGTGGGGCCGCGGTCCTTGAACTCGCGCAGCGTGTCCAGCACCTCCCGCATCAGGTCCAGGTAACCCTCCGGGGCCACGGCGGCCTCCACGTCCAGCACGCCCACGTCCGCCATGGGGTCGTACTGGGCGTAGATCGAGTAGGCCAGGGCGCGCACCTCGCACACGTTCCACTGCAGGCGGGACGTCACACCGTCACCCAGGATCAGCTGGATCAGGGCGATCCCCTGGACGCGGGGATCGGTCAGCCCCACGGCCGGGAAGCTCAGCATCATCTCCACCTGGCTCGCGTCGTGCTCCACGTGGCTGCAAAACGGGCCATTGCGCGGCTCGCGCAGCCGGCGCAGGGGCAGCGGAGGCCCGGACGGCATGTCCCTGAACGCCCGCCGCGCCCCGACAACGGCCTCGTCGGGGTCCACCGGTCCGGCGATGACGAGCAGGGCGTTGCCGCCGCGGTACACCTGCTGGTGGAAGGCGCGCAGGTCCCGCTCGTCGAAGTGCTCGACGTTGTCGCGGCTGCCCAGCACCGGCAGGCCGACGGGGTCGCCGGGCCAGAGCAGGCCGCGGCTGAGGTTCTCGAGATCCAGGTCGCGATCCCGCTCGTCCCGCTCCTCCAGCAGCTCCTCGAGGACGAGGCGCCGCTCCAGGTCGAGGCCCTCGAGGGTGGGGCGCAGGGTGGCCTCGGCGAGCAGCGCCAGGGCCTCGTCGAGATCCCGGGGGCTCACGCTCATGCCGAACAGGGACATGTCCCGGCCCGTGCTGCCCTGCAGGGGGCCGCCGATGGACTCCACGGCCTCGTGGAAGTCCCGGTGTCGGGGATAGGCCTCGGTGCCGCGGAACAGCATGTGCTCGAGCAGGTGGCTCAGGCCGCTGGTCTGGCGGGTCTCGAAGCGGGGCCCTGCGCGAAGCGCCAGGACCGCGTCGACGCAGTGGAGCCCGTCGCGCTGCAGGACCAGGACCGGCAGGCCCGAGGGCAGGGTGGTCAGGTGGGTCTCGTACACGGTTCTCCTCGGGCCCTGACCAGGGTGGCGACGGCCACGGAAGCGGCGCCGGCCTCCCGCAGGACCGCCGCGCAGGCCGACGCCGTGGAGGTGGTGGTCGCCACGTCGTCCACCAGCAGCACGGGACCGCCGCGCAGCTCCCTCCTCCGGCCGGGCGCGGCCCGGAAGAGGCGCGCCACGTTACGTCTTCGCTCCGCTGCGGTCAATCCGACCTGCGCCGGCGCACCCCGTACCCGCGCGAGCGCGTGGACGACGGGGGCGTCGATCCGCCGCCCCACGGCCCGGGCCAGGTCCACCGCCGGCGAGAACCCCCGCCGCGCCCACGACCGCCCGGCCTGGGGCACCGGCACCACCACCGCGCCACCGAGGTCCCCGCGCGCCTCCAGCGCCGCGGTGAACAGCCGCGCCATGGGCCGCGAGATCGTCGCATCCCCCGGGTACTTCCACCGCGCCATCAGATCCGGCACCACGCCCTCGTAGTCCAGCACCGACATCACCCCCGACCACGGCCGCCCCTCGCGCCGACACACGCCGCAGGCGGCCCCTGAAGGCCACACCGCGCCGCACGCCGCACACCGATCGGCCTCCAGCCGCGGCAGCTGCCCCAGACACCCGTCGCACCACCCCATCCCCGGCCTCTCCACCGGCCCGTCGCACAGGACACAACGATCGGGGGCGAGCAATTCGAGGATCGGGGTGAACATGGGGCCTCCACGCCCCGAATCTCTGCAAGGCGTGTGCCGGGATCACCCGTGGTGATACGGCTGCCCGGCGAGGATGGTCTTGGCGCGGTAGATCTGCTCGGCGAGGAGGAGCAGGGCGAGGTCGTGGGGCAGGGTCATGGCCGAGAGGGTGAGGCGGGTGGAGCAGGCGGAGAGGACGTCGGGGGCGAGGCCGTGGGCGCCGCCGACGACGAAGCGGACGGCCTGCCCGCGGTCGCGGAGTTGCCCCATCCAGCGGGCCAGGTCGCGGGAGCTGCGGGCCTTGCCGCGCTCGTCCAGCGCCACGTTCAGCGCGCGGCCGTCGAGGTGCTTGAGCAGGCGGGCGCCCTCTGCGGCCACGGCGCGGTCGGGCAGCTTGCTGCCGCGGGGATCGCCGTCGGAGACGGTGATCCAGCGGGCGCGGAACTGGGGTTTGGTGCGGGCCAGGTAGAGATCGATGAGGTCGCGCATCGCGCGGTCGCGGGGCTTGCCCACGGTCAGGACGCTGACGCGCATCAGGCCGTGGCCGAGGCCTCGGCGTCGAACTCGGTGCGCTCGGCGTCGCACCACAGGGCGTCGAGGTCGTAAAACCCCCGCGCCTCGCGCGAGAACAGGTGGACCAGGACGTCGCCGCAGTCGATGAGGACCCAGCTCTGCCCGCCGCGCCCCTCCACGCCCAGCACGGTCAGGCCGGCCTCCTTGGCTGCGCGCGAGGCCGTGTCGGTCAGCGCGTCCAGGTGGGGCTGGCTGGTGCCGGTGGCGATGAGGAACCCGTCGACGTAGTCGACGAGCTCGGTGACGTCCAGCAGGACGACTTCCTGTGCTTTCTTGTCCAGGAGAGCTTGGGCCAGGGTCTGGGCCTTCTGTAGTGGGGAAATGGCGCTGTCCTCCTCAGGCACTGCCGTGCCTCGCTTCATGGTATCGGGGCCGATTTCGGGGTGTCAACGCGGGCCCGCTCGGCCTTGCGCTCGAGGATCATCGGCGTGGCCGCGACGGGCGGCTGCAGGCCCACCCCGTCGGGGGCCCCCACGCGGCTCTCGAAGTAGGTCACCGCGGTGACCATCTCCTCGAAGACGCCCTGCCGTCGGTCGCGGAACGTCCCGTCGATCTGGGCCTCGCGGCGGTTGCCGAACTCGTCGGTGACCACCTCGCCGCTGAGGGTCAGGGGGAGCGACGAGTGGCCGGCGGCCAGCGCCCGCTGCTCGCGATCCGGATCGTCGGCGGCCTCAGGCCGCAGGCGCAACGTGAAGCGCCGGAACCCCTCCGGGTCCTCGGGGCGCGTGTCGATCTCCTCGATCCACAGCTCACTGGAGAAGTTGCCCAGCGTCCTCTCGCAGGGGTGGATGGTGTCCAGCAGGTACGACGACCCGGCCACCGCCTGGCCCCAGCGGAAGCCGCCGCGGGCCTTGCGGAAGACGAACAGGTCGTCGTCGCGGTACTCCTCGAGGTCGAGGACGCCGTCGGACCAGCGGCTCATGCGGTAGTGATCGATGTCCTGGTACACCAGCTCCAGGCGGTCGTTGGCGGGCTCGCCGTCTCCGGCGTCGGAGCGCGAGGTCTCCAGGGTGGACGTGTACACGTGGGGCCCGATGGCCTGGATGGTCCCGGGGCTCATGGCCGGCAACTCGGCGGACACCTCGTCGGCGTCGTCGCCGCCCGGGCCGCCCTTGCCGCGGCAGGCGCCCAGGGCCAGCAACGCGGCCAGCGCGCAGGCGGTCGGGCCGATCCGCACCAGGGCCCTCACTCGGTCTCCTCCCGCGCCGCGACGACGGCCTTGCCCAGGGTGTCCACCAGGCGATCCAGCCCCCGGCCGGTCACCGAAGAGAACGGCAGCACGGGCATGCCGCAGGCGCCCTCCAGGCGTCTGGCCGCGGCCTCGACCTCTTGCGGGTCGGGCGCCACGTCGATCTTGGTCAATCCCACGATCCCGGGCCGGTCGGCCAGCTCGGCGCTGTACGCCACGAGTTCTTCCCGGATCACCTCCAGCCGCTCCAGCGGGTCCGCGGGCTGCATGTCGGGCTCGACGCTGACCAGGAACAGGAACACGGCCGTGCGCTCCACGTGGCGCAGGAATCGGTGGCCCAGGCCGTGTCCCTCGCTGGCGCCGGCGATGAGGCCGGGAAGGTCCGCGACCACGAACGACCCGTCGTCGCCGAAGCGGACCAGGCCCAGGGAGGGCTCCAGGGTCGTGAAGGGGTAGTCCGCGACGCGCGGGCGCGCCGCGGAGATGCGCGACACCAGGGTCGACTTGCCCGCGTTGGGCAGCCCCACCAGCCCCACGTCCGCCAGCAGGCGCAGCTCGAGGTCGACCCGCAGCTCGGTGTACGGCCCGCCGGGCTCGGCGTTGAGGGGGGTGCGGTTCGTGGCGGTCTTGAACGTCGCGTTGCCGTGGCCGCCGCGGCCGCCTTGCGCCACCACGAACGTCTGGTCGTGCTCGGTGAGATCGGCCACTGTCTCGCCCTTCACGCTCACCACCGTCCCCATGGGTACGCGGATCGTCAACGACTCACCGCCGCGGCCCGTCCGGTCGTTGGTGCCCCCGGGCTTGCCGTGCTCGGCGCGGTGGTGGGGGTTGTAACGCAGGTGCAGCAGCGTGTTGCAGCCGCGGTCGGCCCGCAGCACCACGTCGCCACCCTTGCCCCCGTTCCCGCCGTCGGGCCCGCCCTTGGGTCGGTAGCGCTCGCGGCGGAAATGCACCATCCCGTCCCCGCCCTTGCCGGAGCGGACCTCGATGGTGACCTCGTCGAGGAACTTCACACCACAGGATTGTAGCGGGAGATCAGGCTTCTGCAGGAATGATCGCGACGCACTTGCGTCCGAAGCGGTCGGTCCCGAACTTCACCTTGCCCTCGGTGAGGGCGAAGAGGGTGTAGTCCCGGCCGCAGCCCACATTCCGTCCCGGATGAATCCGTGTGCCGAGCTGCCGAACGATGATGTTGCCGGCCAGCACGTGCTGACCGTCGAAGCGCTTGACCCCGCGGCGCTGGCCCTGGCTGTCACGGCCGTTACGCGAGCTGCCCTGTCCCTTTTTGTGTGCCATGGAACCTCTCCCAGCTCAGCGCTCGATGCGCTCGATGCGAATGTCGGTGTAGTGGGCCCGGTAGCCGATGCGCCGCTGGTAGTCCTTGCGGCGCTTGAACTTCTGGGCGATGCCCTTGGGGCCCCGGCCGTGGCCGATGATGGTGCCCACGCCCTTGGCGCCCTCGACCAGCGGGGTGCCCACGGCCACGTCTTCGTCCCCACGGACCAGCAGGACGCGGTCGAAGGTGATTTCCGCGTCCACCTCGCCGTCCATGCGGTCCACGCGGAGCGTCTGGCCGGCTTCGACCTTGAACTGATGACCACTCGTCTCGACCACGGCGTACATGGGTCGTCCTCCGTATCGACAATACCGCCGGGGGTCCGGCGGAGCCGACGCAACTTACGCAGCAGGGGTCTCCATGTCAAGGAAAGATCCGGGGGAACCCCGGAGAAACGAGCGACTACCGCGTCAGCCCCACTGGGGGAACCAGTCGTGCACGACCACCCACTCCCGGATCAGGTCCAGGATGCTGGTGTGCATCTCGTCCCAGATGGAGTCGGGCAGCTCGGCGCTGCAGGGCTTGGGCTGGGACAGGACGTGGTTCACCTCGCCGTTCTGCGGGCCGGCCATGGCAGGCGCGGCCAGCGTGCAGGCGAGCACGAGGAGGAACACAGCGATGATCTTCTTGGTCTTTCTCATGGTCTTACTCACTCCGCCTCACCGTGCCAGCCGCGGGCGGACAGGAAGAACAGGGTCATCGGGACCAGCGGCGAATCGTCGGGCACGTCCCGTTCCATTTCCTCGTTGTAGATGGTCATGATCGCGTCGGTGACCTTGCTCGCCACCACCTCGACGCGGTCGGGCGGGATGTTCATCCGGCAGATGGGCGCGCGCGCCCCCGACTCGCCGCGGATGTACGAACGGATCATCCGCGGGATCGCCTGGATCCGCCGGTACACGGACTGAGCCCGGCTCTCCGGTCGCTCGGGCGTCGCCTTGACCCGGCGCCGCTCGGTGGCCCGGAAGCGGTACTTGCCCACCGCCTCCACGTGCCCCAGCGCCAGGTACAGCTCGAGGATGCCCTGGATCTCCTCGGGGCTCGTGTCGATGTCCTGATCGATGAGGTGGCACAGGATCTCCCGCGCCGACAGGGTCTCCGGGTGCCGCCTGCGCAGCAGCCCGATGATCTCGCTGTCCAGCTGTCGGCGGCGTGGGTTGGTCACCCCGTCGTCGTCCGCGTGCAGCCACCTCGAGATGGACCGCGGCGTCACGCCCAGGTGCTGCGCCGCAGCCTCCCTGGGGATACCCGCCGCCCTGACCTGCGCCGCGATGGCCTGCTTGAGGCCCCCCACGGCGATGGGGACGTCGCCAGCGGCCACCGCCGCGGGAGCGGCGATGCCCTCGATGACCAGATCCCGCACCATTTCGTCGACTTGCATTGCGTTCTCCTGGGGACACCCTACTTCAGGGTCCGGACACGCCACGGACATAAATGTCCTCGCCACCCTCGCGCGAACATCAATTGACAGAAAGGGCACAAGTGGGCACGGCCCGTGTCTACTTCAGCAGCGTGACGTCGTACCCCTCGGGGGCCTCGAAGCCGAGCAATCCCAGCACGGTGGCGGCGACGTTGGACAGGCCCGGAGCTTCGACGCTGCGGTCGAGGTCGAGCCGGCCGCGGGGGTCGAAGAGCCACAGGGGCACGGCGTTGAGGGTGTGGGCCGTCTTGGGGGCGAGCCTGCCGTCGTCGCCGGTGGTGAACTCGCCGGTGCGCTTGTCGATGGCGTACATCTCGTCGGCGTTGCCGTGGTCGGCGGTGATCAGGGCGATGCCGTCCATCCGTTCGACCACGTCGAGGAGGCGGCCGAGGCACAGGTCCACGGCGGCGACGGCCTGGATGGCGGCCTCGCGGTCGCCGGTGTGACCGACCATGTCGCCGTTGGCGTAGTTGACGCGGGCCACGCGGAAGGCGCCGTCGCGGAGCTGGTCGATGATCGCGTCGGTGACCTCGGCGGCCTTCATCCAGGGCCGCTGCTCGAAGGGGAGGCGGTCGCTCTCGACCTCCACGTGGACCTCGAGGTCGGAGCGGCTGACGCGGGCCGTGTAGGCGTTCCCCTCGACGATCTCGGTGGGTGCGGCGACGAAGCGCCCCGCGGCCGGGTCGTACAGGCCGGTGTTGTTGCCGTTGAAGAAGTAGGTGACGTGGCCGAACTTCTGGGTCTCGGCCGCTGCGAGCTGGGCGACGCCGTTGTGGGCGAGGTACTGGCCCAGGGTGCGATCGATGGCGGGCGGATCCACCAGGAAGCGCGAGGGGACGTGCAGGTCGCCGTCGTACTCCATCATGCCCGCGTAGAACACGTCCGGCCGCCGCTTCCGGTCGAAGTGGGGCAGGTCGTCGGCCTCGAAGGCGCGGCTGATCTCCAGCCCGCGGTCCCCGCGGAAGTTGAAGAAGATGACCGCGTCGCCGTCCTCGATGGGGCCCACGGGGCCGTCCATGTCGGTCACCACGAAGGGCGGCAGGAACTGGTCGGCGACGCCTGCGGACTCGGCGCGATAGGTCTCGATGGCCTCGGTGGCCGATGAGAAGCCGCGGCCGTCGCCGAGCACGTGGGCGCGCCAGCCGCGCTCGACGATGGACCAGTCGGCCTCGTAGCGGTCCATGGTCGTGACCATGCGGCCGCCACCCGAGGCAATGCGGTAGCGGCGATCGTCGCGGGCGTCGACGGCGCGGAGCACCCCCTCGATCTGCTCGACGTAGATCAGCGCCGACGTCTCGGGCACGTCGCGGCCGTCCAGCAGCGGGTGCAGGCACAGCCGCTGGACGCCGGCCTCGTCGGCCGCGCGGATCAGGGCGGTCAGGTGGTCGATGTGGCTGTGGACGTTGCCGTCGCTGAGCAGGCCGATGAGGTGCAGCGTGCCCCCGTCCAGGGCCCGGGCCGTGGCGTCGCGCCAGGTCTGTCCTTCGAACAGGCGGCCGGTGGCGATGGCCTCGTCCACCAGCTTGGCGCCCTGGTCGAACACGCGCCCGGCGCCCAGCGCGTTGTGCCCCACCTCGGAGTTGCCCATGTCCTTGTCCGACGGCATGCCCACCGCCGTGCCGTGGGCCTGCAGCGCCAGCCGGGGACAGGTCTCGCTCAGCCGGTCCAGGATCGGCGTCCGCGCCAGGTGGACCGCGTCGCCCTCGTCGCCGCGACCGTCGCCCACCCCGTCCAGGATCACCAGCACGACCGGGCCGGGCCGTTCATCCACGCCGGCCAGTCGGTTCAACGTCCACGTCATGATTCACCTCGTCAGCAGCTTCAACCTCATCTCGCGGATGGATCGGTTGAGCTCGTCCGTGTCCAGATCGCGGTAGGTCTCGGGCAGGAGGCGTCGGCTCGAGCACTCGAACACCGCCAGGATGGACATGTAGTCGAGCATGACCGTGTCCCGGCTGGGGATGTAGTCCGCCACGGCGTCGCACACGTGCTTTTCGGTGATCCTCTTGACCCCGGCCTCCTCGGCGAGGCCGATGGAGGCCAGCAGGATGGCCTCGATCTCGGCGCCGCTCATGCCGGCGGTGGTCTCGGCCATGCCGTCGTAGTCCTTGACCGTGTGGGGAATCTTGTTCTTGCGCAGCAGCGCCTTGAAGATGGCGATGCGCTCCTCGTCGGTCTGGGGGAAGAAGAACGGCAGCTTGAGGTCGAAGCGGCCGGCACGCTTCATGTCCGCGTCCAGCTTGTCCGGGCGGTTGGTCATCATGATGAAGATGATCGAACCGCGGTGGCCGGTGTCGCTCATGAACTCCTTGAGCCGCGCGGTGACCCGGCTGGAGGTGCCGCCGTCCCCCTCGCCGGAGTTGCCGCCGATGGAGCGGTCGCCCTCGTCGATCATCACCAGCACGTAGCCCATGGCCTTGATCACGGTGAGGATGCGCTCGAGGTTGCCCTCGGTGGAGCCGACCCACTTGTCGCGGAAGTTCTTGAACTTGACGCAGGTGAGGTCACATTCGTTGGCAAAGGCCTCGGCCACGAACGTCTTGCCCGTGCCCATGGGGCCCACGAACAGGATGCCCATGGGCACGCGCTCGGAGCGGCCCTTCTTGACGTTGCCGGCGACGCGCTCCAGCGCGCCCTTGACCTCGTCGAGGCCGCCCACGGCCTTGAAGTCGTGCTCGGCCTGGACGAACTCCAGCAGCCCGAAGCACTCCTGCTCGATGATGCGCCGCTTGGCCGCGGTGACCGTGTCGAAGGTGATCCTGCCGCCCGACTGACGGACCTGGCGGAAGATGCCCTCGATCTGCACCAGGGTCAGCCCGGCGGTGATGTCGGCCAGGCGCTTCGCGGCGATGCCCGGCCTCGGGTATTCCTCGCGCAGGAACTTGATGAACGCGAGGCGCTCGTCCAGGTCGGGCATCGACACCTCGATGGTGCTGAGCTGGGGGCAGTGCAGCACCTTGCGGTTGATGTCCGACATGTTCTCGGTGAGCAGGATGATCAGGTTGTCGCTGCCCAGGATGGCCGGGTCGCTGGTCCATCGCTGCAGGGTCACCAGGGAGGAGCGGTCCTCCGTGCCCATGAAGGAGATGTCGCCCCCGGGCACCACCGTCTCGACGTAGTCCATCACCAGGGCCCCGTGCTGGGTGCTGTCGGTGAGGTACGTCTCGAGGATCGGGAACAGGGTCAGGGGATCCTTGGGGAAGTCGTCCACCTCGGGCTGGCCCTGGAGCAGGCGGTGGGTGTTGACCGCCAGCTGGAAGCGCTCCTTCATGCCGCGCATGGCGAAGCGCAGGCCGCGGCTGTAGTCGTAGAACGCCACGACGTCCTTGCTGCGGGTCAGCAGCCGCTCCAGGTAGGTCTCCAGGGGGGCGTATCCGTCCTCCACGGGCACCATGTCCCGCACGTTGCCGTGCAGCAGGAACAGGCTGGCCTCCTCGGCCAGGTAACGTCGTCGCAGGGTTTGAGCCCACTCCGGCGTGGGCAGCTCGCCTCCTCGGTTGGCCATGGCTCTACACCTCGAAAGAAAGGGGCTCTATCTCGTGATCAGGCGGCTGAGATCATTCCACGTCACGAAGACGAAGAGAAGCAGCAGGAACAGCAGACCTGCCCACAGCAGCTTGCCCTGGACCTCGTCCCCCATCCGCCGACCGCGGATCTTCTCGTACAGCAGGAACATGATGTGTCCGCCGTCGGTGATGGGGATGGGCAGGAAGTTGACGATGGCGAGGTTGACGCTGATCAGCGCCAGCAGCAGCAGCAGGTCGCCCATCCCCTGCTCGGCCGCGGAGTAGGTCACCGACAGGATGCCCACCGGGCCGGCGATGGTGCTCGGGCTGACACGGCCCATGAACATGGCGCGGAAGCCCTTGACGAACTCGTCGAACAGCACGAACGGCTTGCGCAGGGACGGGCCGACGGCCTCGATGGGCCCCATCTTCACCTGCTCCTGCTTGAGGTTGCCGAACACACCGACCATGCCCCGTCGCTTGCCCTGGTCGTGGGGGCGGACCTCCACGGACTTGGCCATGGGCACGCCGTCGCGCACGAACTCCAGGCGGACCCAGGTGCCGGCCATCTCCTCGCGGGCCACCGAGGCGTACAGGAAGTTCCAGCTCAGCAGATCGATCTTCTGCTCCTCGCCGGCGTCGTCGGTGATCACCAGCGCCTTGAGCTGGTCGCCGGGGGCCATGCCCGCGGCCTCGCCGGGGCCGCCGGGCGTCACGTAGCCGACCGCCACCTCGTCCGGGGCGCGGTGCACCGCGCCGATGACGGGCAGGCCCCACATGCCGATGGCCCAGTGCTGGGCCGCGTCCGGCACCACCGTGAGGTCCAGCTGACGGTCCTGCCGCGAGACGCCCACGTGCAGCGGCTCGCCCGGGGTGGCGAACTCGATGGCCAGCCACGCGTCGCGCCAGCTGGCCACGGGCGCTCCGCCCACGGTCTCGATGATGTCTCCGTCCTTCAGCCCGGCCCTGGCCGCGGGGGATCCCTCGAGCACGGCGCTGATCACGGGCGGCTCGCCCGGGCCCACACCCAGCCCCCGCATGGGCGCGTACGGGTCGTCGGACTCGTCGAGCACCAGCGCCACGCTCACGCGGGTGGGGGGGCCGCCCCCTGGATCGAGTCGATCCAGGGTCAGCTGGACCTCCTCGCCGGCCCGGCGCCGCACCAGGGAGCTGAAGTGGCTCCAGTTCTGCAGCTCGACGCCGTCCACGGTCACCAGCGTGTCGCCGCCCTCGAGGCCGGCCCGTTCGGCCGGGGAGTCCTCCAGGATGCCGGCGATCTGCAACCCGATGGCGCGCTCGAAGTCGGGGACGTTGATGGGCTCCTTGGGATCGCGGACCACGGGCAGCTGCAGCACGACCTGCTCGCCGTCCCGATCGACCACCACCTCCACGTCCTCGCCGGGCTCCTGCATGGCGTAGGCCATGAACATCTCGGTCCACGACTCCACGCGGTCGCCGCCCATGGACTCGATCACGTCGCCACGCCGCAGGCCCGCCTGCAACGAGTCGAACCCCACCGATCCCACCTCGGGGAGGTAGCGGTGGTAGCCCACGAGGTAGGCGCCGTAGCACAGCACGAAGGCCAGCAGGAAGTTGGCGATCACCCCCCCGGAGATGATCTGGGTGCGCTGCCAGATGGACTTGCTGAGGAAGTGCCCCTCGGGGAACGTCTCCTCCTCGTCGCCGTCCTTGGCCGGCAGGTCCTCCTGCCCCAGCATCTTGACGTAGCCCCCGAGGGGGAACGCGCCGATGACGTACTCGGTCTCGCCGATCTGCTTGCGGAACAGGCGGAGGCCCCAGAAGTCGAAGCCCACGGCAAACCGCTGGACCTTCACCCCGTTCCACTTGGCCAGCAGGAAGTGGCCCAGCTCGTGGATGAAGATCAGGGCACCAAAGCCCAGTACGACCTCGATCCAGTACAGGATCTTCGTGAGAATCACCCGAAGCCCCTTTCCGTACAGCGATGCGTCCCGCGTTGGGGGGAACAGCTACAGGGACTGTTCAATATGGGCTCGCCGTCCATGGAGGTCAATGCGTGGGCTGGGTGTTGAATTCCGTGTGCGCCCGCGTGGGGTTGGTCCCCGAGGCGAGCGAGGAGTAGACTCGGACCATGGGTGTGTTCCGACAGGTGTTCCGCACCACTCGCGGGATCGGCCGGGCGATTCTCGACATCAATCGCATGCGCGAGATCCTGCAGGTCGCCATGCGCCACGGCTTCGGCCACATGGTCGGCACCGTGATGCTCAGCGGCGCCCTCGCCTACCAGGCGGGCATGGTGCCCGGCGAGAAGAGGGGGTTCTTCCGCCGGCTGTGGCGCACGTTCACCCTGTTCTTCTCCAGCGCCACCGACCTGGCGACCACCATGCTGTCGCTGTTCGGGCTGTGGAAGAAGCGCAGCAAGGTCGCCGAACAGGTGCCCATGAAGACGCGGGCGCGGCGAGTGCTGGTGGACCTGGGGCCCACGTTCGTCAAGGGCGGCCAGATCCTCTCCACGCGCCCCGACCTGATCCCGGACGACTGGTGCGAGGAGTTCTCGTCGCTGCAGGACAACGTCGCTCCGCTCCCCCTCGAGACCGTGGAGAAGGAGATCGCCCACAGCCTGGGCCAGGCCACCAGCGAGCTCATGTACAGCTTCGATCCCGAGCCGCTGGCCAGCGCCTCCATCGCCCAGGTGCACCGGGCCCGCGCCTACGACGGCCGCGAGGTGGTGGTCAAGGTGCGGCGGCCCGGGGTCAAGAAGAGCATCGTGCGCGACCTGCAGATCCTGCGCTTCCTGTCGCGGTCCGTGGAGTCCCAGTTCCCCGAGGCCCGCCTCGTGGACACGCAGGGCATCCTCGACGAGATCGACAAGTCGGTGCGGGCCGAGACCGACTTCCGGGTCGAGGCGGGCCACATCGAGCGGATGCGCCAGAACTTCGAGGGCTTCGAGGGGGTGACCATCCCCGAGGTCATCCAGGACTGCACCACCGAGGCCGTCCTGACCATGGAGTACCTCGACGGGGTGCCCATCCGCGAGGCCCGCGAGGCCGGCTACGACATGGAGAAGGTGGGGAAGAGCTACCTCGAGGCCGCCTTCAAGATGCTGTTCGCCGACGGTTTCTTCCACGGTGACCTGCACCCGGGCAACGTGCTGGTGCTCAAGGACGGCACGCTGGGGCTGCTCGACTTCGGCATGGTGGGGCGGCTGTCCGAGGAGATGACCGACCAGATCGTGGCCGTGGTGATGGCGCTGCAGCGCCGCGACTTCCGCACCATCGCCCGCATCTTCTACGAGATCGGCATCAAGGAGGTGCCGGTCAACTACCGCGTGTTCGAGCAGGACGTGATGGAGATCATGGACTCCATCTTCGTGGGCCGGGCCATGGCCGACATCCAGATCGGGGCCTTCCTGCGCGAGCTGGCGTCGGGGTGCATCCGCCACCGCATCCGCATGGCCCCGTCCTTCACCATGCTGCTCAAGGCGCTGATCACCACCGAGGGGCTGGCCAAGACCCTCATCCCGGAGATCAACCCGCTGGAGGTCATGGGGCCGTACATCGAGAAGCTCGCGTCCAAGCGTTACAGCCCCGAGCGGCTGCAGCGCGACCTGCTGGGCAGCTTCACGGCCTTCAACACGGTGCTGAACCGCGCCCCGGTGATCATCTCCCAGGCCATGGACGACTACCAGGCCGGGCGGATGCAGATCCCCGTGGTGATGCAGACGCCGCCGGAGGAGCTGGCGCTGCGCGAGCGGTCCATCAACCGCATCATCCTGTCCATCATCGTCGTGGGCCTCGTGCTGGCCTCCTCGGTGGCCCTGCTGGACCACAGCCTGCGCCCCTTCGGCATCCCGCTGCTGTCCATGCTCGGCTTCTCCCTGGCGTTCTCCACCTGGTGTGTCCTGCTCTATGGCATCTGGCGCTCCCGCAAGATCTGATCGCCGGCCGTCGCCGGTGCGTCGCGCCCTGGGACGGGTGTTCCGCGTCCTGTTCGGGCTGTTCCTCGCGGCCATGGCGGTGTGGATCGTGGTGGACCTGGTGCGCCAGGGCGAGCGCATGGCCCACGAGTCGTTGCACTGGACCAGCGGCTTCGTCATGCCGGCGCTGGAGATCCCGTCGGGCATCGCCACCGAGCAGCCCTTCGTGGAGTCCTACGCCAACACCACCTCCGACTTCACCGTGCACGTGACCTCGACCCAGAACGTCGCGTCCGAGGACGTGCGGGTGTTCCGGGATCGCTCCCTGTGCGGGGACATGGTCTGGCCCTACCCCATGGGCGGTGGCCCGTCGGGGCTCGGTGAGGCCTTCGTCTGGCTGGAGGGGGTGAGCACGGGGGTGCCGCACTACCCCATGGACGTGTCCCTCTCCAACGGCGGCTGCGCGCTCTACCCCAAGGTGTCGGTCACCGGCCCGGGCTCCAAGCTGGGGATGGACAACTACCTGTACGCCAGCGAGGTCATGCGGGCGACGCTCCTCGACGACGGCGCCCAGACCACCCTGGACCAGTGGGTCATGGGCGACATGGTGACCTACTCGTACACCGCCGATCGTCACGAGATCACCCTCGACGAGCCGGGCCTGGTCAAGGTGCAGTCCGTGCTGCGCCCGTGGGAGATCGCCTTCGTGCTGGTGTGCGAGCACGCCTACTGCGGCGCCGCCGACTGGGAGGGCAAGGTCTACCTCAACAGCGTGCCGCACGGCACGTACACGCTGCACGCGTGGCACCTCCTCACCGGCGAGGTGACCAAGACCGTCGTGGTGGATGCGCGCATCCAGAGCCAGGAAATCGACATCGATTTTCCGTAGCACCACGGGACTGTTACCATCCGTCGAGGTTTGATGACCGGCACTGTTCCCATCGTCGTGATCCACCGTGACAAGCAGGGGCGGGAGTACATCTACCCCGTGCGGTCCGCCGAGGTCCTCGTGGGGCGGGCGAGCTCGCCCGACGTGTGCATCGTCAGCCAGTTCGTGTCGCGGCGGCACGCCCTGCTCAAGAAGCGGGGCGACGGCTGGGTCTTCCAGGACCTGGACAGCACGTCGGGCTCGTACTTTCAGGGCACCCGCATCCGGGAGATCCCGCTGCCGTTCGAGACCTGGATCCACCTGGGCGCCCCCGGCGGGCACGCCATCAAGCTCGAACACCACGTGGACACGGCCAAGGAGCTGGAGCGCCTGGACCCGGACACGGGCACGCAGATCCTGCAGACGATCCACCTCGACGGCTCCCGGTACGCCATGGGGGAGACCACGTCCAAGCGGATGGACGTGTTGTCCACGCGGCGGCTGGGCAGCCTGTACGACCTGTCGGCGACCCTGTCGGGATCGCGTGAACGCCTGGATGTCTTCGGCCTCGTCCTCGACGCGGTGATGGATCAGCTCCCCGGCGAGCGCGCCGCGATCCTGGTCAAGGAGCCCGGCATGGAGAACGCCGAGGCGGTGGTGATCCGGCCGGCAGGGGACGGCGCGGAGGCCTTCCAGCCCTCGCGCGTGCTGACCAATCTGGTCATGCGGGACCAGGTGGGCATGGTGAGCATGGACGCGTCCAGCGACGAGCGCCTCGTGGCGTCGGAGACGCTGGCGTTCCAGGCCGTGCGCTCGGTCCTGGCCGCGCCCATCACCTCGGTCAAGCGGTCCTGGGGCGTGATCTACGTCGACACGTTGACCGTCCACACCCCGTACGATTCGGAGATGCTGGAGTTCCTGCTGGCCGTGGGCCGGCAGCTCGGCATGAGCCTCGAGACCCTGTACCTGCTGTCCGAGCAAGAGCGGATGGTGGAGAGCCTCATGGAGGTCCTCTCCGCCAGCATCGACGCCCGCGACGGCCTCACCGCCGGCCACTCCCTGCGGGTGGCCCACTACGCCCGGTCCCTGGCCGAGCGGCTGGGCTGGTCGGGCGAGGAGTGCAAGCGGCTGTACTGGGCGGGCCTGGTGCACGACTACGGCAAGATCGGTGTGGACGACCAGATCCTGCGCAAGCCCGGCAAGCTCACGGACGCCGAGTTCGACGAGATCCGCAAGCACCCCAGGCTGACCCACGACATCCTCCGGCGCATCCACTTCCCCGAGGGGCTGGAGGAGCTGCCCTACATCGCCGCGACCCACCACGAGCGCCTGGACGGCGACGGCTACCCCTTCGGCCTCGTGGGCAAGCGGTTCCCCGACGCCGGGCAGATCATCGGCATCGCCGACGTCTTCGACGCCCTGACCCAGGAGCGCCACTACCGCAAGCCCATGCCGTTCTCCCAGGTGCTGCGCATCCTCGACGAGGGGCGGGGTTCACGCTGGCGATCCGACATGGTCGACGAGTTCATCGATCTCGTCAGCGACGAGCTGCGGGACATGGTGGAGGCCGAGACCCAGACCGGGGAAGGAGACGGCGATTGACCGTCGATAGACCTGTCCGCGCCATCGTCACGCACCCCACCCCCGATCTCGACGCGCTGCTGTGCGTGTACCTGCTGCGCCGCTACGGCGGTGCTCAGATCACCGGCGTGCTCGACTGCCCCCTGAGGTTCATGTCCCCCAACGAGGTGGAGGAGGCGGGCGGCGCAGAGGCGCTGGAGGAGGAGGGCTACCTGCTGGTGGACCTCGGCGGCGGACGGTTCGACAACCACCCGCGGCCTGGCAGCGAGGGGGACCTCGACGCGTCGGCCGCGGAGCTGGTGGCCGAGCACCTCGGGATCCGGGGCGAGGGCGAGCTGAGCAAGATCCTCGAGTTCTGCGCCCGCCAGGACCTCAAGGGGGAGTCCCTGCGCAGCCGCGACCCCGTGGACCACGCCGTGGCCATGCCAGCCATCATCGAGGGCCTCAACCAGCTCCACCCCACCGACTCCGAGGCCGTGTACACGGCCATCGAGCCCGTGCTCGACGCCATCGTGGCCACCGAGCGCGGCTGGTACGACGCCCTGCGCGATGCGGACAAGGCGCTGCGCGCCGAGGTCCAGGGGACCACCGTGCTCGCCATGGAGAGCGCGTCGAAGGCCGCGGCGCGGGCGGGGCGCTTCGCGGGCGCGGATCTGCTCGTGGTCCGCTACCTGCCCCACGGCCACGTGGCGTTCACTGCGCGCCGCCAGGGCCCCCTGCGGACCATGACGCTGGAGGGCCTCGCCAACCGGGTGCGCCGCGCCGAGGCCGAGATCGCCGGCCAGCCCCCCCGCGGAGATCTCCACGCCGTCGGCATGCACGGCGGGTGGTTCCTGCACCAGTCCCGCCGCATCCTCAACAAGGGTTCCCCCAAGGCCCCCGACGTCCCCATCACCCGCCTCGATCTGAGCCAGCTCCACGCCCTCGCCGTGGAGGAAGTGGCGGCATACCGGCGCAGAAGACGTCGATAAAACAGATTTGTTGGATAAGCTAGGTGACTGATATCAGGGGCTAATCGCGGCCTTCGAGCTCCTCGAGGCGTTTGATGGCCAACATGGAGAAGCGCAGGAAGTCGGCCTCGGTGAGGATGCCCTCGAGCAGGCCGCGGTCGTTGACCACGGGCAGGCAGCCAAACCGATTCTCCAGCAGGGTGGCGGCGGCCGAGACCAGGGCGGTGTCGGGATCCACGGTGCGGACGTCCACGTTCATGATGTCCCGGACCTGTACCCTCGAGAGGATCTCCTGACGCTCGTCCTCGCCGATGTCGGCCAGGGCGCTGATGGACGCCCTGAGCAGGTCGCGGTGGGTCACGAGGCCCACCATCTCGCTGCCGCGGGTCACCGGGAGGTGGCGGACCCGTCCCAGGCGCATCACCTGTTCGACGAGGTCGAGGGTCTCGTCCTCGCTGAGGGTGATGAGGTCGGTGCTCATCACGTTGCGGACGCAAAGTTTGTCAGCCACGGTCGTGTCCCTTTCACCCAGGTCCCCTCATTGTCCCCCTTCGCCATCACGGGGGCAAGGTGAAGGAGAAGCCGGGGGCGGACGGGTGGTCCTCCTCCCACTGGAGGTATTCGGCCAGCACCTCCGCGGCCGTGGCGCCCGTGGCGATGGGGTTACCCTCGGCGGTGGTCTGGCCGAGGACCTCCTCGGAGAGGTGCTCGACGAACTCGACGAGATCGTCGCCGAAGGCCTCCCCCTGCTTGGAGTTGTGGAGCACGCCGAACACCCACACCCGGTCGCGAGCCTCGGTCGCCGGTGCGCGCTGGTGGGCGGTCCAGCGATCGAGCATCTGGCCGAAGATGCGCTGGTAGTCGCCGACGTTGCACGGCGCCCCGTGGGCGTCATCCCGACCCACCTGGGCGGCGTGGCCGATGGTCACGTAGGGCCCGGACGGGTCCCCTGCGAGCTCCTCCCCTGCCACGGCGGTGTCTGCGGGGCGGTACGGGTGGTGGGGATGGTGGCCCAGGTAGTCCCAGGCCACGGACTCCCGCGACGCGCCGCCCTCGACGGCCACGGCCACCGAGGACAGGTCCAGCTGGAAGCCGTGGTCCACCATCAGCGTCGGCATCTGCTCCATGGGGGCGTAGGCGCAGACCGTGGTGTTGGTCTCGGGGGGCACCAGCAGATCCACCCAGCCGCGGTGATCGGCCCACTCCCGGTCCGCCATGCCGTCCTCGAAGATGTCCCCCACCTCCCAGCTGAGCTCGTCCACGCGGTACAGGGGGAACACGTAGGTGCCCACCTCGTGGCCGCGCTGCTGCAGGTCGATGTAGAAGGCGCGGTCGTTCTCGTGCAGGGCCCACTCGGCAAAGGTGCCCGACGCCAGCAGGGTGAGCTCGAGGCCGTGGTCCTCGAGCAGCGCGGCGGTGTCGGCGATGGTCTCGCGCCGCTCCCAGTAGCGCTCGGCGGACAGCACGTCGGTCTCGGCGTGCATCACCACGAGGATGCGGATGGGCGGCTCGTGGTAGGAGGTGCCCAGGTCGTGGGAGGCCACGGAGACGCGGTCGATGTGCAGGATCGAGTCGTCCCCGGCCAGGTCGAGGAATCGCATCCGGATGCCGTCCCGCTGGGGCCGGATGCTGGCGGTGACCTCTTGCTTGGTCGTCGCGTGGGGCAGGTCCACCACAGAGGTGGAGCCCAGATCGTCGAGGGTCACCTCCACCCGGCCCGGGCCGCCGGAGTGCTCCAGGGCCAGCAGGTAGTCCCGGTCCGGGACCGTCGGGACCATGGAAAATGCGCCGGCATCGGCCGCCCCTGTGGCGTGGATGTCGAGGTCGCCGCTGGACCCGTCCAGCTCGGCGTCCCCGTCCAGACGCCATGCGTCCCCCTCCGCCAGGCCCGTGGGCCAGTGGGCGAAGCGTCCGTCGATCACCTCCTCGCGCCGGCCGGGGATCGGATCGGTGCAGGAGGTGAGCACCGCCGCGACGATGAAGCCAGCGGTGACGGCCAGGGAAGCTCGCTTGCGCACACGGGGGATGGTAGCCCAGGATTGTAAGAAAAACGCGTTCTGGTTATATGTGGGCCTCTCGAAAGGACGTGCCGAGATGAACAACCGCGCCCTGCAGCTGTGTTCGGTCATGGTCCTGATCGGTGCCTTGCTGGTGCCGTTCGTGGCGTCCGCCCGGGTCTGGCACATTCCCGGGATCAAGCCCCGAAGCGTCAACATCGACATCTTCGGCGGCTACCATGCCTTCTTCCAGGAGGAGGAGAACTTCGTCAACGGCCCCGAATTCGGCGGCCACGTGGGGTTCAACTTCTTCGAGTACGTGGGCATGGAAGTGACGTTGCGTTACGTCCAGACGTTCACCCATCGCCCCTGGGGCAACGGGGACGCCGGGCGCCTGTCGCACGTGCTGCTGCCCGACCTGTCGGTGATCTTCCACCTGGGCAAGTGGCCGGCGGTACCCTACTTCGCCCTGGGCGTGGGGATGCGCTACTTCCAGATCAGCGATCGCCAGGCCGAGGGGGGCGGGCAGGAGGGTGAGGTGGACTTCAACCCCAACCTCCAGCCCAAGAACCCCGACAACGACTTCGCCTGGAACGCCGGCGGGGGCGTGAAGATCCTGTTCGTGTCCCGCTTCGGGCTGCGCATCGACGCCCGCTACATCATGATCGTCGGCCCGTCGTCGCCGGACGAGGCCGTGGCCGTGGACGGCCGGCTCACCGACCGCTGGGACAACTTCTCGATCACCGGCGGCCTGTTCGTGCTCCTCGGCGGCCCCCCGGACGACCCGGACGAGGACGGCATCCCGTCGAAGGTGGACGACTGCCCCGACGTGCCCGAGGACTACGACGACTTCGAGGACTGGGACGGCTGCCCGGAGGAGGACAACGACGGCGACGACTTCCTCGACTGGGAGGACGACTGCCCCAACCTGCCCGAGGACTTCGACAGCTACCACGACGACGACGGGTGTCCCGAAGAGGACAACGACCGCGACGGCGTGCCCGACCGGCACGACCGCTGCCCGGACACCCCCGAGGACAGCGACGACTACGAGGACGACTACGGCTCCCCCGACAACGACAACAACACCAACGACTACC
>CAZLEO010000164.1:14372-21283 GCA_964558555.1 uncultured Rickettsiales bacterium | reverse complement strand
ATGGCAAAAGCCAGACCTGACCAGCGTTGACGCCTGATCGGGGCTTGGGTTGCCCATCGGGCAGGGCGGGTGGCGGAGCCGACGCGATGGGTTCGCCCTCGACCGCCACCCTCGCTGGCCCCGAGTTCGCTGATACTCGATATCCTGCCGGACGGGCGAACCAAGCCTCGAGCAGGCGTCAACGCTGGTCAACGTCTGGATCTTGCCGACTTTCTTCCGGTTCTCGGTAGGCCATGGCCACGGTTCATACTCCCGGTGGCGGGGGAATGGGTTTCGCAACCGAAAGTCGCAAGTCCAGACTTGACCAGGCGACGCATCCCACGGTTGCCCCCCCCACCCCCCGGATCGCGACGCCCCCACGCTCCCCCCGACCGCAAGCCCTCCCTACCCCTTCCCCCACAACAGAAAATGCTCCACGTTCCCCTTCTTCGCCCCGGCCAGCCGGCAGTCCACCGACCCCTCCAGCTCCAGCCCCAGCTCCGCCCCCACCTCGGCGATCCCCTCGATGCTCCCCTGCCGCAACCCCTCGTCCCTGACCACGCCGCCCTTGCCCAGGCGGGCCTTGCCGACCTCGAACTGGGGTTTGACCAGCGCGAGCACGCGGCCGCCGGGCCTCACGAGACCCACGGTGGCTGGAAGCACCAACCTCAACGAGATGAACGACGCATCGATCACCGCCAGATCGAAGTGCCCGAGCCACTCGTTCTCGCCCTCCCGCGCCGCCTCCGCCAGGTGTCGGATGTCCGTCTTCTCCAGCGACGTCACTCGTTCGTGGGTCCGCAAGGCCCACGCCAGCTGGTTGGTGCCGACGTCGACGGCGAGGATGTGGGCGGCGCCGTGGCGGATCAGGCAGTCGGTGAAGCCGCCGGTGGAGGCGCCGACGTCGAGGCAGCGCAGCCCGGTCGGGTCCACGGTGAGGTCGCGCAGGGCGCCCTCGAGCTTGACGCCGCCGCGGCTGACGTAGGGGTGGTCGGGGACGCGCAGGCGGATCACGGCGTCGTCGCGGAGGCGGGTGCCGGGCTTGTCGGCGGGGCGGTCGTCGACGAGGACCTTGCCGGCCATGATCAGTGCTCGGGCGCGCTCGCGCGAGGGCGCGTGGCCCTGCTCCACCAGGGCCACATCGAGCCTCGTGCGCTGCGAGGGCATGTTGGAGGAGTTCCCTCTCAGTCGTCGCCGTCGTCGCGCATGGCCGGACCGAGGATCTCGGCGGTCTCGTAGGACTCGTCGCGCAGGGTGCCGTCGGCGTCCTGGAGCAGCGTGACGACACGTTGCTCGGCTTTGTGGAGCCTGGATGCGCAGTGCTTGCTCAGCGAGACCCCCTCCTCGAAGAGGCTCAGGGACTGCTCGAGGGCGACCTCGCCTTCCTCCATCTGCCGTACGATCTCCTCGAGGCGGGCCAGGGCCTGTTCGAAGGTCAGCTCGTCCATGTCTCCCCCAGGATCGGGTTTCGGGGGAGATTATACGCCCTTGTGGCGTCCTGGGCGGTGGGCCATACTGCGTGGCGCATCTTCAGGAGGAATCCCATGGGTCTTCGAGCCATCCTGATAGCCACCGCCTTCGCCCTGTCGCTCCTGCTCGCAGCCCTGGGTTGTTCCGACAGCGCCATCATCGATGTGGGCGGCGACGACGACACCTACTCCGAAGGCGACGACGACGACGTGTCCGACGACGACGACGTGTCCGACGACGACGACGACACCGAGGGTGACGACGACGACGTGGACGACGAGCTGTGGTCCAACTCCGAGCTGGTGGTGTACTCGCCCGCGTCGGGCGACTTCATCCCCCTGGGGACGCCGGTGGTGCTGGAGGGCGAGGTCGTGGACGTGGACGGCGAGCCGCTGGACTGGGACGAGATCGCCTGGACCACGGACCAGGACGAGGACTTCGAGTTCATGGGCGTGTACGGCGAGGTGGAAGACTTCCCCGTGGGCACACACACCATCACCGCCAAGACCGAGCTGCCCAACGGCGACCGGCTGACCTACGCGGTGGGCGGCGTGCTGGTGCAGCACGAGCTGGCGGGCGTGTACGCGGGGACCGTGAGCCTCAACCTCGACCTCGAGATCGGCGGCTACCCCATCGCCGTCAACTGCGTGGGATCGGTGGACTTCGAGGTGGAGCCCTACGGGGAGCTGCTGGAGGGGTCCGGATCGTGCATCGCCAGCGTCGTGGGTTTCGGCGAGATCGACGTATCGCTGCTCATCGACGGCGAGATCGACGACATGGCGATCGCGGGCAACCTGGCGATCGACATCTATGGCTGGTTCGAGCTGCCGACCGAGTTCGAGGGGGAGTTCCCGGCCGTGGGCGAGATGACGGGCAGCTTCGAGGACGAGATCTACGGCACGACGGTCTCCGGCTCCATCGACGCGCATCGCATCGCCTATTAGGTGTAGTATTCGGTTCGTGAGGATTCTCGCCGAGCTGCTGCTGTCCACGCTGGCGCTGTGCCTGGCCCTGCCCGCCCTGGCTCAGACCGAGGACGAGGACCCGGACGACCGCCGGTACGAGGCCCCCGAGGACGATCTCTACATCCCCCTGCCCGAGGACGCCGAGGAGGAGGACCGCACCGAGCAGGCCGTCCTGTTCATCCCCCTGCTGAGCCTGGACCGGGAGTCCGCGACGGGCAGCCGGGACCTGTCGCGCACGCTCATCGACGGCCTCGACGAGCGGCCCCACCTGGATCTGTACCGCCTCAGCGACGTGTCGGCCATCTACGACGGCGCCAAGGAGGTGTCGGCGTCTCTGTACATGCGGGGTTGCCCTCCGGATCAGGAGCTGGGCTGCCAGCTGATCCTGGGCGAGAAGGCGGACGTGGACCGCGTCGTCAGCGGCACCTATCAGGAGGACGTGGAGGTCACGTTCGTCACCATCACCGTGCTCAACGTGCCGCTGGCCGAGCTGGAGTACAGCTTCGAGGTGCGGTTCGCCCCGGGCAGCGAGGCGTCCCTGCTCGAGGCCGTCGAGCTGACCCTGGAGGAGCTCGCCGATCCGTACGACGAAAACGTGGCCGTGGACGAGTCCGACCTCGAGGAGGCCGAGCTCGAGCGGCGCCGCGCGGCCAAGGAGCGGATGGCGACGCGGGCGCTGGACCTGGCCCTGACCGATGCGGACTTCGAGGAGCTGGCAGCCAGCCGCAAGGTCGAGCGGGAGACGATCACCGAGGAGGACCTGCAAGAGCAGGTGGACTCGGAGCTGATCAGCACGGACTGGGAGGACGCGGGGCTGTCCAAGGCCCAGTACGTGAAGTGGCACAACTCGCGCCTGTCGCTGGAGGCGTGGAAGCAGCGCGCGGCCAACCACCGCTTCCAGCCCATCATCGGCGTGAGCCTGGGGTACCTGTCGGGACCGCTGGAGCTGGACTTCTACGGCAACTGGATCCTCGATCCGGAGAACCTGCAGAACGTGGTGGACGCCAAGTCGCTGTTCCTGCAACGCAAGGGCGGCGGGCTGTGGCTCAACGCCCTGCTGGGGTTCGGGCTCACCACCTTCCTGGACTTCGAGTTCAACTGGTCCATGGCGTTCTCCAATCTCAACATCCAGCTGCAGAAGTACGAATACGACGAGGACGAGCCGGACACCATCCAGCCGTACTTCAACCCCATCGTCGAGCAGCCCCAGATCTTCGTGTACGGTCTGGCGTGGAAGGTGCGCTTCTACCCGGTGGCCCTGTGGCCCATCAAGCCCACCGTGGCCGCTGGCTTCGGTCTGATGATCTACCCGGACATCGCCGAGTTGTACGACTTCCAGTGCCCTTGCTACGCGCCGGAGTCGGCCTACATCGATCCGCTGCTGATCGTGGAGCCGGGGGCGGTGATCGAGCTCAGCCCCCACGTGGCCATCACCTTCGACCTGCCGCTGTCGTTCAGCCTCGAGCCCGAGGGCACGCGCACGGCCCACCGCGATCCGTACGAGTCCACCGAGCTCGACGCCGTGGTGGAGGTCCCCGAGCTCGCGTCGCCTGTCTACTTCGGATTCAAGGTCGGGGTGCAGGTGAGACCGTTCCTGCCTCGCTTCCCCTCACAGGCAAAGAGGAGCTGGTAGTCCATCATGAGAGGCCGTGAAGACATGCCACTCCCGTCGTCAGAGCCGCGATCCATCCCCGCTGGACCAGTCGCTTCGCTCCTTCGTCGGGCATCCTCGGTCACAGGCTCGGTAACCAAGATCCTGCTCATCTGCCTGGCGCTCGCCGTCGCCACTCCCGTCCTGGGCGGGTGTAACGAGACCCAGCGCACCCAGCGCGAGTACAAGAAGTCCGAGCGCCTGCGCAAGAAGGCGATGAAGGACGTCCGCGAGCGGTCCAGCGACTACATGAACGCCCTGCGGTGGCGTGACTTCCAGGCCGCCTCCGGCTTCTTCGAGACCGTCGAGGACCAGACCGCCTACCTCCAGCGTATGGCCGACGGCGTGGGGCAATCCACGGTCGAGACCATCTCCATCGATTACGTGCTGGTGGACAAGGAGGCCGAGCGCGCCGAGGTGCACGTGACCCTGTCCGAGGTGGAGTACGTCAGCCAGCGGCTGCAGACGCGCACCGAGACCCTGCTGTGGTACCTGTCGGATCTACACAAGCCCAAGCAGTGGTACCTGGTGCCGACGGTGATGGTGGAGCCGGAGTAGTCCCTAGAACGGGATGTCCTCGTCGTCGTCCTTGTAGGGGATGTCGGGCTCCTTGCGGGCGGGCGCGGCCTGGCGATCCTGCTGGCTGTCCTGCTGGCGATCCTGCGGGTAGCCGCGGCCGGACTGGGACTGGCCGCCGGAGTAGTCGTTGTCCTCGATGGGGGGCGGACGGAAGTAGCCGGATTCGCCACCGCCGCCGCGCTGGGATCCCAGGAACTGCACCTGGTTGGCGACGATCTCGGTGGTCTGCCGCTTCGCGCCGGTCCGGTCCTCCCAGCTGCGGGTCTGCAGCCGGCCCTCGACGAACACCTGGCGACCCTTGGACAGGTACTGATCGCACTGCTCGGCGAGCCGATCCCACACGACGATGCGGTGCCACTCGGTGCGGTCGCCGCCTTCCCCGCGGGCGCGCTCGCTGGTGGCCAGGGTGAACGTGGCGACGGCCTTGCCGCTCGACGTCCGCCGCAGCTCGGGATCGCGGCCGATGTTGCCCAGCAGGAAGACCTTGTTGACGCTCGCTCCAGCCATGGCACCCTCCTCGTGACCAGCCCTCTGGGCTGGGACGCGAGATGTTAGCACTCACGCCCTTGCAGGCCAACAAGCGTCTGAAACGCGGCTCCATGCACCCACCGCGCACGCCTCGCCCCTTGACAGGGCCGCCCTCAGGAGGTTCCATTCGTGGTGCAGACCGCGGTGGTTTGCGAACGACGATGAGCGTAATCAGCCCCCGATCCTGGTGCCTTCTGCTGCTGACCCTGGCCCTGGGGTGCGACATCGGCTTCCCCGTGACCGACGACGACGACGACATGGACCCGTCGGCCACGCCGCAGCTGAGCTCCCTGACCTACCAGGCCGACTTCGAGAAGTGGCTGCTCACCGTGGGTTTCGACTGGGTCGACCCCCAGTCCAACGTCCGCGAGGGGGTGTTCTACGTCTACCACGACGGCGTGCTGCACGAGACCATCGACCTGCACGGTGAGAGTACGTCCGACGCCACGGTGGTGCTGTACGCGGACAGCGGCGAGTACCGCACCAGCCTCGACCCGTTCACCTCGCCCGTCCCCGTCGAGCTCGGCCTGGTGATCGAGGACACCGACGGCAACAAATCGGAGCGGTTGAACCACACCGTCGACCTCGAGCGCTTCTTCTTCGACGAGCAGGAATCCAACGACACCCCCCAGGCCGCGCAGAACCTCGGCGGCCTGCAGCTCCCCGCCGCCATCGTCGGAGACCTGACCTCCCTGGGCGCGGAGCCCAACGGCGACTACAACGGCGACCTGGACTACTTCAAGTTCACCCTGTTCCCCGAGGACGCCGGCAACCGGTCCTTCACCCTGTACTGGCCGGGCACCCTCAACGACCTCGGCATGTTCCTCACCGACAACCCCGATGAGGAGCCGCTGGTGGAGGGCGACATCCACGACCTGATGCCCCCCGAGGAGATGGGCGCCACCCTCAGCGGGAGCGTCCCCTACATGATCGCCGTGGCCGGCACCCACGGGGGCCCCACCACGTACGTGTTGCTGATCGACTGACCTTCTCCTGATATCAAGTTCCGTCCCGCGATCCGCTGTACAATGACCCGCTGTAATCGGGTTATGGAGGAAGCATGAGCGCGAAGCGTGTGGCTGTCGTGCTGGCCGCGGGCCAGGGAACGCGGATGAAGTCGTCGCTGGTCAAGGTGCTGCACCCGGTGGCCGGCCGGCCGCTGGTGGAGCGCGTGGTGCGCAGCGCCGGTGGGGCGGGGTGCGAGGCGGCGGTGGTGGTGATCGGGCGACAGTCCGATCAGGTGCGCCAGGCGCTGGGTGACCTGCCGGGGGTGGAGTTTGCGGTGCAGGAGCAGCAGCTGGGCACCGGCGACGCGGTGAGGGCCGCGTCGGATGCGCTCGCAGGGTTCGAGGGCACCGTGATCATCGTGCCCGGTGATGTGCCGCTGGTGCGCGCGTCCACCCTGCGCCGGCTGGCCGAGGCCCACGAGGCGGCGGGCGCCGCCGTGACCGTGCTGAGCATGGAGCTGGCGGAGCCGGGCTGGTACGGGCGTATCGTGCGAGACGGGGCCGGCGCCGTGCAGGGGATCGTGGAGGCGCGGGACTGCACGCCCGAGCAGCTCGCGGTGCGCGAGGTGAACACGGGGGTGTACGCGGCGGACGCAGCGACCCTGTTCGGACCGGACGGCCTGCTGGCCGGGCTGACCACGGACAACGACCAGGGGGAGCTGTACCTGACGGACATCGTCGCGGCCCCCGCCGCCGCCGACCGCGGGATGAACGCTGACCCCCTTGTACACC
>CAZLEO010000164.1:0-14362 GCA_964558555.1 uncultured Rickettsiales bacterium | reverse complement strand
CCCCCCGGGGGTTGTTTTCCTTCCGGTACTGGGGGGGGGCGGGGGCGGGGGCGGACGGCGGGATGAAGGCTGACGCCGTGGTCCACGACGACCCCGACGAGGTGCAGGGGGTCAACGACCGGCGGGAGCTCACCCAGGCCGAGTCCTCGCTGTACGCCCGCGTGGCAGACCACTGGCAGGTCGAGGGCGTGACGTTCCGCGATGCCGCCAGCACGCGCGTGGATCCCGAGGTCACGCTGGACCGCGACGTGGTGCTCGACCCCGGGGTGCAGCTGCGCGGCGACACCGCGGTGGGGGAGGGGGCCGTGATCGGCACGGGCGCCATCCTCATCGACTGCACCGTGGGGCCGGGGACCGTCGTGGGTCCGGGCTGCGTGCTGCAGGCGGCGGACGTGGGCGGGCGTGTAGAGGTCCGGCCCTACACGGTGATGACCGGCATCAACGAGAAGAAGCCGGCGGAGTCCACCCCGGACGACCGCGTGGCCGTCGGCGACGGCGCCAAGATCGGGCCCTTCGCCCACCTGCGCATGCGCAGCACCCTCGGCCCCGACGTCCACCTGGGCAACTTCGTCGAGGCCAAGGCCACGCGCATGGACGCCGGCGCCAAGGCCAACCACCTGGCCTACCTGGGAGACGGCGTGATCGGGAGTCGCTCCAACGTGGGCGCCGGGGTGATCTTCTGCAACTACGACGGCCTCGACAAGCACCGGACCGCCATCGGCGAGGACGCGTTCGTGGGGTCCGACTCCCAGCTGGTCGCGCCGGTGAAGGTGGGGGACCGCGCCTACGTGGGCAGCGGCAGCACGGTGACCAAGGACGTGCCCGACGGGGCCCTGCTCGTCACGCGCGCCCAGCCGCGCCTGATAACGGGCGCTGGCGACCGCAAGCACGAGCGTGTCCGCGAGCGCAAGGCGTCGCGCCGCAAGGCTGGAAAGTAGCGCATGGGCTCGAATCTGCTGGATCTGGACTCCCTCAATCCACCCCAGCGCGAGGCCGTGGAGCACGGCGACGGTCCCCTGCTCGTCTTCGCCGGCGCCGGCTCCGGCAAGACCCGCGTGCTCACCTATCGCCTCGCCCACCTGATCCACAGTGGGCGTGCCGAGCCGTCCCAGCTCCTCGCGGTCACGTTCACCAACAAGGCCGCGGGGGAGATGAAGGAGCGGGTTCAGCGGCTGCTCGGCGGTGAGGCCACCGGCGCCTGGGTGCACACCTTCCACTCGGCCTGCCTGCGCATCCTGCGCCGCGAGGCCCCTCACGTGGGCCTCGAGCACAGCTTCGTGATCTACGACGAGGGCGACCAGAAGCGGCTGGTCAAGGACGTGCTCAAGGAGGTGGACCGGACGGGACGCCTCGCCGTGGGGCTGGTCCGGGCGCGCATCGAGGAGGCCAAGCGGCAGCGCATCTCTCCCCAGGACATGACCGGCGGTGGGCGCGGCGGCGCGACAGTGCGCGAGGCCTACGCCGAGTACACCCGGCGCCTGCGCGCGAGCCAGGCGGTGGACTTCACGGACCTGCTCGCGCTGACCGCGCAGCTGTTCGACGAGCAGCCCCGGGTGCTGGACCGCTACCGCGACCGCTTCCGCTACATCCTGGTGGACGAGTTCCAGGACACCGACGACCTGCAGTACGACCTGGTCAAGCAGCTGGCCGAGCCGCGCAACAACCTGTGCGCGGTGGGGGACGACGACCAGTCCATCTACAGCTTCCGCGGCGCCGACGTGACCAACATCCGTGGGTTCGCCGAGGACTTCGGTGGCGCCAAGGTGGTGCGCCTGGAGCAGAACTACCGTTCCACCACCGCGATCCTCGACGCGGCGTCGCGAGTGGTCAACGAAGGCGGCGGCGGCAGCGCCGACAAGAAGCTGTGGACCGATCGGGGCCTCGGCGAGCCGCCGACGATCTTGCAGGCGCGGGACGAGGCCGACGAGGCGCGGCGCGTCGTGGGGGTGATCCGTCAGGAGCGGGGCCGGGGTGTGTCCGCCGACCGCATGGCCGTGCTCTACCGCACCAACGCCCAGTCGCGGGCCCTGGAGGAGGCATTCCAGCGGTCCGCCATCCCGTTCGTGCTCGTGGGCGGGACGCGGTTCTACGAGCGCCGCGAGATCAAGGAGGCGCTCTCCTGGTTGCGTCTGCTGATCCAGCCGCGGGACCTGGTGAGCTTCGCCCGCGCCGTACGGGCGCCCACCCGGGGTGTCGGCGCGGGCACGGTGAGCAAGGTCGTGACCCTGGCGGCCGCTTCGGGGAGTACCGCCGAGGAGGCCGCCCGCAGAGCGGCCGCCGAGAGGATCGTCGGGCCGGCCATCGGCAAGCGGCTCGTCGGCTTCTGCGACACGGTCGCCGGGATCCGCGACGAGGCGGCAATCCTGAGCCTGCCGGAGCTGATGGAATTGGTGATCCAGCGCAGCGGCCTCTCCGAGTCCTATGGCGGCACCGACACCCACGAGTCCCAGCAGCGATTCGAGAACCTGCTGGAGCTGATCCGGTCCGCTGCCGAGCGGTCCGAAGGGGCCGGCCTCGAGGCGCTGGCCGAGTTCATGGACCGCGCGGCGCTGGTGTCGGACGCCGACAGCCTCCCCGCCGGCGCCGGCACCGACAACGCCTCCGACTCGGCCCGCGTCAACCTGATGACCATCCACTGCGCCAAGGGCCTGGAGTTCGACGTGGTCTGCATCGTGGGCCTGGACGAGGGCCTGTTCCCCAACAGCCGCGCCGCGTCGAGCCAGCGCGGCCTCGAGGAGGAATACCGGCTGTGTTACGTGGCCTGCACGCGGGCCATGGACCGCCTCTACCTGTTGCGCGCTCGGCGCCGGCTGATGGTGTTCGATCGCGGCGGCGGCGGGGCCGGGTGGCGCCAGACCCGCCCTTCGCCGTTCCTGCGATACCTGCGCGGCGCCGCTCCTGTGACGCGTTCGTCCCTGCTACCGCCGGGGCGCCCGGCCGCCGAGGAGGAGGAGATCCCCGGCCAGAGCGAGGTGGTGTACGACCCCGAGGCCGTCGAGATGCGCGTGGGGGCGCGGGTCCGCCACCCCGCGTTCGGGGTGGGCGAGGTGCGCCACATCGAGGGGCGAGGACCGACGATGAAGCTTCAGGTGTTCTTTCCCCGGGCGGGCATGAAGAAGCTCTCCGCCCGACACGCGAACCTGGAGATCGTCGGCGTGTGACCGTCATGCGCGCGTGGCGCGCGGGTGTGAGGCGCACGTTCCGGTGTGGTATCCTGCTTGGGAGATAGTGCGTGGGTGATCTGCCGTTTGCCACCAACCCATGACGGGAAATCCCCTCATCGGGGAACCAAACAGCGGCTGCGGCGGTCCTAGGGTTTGGAACGAGGCCCGATGCCTCGGCGCTGCTCTCTCTCGGAATAGACATGGTCATCACCTGCCCGAACTGTGAAGCCAAGTACAAGCTCCCCGGCGAGAAGCTCAAGGGTCGCGGAGCCAAGATCACATGTCCGCGTTGTGCGCACGTGTTCGTGATCTTCAACCAGGAGGCCGACCAGGCCCCCGAACCCGACCTCGAGGTGGAGGCCGCCCCTGCGGACGAGGGGATGGACGAGCCCTCGCAGGGCCGGACGGCGGCGCCTCCCGGGCCGCCGCCCAGCGCCGCGGACGCCGGCGCCGGCCCCCTGTCCGGAGGGCCCCTGCCGGGGGGCCTCAAGGCCGAGGACATCTTCACGTCGGACTACGGCGGCGTGGACTTCGACGTGGACAAGTCCCGCAAGGAGCCGCCCGCGCCCGACAAGGTCGAGCCACCCTCGGGTTCCGAGCAGGTCCGCGCGTCCATGGCGGGCGGCACCCTGGCCGCGGAGAACCTGGACTTCAAGGCCGTGGGTGTGGGGACGTGGAAGGTCAAGGTCGCCATCGGGCTGATCTACGACTTCCCGGACATCAAGACCCTGCGCAAGTCCATCCGTGAGAAGAAGGTCACCCAGGACGACCAGATCTCCCACGACGGCAAGGACTGGACCCGCATCGGCTCCGACGCCGAGCAGGAGGTGTTCTTCGCCGAGGTCCACGCCCGCCTCATGGAGGAGACGGGCGGCAAGGTCGTCGAGGAGAAGCCCAAGCGCAAGGCCCCGCCCGTGGACCCCGCGTCCTCGGCCGGCATCGAACCCACGGCCTCGACCACCGGCGAAGCCCACGGCGACGCATTCAAGGTGGACCTCAAGCAGCGGCCCTCGAAGACGGCGGCCCAGCGTCGCCGCAGCCGCCAGGCCGAAGATCGCAAGCTGCTGGGCCTGAATCCCACCATGGTGGGGGTCGGCGTCGCGGCCATCGCAGTCATCGGCCTGATCATCACCCTGGGCAACAGCCGCGGCCTCTTCGGCGGTGACTCCGAGGACCAGCCCACCTCCCGCGTCACCGAAGAGCAGATGGAGGCGCTGGCCGAGGAAGCTCGCAAGAGGATCGAAGAGGATCTGGCCGCGGGCCAGCGTGAGCACCTGTCCGGCGATCCCACGACGGACGAGATCGAGGAGTTCGAGGAGCCGGAGAACGACGGCTACCCCCACCGGCGCAACCCCGACGGCAGCTTCGACGACACCGGCCTCGAGGTCGTCAGGTCCGACCAAAACGAGCCCACACCGGCGCCGCCCGTGGCCGAGCGCGAGGATCCAACGCCTCGCGAGGAGCCCACCGAGACAGCGGACGCCGAGGAGCCCACGGCCGCGGCGTCCGAGTCGACGGCCGACGCCACCGTGGAAGAGACCACGGCGGACGACTGGTTCATGCTCGGCGACATGGCCCTGGCCGGCGGCAACTGCAGCGGCGCGATCCCGCACCTGCAGAAGGCCGTCTCCATGAACGGCGGCAACTTGAACTTCAACTACAAGCTCGGCGTGGCGTTCCACCAGTGCGGTCGCGACGCGGAGGCGCTGGGTCCGTTGAAGAAGGCCGCCGGCAGCATCGGGCCTGCCCAGGACCTGGTCGACGAGATCGAAGGGGGAGGGAGCGAGTAGCCGTAGCCGCTCCCTGCAGTCGCGAACTCTAGCTGGGGTCTTTCGTGCGCATCATCTGTCCCAACTGTCGCAGTGAATACGAGTTCGACGGATCGCGGGTCTCCAGCCGCGGAACCAAGGTGAAGTGCTCGTCGTGCGAGCACGTGTTCACGGTTTACGAGGTGGCGGAAGACGGCACGCCGGTCGAGGGCGCGCCCCTGCTCAAGGAGAAGACCAGGCGTCGCATCGGCAAGCTCGGCGGCGAGCGCCTGATCCTTCGCCAGGAGGGGCGGACCTACCCCATCCAGAACCTGTCGCTGCTGCAGCGCTGGATCGTGGAGAAGCGTGTCCTGGCCACCGACGAGATCTCCATCGACGGCAAGACCTGGGAGCTCGTCAGCCGCCTCAGCGAGCTGCGGCCCTTCTTCGGCGTGTTGCGGCAGCTCCGCGAGACCCGTCGCGAGCTCTCGCACACGCGCGAACGACTGCAAGAAACCCTCGAGTTGCGCTCCGTGGAACCCGCCGAGGTGCCCAGAGCGCGCACCACCGATGACGTGGTTGCCAACTGGGAGAGCGAGGAGCCGGTCCGGCTGCCCGCCGCCACGTCGGCGCCGCATCCCGAGTCCCTGGATGGAGAAGAGGACGACGACCTGCCCCCGGCTCACACCGAGGAGTCGGTGGACCGCCACATGGCCGCGGAGCTGGGCTACCCGGCGGCGTTCGACGATCCGGACGTCGCGCCTGACGACGTGGCCGAGCCCGAGAGCGCCGAGCTCGTGGCCCACCGCACCGACATGCTGGTGCCGCCCGAAGAACCCGCGCGCGGACCGGTCGACACGGTGGAGGCGGTCGAAGCGATCCCCTTCCCCGAGCCGGACGAACCTCGCGACGATCCGTATCCCGCGGACGAACCCACCCTGCCCTCGTTGGACACGCCGTCGGAGCACGTGGAGGCGGGGCTGTTCGTGGGGACGACCGAGACCGACGAGCCGGAGGCCGACGACGGCGCCGCCGAGAGTGTGCCCATCCCCCGCGCAGCGCGGGAGACCGTCTCGCGCATGGCGGCCGAGGAGGTCGAGGAGCCCTACTACGATCCCGCCGTCCAGAGTGTCGTGACGCCGGTGATACCGTCCATCGACGACGAGTCCACCGTGGAGAGCCCGCCCCCGGCAGGGTTCCCGCCCATCGACTTCGACTCGGCCATCGGCACGCCCGATGACGAGGAGTCGGCCGACGCGGCGGAGCCGCCCCAGCGCCCCCAGGACGTCGAGGACGAGAAAGAGGAAGAGCAAGAGCGCCTCTCCGGCGAGGAGTCCCGCCCGCTGGACGAGCCCTCGGACGATACGTCGGACCGGGAGGAGCGGATCGCGGACAGCGTGGAGCCGCCACCCCCCATCGACTTCGACTCGGCCATGGGACGGCTGTCCGACGACCGCGAGGACGAGCCCCTGGAGGCCGCGCCGGCCGACGACCCCCCCGCTGCGGACCCCCCTGACGAGGAAGAGCCCGCTCAGGCGGCCCGCGCCGAGGAAGAACCCGCCGAGGATCGCCCGGAGCCGCCGCCGCCCATCGATTTCGACTCGGCCATGGGCAGCCTGTCCGACGATGGCGAGGAGGAGTCGCAGGAGTCCGGTGAGTCCCTCGTCCGGGCGGAGCCGCCGCCACCGATCGACTTCGATTCGGCCATGGGGGCCCTGTCCGGAGACGACGAGGAGGAGCCACAGGACGAGCCCGAGGAGGAAGAGGCCGCTGCCAAGGCGCCGCCGCCGATCGACTTCGACTCGGCCATGGGACCCCTGTCTGACGACGAGGAGGAGGACGAGGAGGCCGAGGAGGACGAGGAGGACGAGGAGGACGGCCTCGGCAAGGACTTCGACACCTTCGAGAGCAGCTACGAGGAGAGCTTCCCCGTCGACTCGCAGGACGAGGAGTGGGAAGGGGACGACTTCTCCCAGCAGTTCGACTCGATGGAGGACGACGAGGAACGGCCCAACATGCTGCCGTACATCATCGGCGCCGCCGTGTTGCTCGTCGTGCTGGTCGGGGGGGCCTGGTACGCCATCCACTCCATGAAGGCCAAGACCCGCACGCTGGAGAGCTTCGGCGACGGTGACGCCACGGCAGAGGTGGCCGAGGCGACCACTCCTGAGGAGGTCGCCACCGAGGGCGAAGAGGACGCCACCGAGGGCGAAGAAGATGCCACGGAGGGCGACGAAGAGGACGCCGCTGCGGACGAGGCCGAGGAGCCCACCGACGCGGAGGCCGAGGCGCCCACCGACGCGGAGATCGAGGAGCCGACCGATGCGTCGGACCGTCCCGAGGAGATCGAGGAGCCCGAGTGGGGCCAGGAAACCGAGGAGACCCCCCCTCCCGCACCGCCGACCCCGGCACCCCCGACCCACCCCTCGGACCGGCCCGCCCCCCCCGGCATGGATCCCTTCGACAACGAGCCCGACTGGGACGACGAACCCGACTGGGGCGACGACGCCGGAACACCCGAGCCGCCCCCGCTGCCGGCGGACGCCGCCGCCCACGCCGCCGAGCTCGCCTCGTCCGGGCAGCACGGTGAGGCCATCCAGGAGTACCTCCGCGCGTTCCTCACCGATCCCAACAACGCCCGCACCCGCAAGGAGTGCGGCTGGTCCTACATCGAGATCGGTAACAACGGCGAGGCGGCCAAGCAGTTCCGCAAGGCCGTGCTGCTCAACTCCATGGACTCCGAGAGTCACTATGGCCTTGGCCTCGCCTACGAGGGTATGGGCCGCAACGACGACGCCATCAACGAGTACGAGACCTACCTCGGGCTCGCCCCCAACGGACGCGAGGCGATGGAGGTCCAGATCCTCCTCAAGCGCCTCCAGGACATGCGGGGCGGTTCATAGAACCAGAAAATCCACGATTCCTTCCGTCACGGAGATCTGAACATGTCCACAAAAAAGAAGACGGCTCCTGGTAGTGGGGAGAAGGACTACTTCCAGAAGCAGGATCAAGAAAAGCTCGTCCGCCTCGCCGCCGAGCGCCAGGACCGCCTCGCCAAGGAGGCCGCGGAGGCCCTCCGCCTCGAACACTGGATGCGCTGTGCCAAGTGCGGCAACGAGCTGGAGACCGTGCCCTTCCGCGGCGTCGAGATCGATAAGTGCAACACCTGCGGCGGGGTTTACCTCGACCGCGGTGAGCTCGAGATCCTCGCCGGTGAGGACAAGAGCGGAGTCCTCGGTGGGCTGGCAGAGTTGCTGGGGATGAAAAAGTAGTTTGTAGCAAATAATGTTCTCGCGCGAATAGCCCTTCCCTCCTTCTGCGTGAAAACGACTGAATTCAGATGGGTGCCAACCTGCTGATATCACGAGAACTTCTTGTCGTTTGCAGGCCTTTCGGCCCTGTCTGAGAGCTTCGAGAGCCCACCGGACCGTACACGACTACGCACGAATTCGCCGTCAGGAGAAGGAAACAGGGCTTTCGGAGGACGGTGAGGCTCTCAGACTGTGGCGAATCACTCAGGAATTTCTTCCTCGAACGGCGTCAGGTACGCCCCACCAGGATAGGCATAACTCACATCGTTGTCGTAGCCGTAGACGATCACGCCAACCGGCTGGGAAGCGGTGAGGTGGTGGACGCCGGGGGAGGCGGGGATGCGGGAACGCATGTAGTCGCCGGAGGGGAACTCGACCCAGTCGCCCGAGCTGATGTCGTCGCCGTCGAGGATGAGCTCGCCGATGCCGACGGGGGCGACGATGTTGATGTAGTCCTCGGTGTAGCGGTCGGGGGTGAGGAAGATGATCTCGTCGATGAACTGTTCGAGGGGGAGCACGACGGACATGGCGGGATCGCCGATGGCGAGGCCGTCCTCGCCGCAGTATTGCGAACCGGTCATGTACTGGACGACGCTGATGGGGGCGGAGGAGGAGATCTCGAAGTCTCCGTCGTGGACGAACTGGTGGAACTCGCCGCCGTCGAGGGTCACGGGGAAGCCGTCCAGGGCCGGCGTGGTGGCGATCTCGGTGCCGTCCTCGTCGGCGATGATGCGGTACAGGTCGTCCTCGGTCTTGCGGGGCTCGAACTTGGCCACGTAGAAGTCCACGCCCCAGGCATGGGTGGGGAACAGCTGCTCTTCGATGTGATCGCAGGCCTCGACGCCGTCGGGGACCAGGGCGCATTCGTTGCCGCTGAACACGGCCACGGGCTTGTCGGCGGTGATCAGCGAACCGGTCAGGTCGGTGCGACCGTCGGCGCTCGCGGAGTTGTCGCTCTCCACCTGCAGCACCTCGGCCTGGCGCAGGTAGACCTCCAGCAGCTGCCCCTCCTGGAGGGGGGGCACCCCGGTCCCGGCGCGGACGTCGGCGGTGGGGACGATGCGGACCTTGGTGTCGGGCTGGGTGGCCACCACGGTGATGAAGTCGGCGTACCCGGACCAGTGCTCCTCCTCGGTCCCGCTGGTGTCGTGGGGCCAGCACGCGGCGCGGTATCGCTCTCCCAGGGAGTGGACGGGCAGCAGCAGGGAAGCGTCGTTGGAGTACACGCCGGTGTTGTTGGCCGGGTTGAACTGGTGCACGGTCACCGGCACGTCGGACTCGACGAAGAACGCGCGGTTGCCCAGGAACGAGTCCTCGGCGTCCCACCGCGGCAGGTCGAAGATCTCGAGCTCGCCGGGCACGATCTCCTCGCGCGCCGAGGCACCGTCGCCACCCTCCTGGGTGATGGTGACCATGGCCTCGCCCGTGCTGTTGATGGGATTGCTCACCGTCAGCGAGAACTGGGCCGCGTCACCGGATCCCAGCGTCTCGCTGCCATCGTAGTTGTTGAGGTCGACTGCATAGAATGCCTTGCCCAGGTATCCGGGCACGGACGACAGCGTGTAGTCCTGGCAGGCGCCCAGCACCACGATCGAGGGGATGAGCAACAGCATCAGCGGACGTGGAACCATGCGGAACCTCCGGAGCCGAAGCATATCCAATGAACGCGCGCGAGCCCAGCGGGGCGTGGAGCAGGCGCGTCCGGGGAAACCCCTGTCCACTCGCCGAGTCGCAGCCCGCGCGTGAGCTGATGTGGCTGGCGAGACGTCATCTGGGGGAAGCACGCCACGACGCGGCGACGCCAAGGACGCGACGTAGGGCAACGGGGCTACGACTCTTCCGGTGCCTAGCCGGCTTCGACCACGACTCCATTGGATCCACCGGCCGCTGGAGGAGCGGGCCATGGAGAAGCAGAGCGCCAGACCAGCTCAGGAGGAACCGTTGGTGCCCACTATCTGTCGCCTGCTCCCGGCTCTTCTCTAGAATCCCCTCTGTGAACTCTGTGGCCTCTGTGGTGAATTCCCATTCTCGATCCCTGGCACGACGGCGACATGGCTCGGCCGCCGGTGCCCCCGTTCCGACTTCTTCGCCGGGGTACTGACGGGCTTTTCACCGGAAGCCGGGTGTACTCGTTGTTTCTGGCGTGGCGTCGTGGCGGCGTTGCGTGCTTCCCCTGCCTCGGGCGTCTGCACCTGCGCAGGCCACGCGGACTGCCGGACGGCCGTGCTGCCGAACGCCGCTAGTCGTCGTCGCGGGACTCGAGGTCGATCATGTCGATGGCCGTGGAGGGCAGATCGTGCAGGGTGCCCGAGCTGGGCTCGTCGAGGGAGGGGGAGGTGAGCTCGTCGCTCGTCACCAGCGGCGAGTCGGGCACGGGCATGGGCAACCCGGGCTCGAAGGCCACGACGCAGTTGCGACCCTCGGACTTGGCCGCGTACAGGGCCTGATCGGCGTGCTCGAGCACGGTGGCGGCGGTGGCGCCGTCGTCGGGGAAGGTGGCCAGCCCGAAGGAGCAGGTGATGGTGCCGCCGGGCTGGACCTCCTGGTGAGGGAACGGCGCCTCCTCGACGATCTCGCGGATACGCTCGGCCAGCTGCACGCCCGCCTCCTTGGCGGTGCGCGGCAGGATGACGGCGAACTCCTCGCCGCCGTAGCGAGCGACCACGTCCACCTCGCGGAAGTTGCGCTCGAGCAGGCTGGCCAGGTCCCGCAGCACCACGTCGCCGCGGGGGTGCCCCTGGCAGTCGTTGTAGTTCTTGAACCAGTCCACATCGAGCAACATCAGCGACGTGGGCTCCTTGAACCGCTCGCTGCGCTTGATCTCCTCGCGCCACTTCTCCTGGAAGTAGCGGTGGTTGAACAGCCCGGTCAGGCCATCGGTGATGGCCAGCTGGTGCAGCTTGGTGTTGGCCTCGCGCAGCTTACGAGTGCGCTCCTCGACGATCCGCTCCAGCTCCTCGTTCTTCTTGCGGAGCTCGGCGAGCAGGCGATCGTTCTCCCGGGCCAGGGCGTACGCCTCGATGGCGCGCTTGATGGTCACCCCCATCTCGTCCTGGCTCCAGGGTTTGGTGATGTACTTGTAGATGCGCCCCATGTTGATGGCGTCGATGAGGCTCTGGTTGTCCGTGTAGCCCGTGACGATGATGCGGATGAGGTGCGGATACAGTGCGACCGTACGCTCGAGCAGCTCCACCCCGGTCATGCCGGGCATACGCTGGTCCGTGACCACCACCGAGAACTCGCGCTGGGACAGCACCTCCAGGGCCTCGGGGCCGCTGGTGGCGGACTCGATCTCGAAGTCGTGGCGGAAGTTCAGCTGGAAGGCGAGGACGTTCTCTTCCTCGTCGTCGACGACGAGGACGGGATAGTCGCGGTAGTTGATCTTCGACGCCAGCAGGGGCTGGGCGGAACTCTCCTCGGGCTCTTCCGCGCCGTCGGAGAGGTTGTCCAGCTCTTGCAGCAGATCGTCGAGTGGCTTGACGTCGCTCATCCAGGCTCCCGGTGTGGAACACACCGAAGATCATCCGTCCCCACCAAAAGGACGCGGTATTCTAGCACGCGCGAAGGGTGGGCACGAGGTCGGGCCCGCCGGGCTTCACCGGAGAGGAGAACGCCATGCGAGCCCTGGTACAGCGCGTGAGCCGGGCCCGGGTCACGGTGGACGGGCGCGAGGTCGCCGCCATTGGCGCGGGCCTGCTGGCCTTGATCGGCGTCGGTCGGCGCGACAGCGAGGCCGACGCCCGCTGGATCGCGGCCAAGCTCGGCGGCCTGCGCATCTTCGAGGACGACGCCGGCAAGATGAACCTCTCGGTCGCCGACGTCCGCGGCGCGGTCCTCGTGGTCAGCCAGTTCACCCTCCTGGGGTCCTGCCGCAAGGGCCGCCGCCCCTCCTTCGTCGACGCCGCCCCCCCCGACGTCGCCAGCCCCCTCGTCGATCAAGTCGCTGCGCTCCTGCGCGAGCAGGGCCTCGACGCACCCCATGGCGAGTTCGGCGCCCACATGCAAGTCGAGCTCGTCAACGACGGCCCGGTCACGCTCGTGGTGGACAGTCCCGGTCAGTAGGTCGGTTCTTCGGCCGCGGGGGTGATGATGGCGGAGAAGGATCCGTCGATGCGGGCGACGAGGGGGGCGCCGACCTCGTCGGTGCCGGTGAGCTGGACGCTGTAGGTGGCGTCGATCTGGCGGCCGGGCTCGAGGGTGCCGTGGATCTCGGCGGTGCCGGTGGGGGGCGCGTCGAGGACGAGGATGGGGGTGCCGGTGCGGTCGATCTCCATCAGCACCACCGTGTGGCGTGAGAGGTCGATGGTGCCGGGGAGGTCGGGGTCGTCGAGATCGAGGACGAAGGCCAGGGCGAGGCGATCCACGTCCTCCTCGAGATCGCTGACCGCGTGGACGACGAGTTGCCCCCCCTGCGGCGCGGGGTAGAGGGTGGCCACCACGCCCTGCTCGGCCAGGAACGGGATACCGCCGCTCTCGCCGAGCTCGACGATGGCCTGCACCTCGCCGGCACTGTCGAGGCCCCCCCCGCGGGGTTCAGGGGTGCCCGGGCAGCCGCAGCAGAGGATTGCCAACAGAAGTGTTGGGACAAGAAAACGATGTGCGTCGGTGCCTTGAGCGGGGATCGGATTACCTCAGCCGGACCTTGAAGGCGGTCTTGGCCTTCTTCTCCTCGAGGGTCTGCTTGGCCTCGGTGAGCAGCTGCTTGAGCATCTCGTTCTTGGGCTCGAAGCTCAGGGCGAACTGCAGGTTCATGACCATGCCGTTGGGGTCACCCTTGTGCTGGGCGGCGCGCGCGAGGTCGTAGTACCTGCGGCCCTGCCGCGACTCGCACACCATCTGGCGCGTCTTGCTCGCCTGGGCGGCCTCGGCCTCGAGGCTGTCCTTGCTCACGTCGGCGCCGGTGGGCTCGGTCACCAGCCCCAGCTTGCGGTCGTATCGCCCCTTCAGGTCCGGATCCTTGAGGACGGAGTAGGCCTCGCTGGTCTTGCGATAGATGGCGGTGAGCTTGCGCTGGAACACGGGGTCGCGCACGCCGAAGAAGCGGTCCGGGTGGAACCGCTTGGACTCGCTGGCGAACGCCTGCTCGATGCGCGGCAGGTCGGCGTCCTGGCTCACCTGGAGCAGCGAGTAGAAGTCCACCTCGTCGAGCACGTCGTGCAGCGTCTCGACCTCGATGCGGGTACGCGGGTCCAGTTCCGGGGACATGGGATCGCTCCTAGAAGTTCAGGTTATCAAACTTCATGTCCTCGATCTCGTCGTCCGTCAGCGCGGTCGAGGTCTGCAGCTCGATGGTGTTGGCCCGGCCCGACTCCATGTCCTGGGCGGTCACCTGGACGATGCCGTTGGCGTCGATGTCGAAGTTGACCTGGACCTTGGCGTGGCCGCGCGGCGCCGGGGTGATCCCCGACAGGACGAACTCGCCGAGCAGGTCGTTGTCGTCCACGTTGCGGCTCTCGCCCTGGAACACCGAGACGCGCACCTCGGTCTGGTTGTCCGTGCTGGTGGCGAAGACCCGGGTGACGCCGGTGGGGATGGGCGTGTTGCGCTCCACCAGCCGCTCCTGGTAGCCGCCCACCGTGGCCACGCCCAGGGACTGGGGGATGACGTCGATGAGCAGGGCGCTGACGTTCTTGCCGGTCGTCGCGCCCGCGACCCCCGTGTGGATCGCCGTGGTGCTCGTGAGGTTGTGCGCCTGGATGGCGGCCCCCACGGCCACCACCTCGTCGGGGTTGATGCCGGCCTCGGCGTTGCGGCCGAAGTAGGTGGAGATGGCCTCCTGGATCAGCGGCGAGCGGGTCATGCCGCCGACCATGATCACCGCCTCGAGGTCGTGGGGGTTGAGCTTGGCGTCGCGCAGGGCCTCGTCGCAGACCTGGAACGTCCGCGCCACCAGGGGGTAGACGAGCTTCTCGAACTGGGCGCGGCTCAGCGCCGTGGAGAGGTCCTTGTCGAACCCGCGCTCGTCCTTGAGCACACCCTGGACGTGGATGGTCGTGGCGCTGGTCTCGGACAGGGCGATCTTGGCGTCCTCCGCGCCCTTCTTGAGGCGCTGGACCACCTGTGGGTTGGTGAGGATCTCGGCTCGTTCGGTGTCGGTGAAGCCCTTTAGCAGGTGCTCGACGATGATCTGGTCGAAGTC
>CAZLEO010000163.1:20072-21298 GCA_964558555.1 uncultured Rickettsiales bacterium | reverse complement strand
GAGCACTGCCTTGCCAAGGCAGGGGTCGCGGGTTCAAATCCCGTTTCCCGCTCCACAGCGAGACCACGCCGGCCCTCGGGTCGGCGTTTTTTTTTCCTTCCCGTGGGTGTGCCAAAAACTGTCACTTGGCACCCCCTCACCCCCAAAGTGCCAAGAATTGTCACCCGACACAGGCTTGTCGGGAAACTGTCAGTACCCGTTCGGGCCTGGATCGACGCTATTTCTCAAGTACTTGTAATTATGTAGGTAGTTCGATCTTACGAGGCTCTTACGCGCCCTGGAATCCAGAAAAAACGAGCCAAATTTCCGCCATGGCACGGAACCTGCACATGGCTGGGGCGTCAACCAACACAACCGGCCGCCAGGCCACCAAGAAGGAGAAAGTACATGCGCAAGGGCTTCACCCTCATCGAGCTCATGATCGTGGTCGCAATTATCGGCATCCTCGCCGCCATCGCCATCCCGAGCTTCCTCGCGATGCAGCTTCGTGCCAAGCGGTCCGAGCTCCCCACCAACCTGGACGCCATCCGCACGGCGGAGAAGGCCTACCACGCTGAGTGGGACATCTACACCGCTTGCCCGGCGACCCCGACCAACGCCTCTGGCCGTCAGCCCACCGACTTCACCTCGGCTGGCCTCGACGAGTTCCAGAACCTCGGCTGGGTTGCTGACGGTCGTGTCCGCGGCTCCTACGTGGTGGACAACCTCTCGACGGGTGGCGACATCGACACGGACAACTTCCAGGCCCATGCCTTCGGTGACATCGACGGCGACGGCTCCAACACGCACTACCGCTGCGACGCGGCTGTCAAGCCTGACATGCTCACCGCGAACAACGTGTACTAAGCACGGATAGCTGAGCAAGACGCGGCCCGGGCTTCGGCCCGGGCCGTTGTCGTTTGGCGCGACCCCGAGTCGTCTCTGTTACCATGGCTCCATGGCTGGTTCGCGCGTTCAACCCACGCTGTGCATCGTGCTGCTGCTGGCGCTGCCTCCCCTGATCCACAACGCCCAGCGCACCGCCGACGCCTACCGCCCGGCGCTGGACCTCACCGAGCGGGTCCGGTACCTGCCCACCGGCGAGTTCACCTCCACGGCCTGCCTCGGGTTCGACGCCCCGGTCGCGGCCCTCCGGTGGGAGCGCGCCGTGCTGTACGTAGGCAGCCCCGACCACCCGGCGGACGACGCCGGCTGCGATCCCGACGGGACCGCCCCGGTCTGCAGCG
>CAZLEO010000163.1:0-20062 GCA_964558555.1 uncultured Rickettsiales bacterium | reverse complement strand
ACGCCCCGGTCGCGGACCTACTGTGGATCCGCGCCGTGCTGTACTTCGGCAGCCACTACGACGAGGCGGACGACGACGGCTGGTACGTGTGGCTGTACTACATGGTGGATCTGGTCACGGACCTCGAGCCCCACTTCATCTCGCCGTACAAGTATGGCGGCACCATGATGCGCATCGATCCCGGATGGGTGGACGCCTCCAACCTGCTCATGGCCAAGGGCATGGAGAACAATCCCGACTACTGGTACTTCCCGTTCTCCATCGCCATGAACTACTTCTTCCGCGACGACCTGGACAAGGCCGCACACTACGCCCAGGTCGCCGCCGGCATGCCCGACGCGCCGTTCTACCTGGCCAACCTCGCTGCGAGCATGCTCAACGACTCCGATCGCGAGGAGGTCGCGTTGCGGTTCCTCGAGGAGGAGTACGAAGCTGCCGTGACCGAGAAGCGGCGCGGGGCCATCTTCGTCAAGATCCAGGAGACACGCTTCGAGATCGCCAGCAAGCAGGTGGACGAGGCGCGTCGCCGCTACGTCGAGGCGCGGGGGACGCCGGTGGAGGACCTGTCCCAGCTGGTCCCCGACTTCATCGAGCGCCTCCCCACCGACCCCTACGCGGTCTTCCTCGAGGACCCGTCGGGCTGCGGACTCGCCATCGATCCCCTCGACCAGTCCGTGACCAGCAACTGCTTCCTCGACGCATCGAACGTCATCCACACGAGGTACGGGCTTGGGACACTCCGTTAGGGGGCTCCCTGGCTTCCTGGCCACGGGCCTGTTCGCGGTCTACACGCTGACGGCCGCGCCGACGGTGGACTGGCTCGACGTGGGCGAGCTCGTGGCGGCGTCGTGGGATCTGGGCGTCTCCCATCCCCCCGGCCAGCCGCTGCCCGCCCTGTTGTGGCGCGCGGCCATGATGCTGCCGCTGGGGGGCATCGCGTTCCGCGCGACCCTGGTCAGCGCCCTGTGCGTCGCGCTGACGGCGTGGCCGCTGCTGTGGCTGGCGAGGCGGATCGCGGGCGAGCTACCCGCGCAATTCCATATCCCGTTCGAGCTCAGCGTGTGCCTCGCCGCGCTGCTGGGGCTGGCGGTCTGGCCCCAGGCGGTCCGGGCCGAGGTGTACGCGCCGCAGCTGTTGCTGGGCATCGGCGTGGTCGCCGCAGCGGCCGCCTGCGCGAGCGAAGATGTCGGTCGTCGGAAGCGCGCGGTGGTGGTGATGGTCGCGCTCCTCGGGCTCTCCGGGGCCACGCATCCCCTGCTCGCCGTCGGCCTGGTCCCTGCGGCGTGTGTCGGGCTCGCGCGGGCCGGCCGGGGCGCCCTGACGAGGGCCCTGCTGCCTGCTGCCGGGGTCGGTGCGGCGGTGATGGGCCTGTACGGATATCTGCCGCTGCGATCCCTGGCCCGGCCCGAGCTGGCGTGGGGTATGCCCCACACACCGTCGAACTTCCTGGCCGTGCTCAGCGGCAAGGCATTCGCGCACAACTTCTCCCCGGCCGATTCGAACCTGTTCGTGGACAACGTCGTGGTGGTGTCGGGCGTGCTGGCGCGCGACGTGGGACCGGCGCTGCTGATCCTCGCCGTCGTCGGCGGGGCGTCGCTACTCGTGACGCGTCGCCTCGTGCCGGCCGCGGTGATCGGGCTGGCCGTGGCCGGCAACCTCGCCACCGTGCTGCTCCAGAACAAGGTGTTCGCCTCCAACCCCGACCTGCACGGCTACCTGGCACTGACCGCCGTCTTGCTGGCGCTGCTCGCGGTGGTCGCGGTGTTCGCCGGCTTGCGGCTGCTGGCCGGCCGGATCGGCGCTCCCCGCGCCGGACTGGCCGCGTACGGGGTGGTCGGCGTGCTCGCGATCAATGGGGCGCTCGTGGGCGTCCAGGCGGACCGCTCCGGCAGCTGGCTCGCCGAGGCCCTCATGCGGTCCCACGTGGATGACCTGCCGCCCGGGGCGGTGGTGATCACGTCGGGCAACTCCAGCGCCTTCACCGGCCAGTTCGCGCAACGGATCGAGCGGCGTCGCCCGGACGTGGTGCGCTTCCACCGCACCCTCCTGGGCCACCCCTTCTACGAGCTCCAGCTCACCTCGCAGTACGGCGATCCTCCCGCTGCGGTGGACGCGGCGAAGCTCCGTGCCGATGCGCGCGCCGCCCTGACCGGCGCCGGCCGCCCCGTGGCCGTGGAGATCCGCGAGCCGGACCTGGCGTGGGCGGCGAACCTGCGCCCGGCCGGTCGCGTGATGATGCTCTCGCCGGAGCCGGTCGAGGAGCTGGAGATGGACGACCCCCTGCTGGACCGCTGGTGGCCGGACACCACCACCGCCTCGTTCCAGCGCGATCCCGACGCGGTCCAGGTGACGCTCTACGAGGGCCTCCTGCGCGCGTCCTTCTACGAGCAACGCGGCCGCGGGGACCTGGTGGAGCGCGAACTCGCCCGCCTGCGCACCTTCGCAGCGGTCACCCGCGCCGATGTGCCGTCGCCGGCCGGCGAAGACTGGTGGAGGGACCGGTGAGCGGCCCATCGCGCCCCGTCGCGCGGGTGGCCCTCGGTGGCGCCGCGGCCACCTGGGCCCTGTGCGTGTGCACGTCCGGGGCCACCGTGGGGTGGTACGACGCCCCGGAGCTCGCCGCGGCCGCGCAGCAGCTCGGCGTGGCCCACGCCCCTGGCGAGCCCGCCTACCTGCTGCTGGTCCGCCTGGCCCAGCTCGTGCCGCTGGGGGATCTGGCCGCCCGCGCCGTGTGGCTCTCCGCGCTCTTCGCCGCCGCCGGGGTCGCCGTGGTGGTGTGGCTGACCGGGGAGCTGATTCCCCGCGCGACCACGCTCTCGCTGGCCTTCGTAGCCGGCACGTGCGCGTTGTGTTCCCCCCTGTGGACCCAGGGCGTGATCGTCGAGCTGTACGGGCTGCAGGCCCTGCTGACCCTCGGCGCGCTGGCTGCGGTCTGCGCGGCGCGGGGGGAGGCGAGGGGGTGGATCCTGGCCGGCGCGCTGGTGGGGTTCGGTGGCGCGGTGAACCCCCTGCTGACCGTCCTGGCGCTCCCCGGCGCCGCGGTCGTCGTCGTGGCGCGCCACGGTCGTCCCGCCTGGCTCTCGCTGGCCCTGGGAGCCCTCGCCGCCGTCGGAGTCGGGATCTCCAGTTACCTCTACCTCCCCCTCCGTAGCGCCGCGGATCCGGGCGTGTGCTTCGCCATTCTGGACTCCCCTGCAGCGGTGACGAATTTTGTCACCGGCAAACCCTACGCGCGGAGCTTCGGTCCGCTGACCCCCACCGACCTGGCCGGGAACCTCGTCACGCACGTGCGCCTGCTGCTGCTGTGGTGCGGTCTCCCGGCCCTCGTCCTCGCGACCCTCGGCGCGGTGATCCGGGCCCGGACCGGCGCGGCGGTGGTGGTGGGATGGGTCGCGCTGGGATTGGGCTCCTGGCTCACCACGGTGCCCCGGCCCGGGCTGGAGACCTTCACGCCGGACGTCGCGGGATACCTGCTCCTGTCCTGCCTGGCCGCGGTCGTCCTCGGCGCGGCCGGCCTCTCCTGGATCCAGGAGAGGTCCGCGGTCGTCGCCGGCGTCGTCGCCGCCCTCGCCATCGGCTGGACCGGGATCGGCGGCTTCGGGCCGGTCCGCGCCCACAGGGACACGGTGGCCCAGCACGCCGCGCTCGCCTTGCTGGAGGCGGCGCCGCCGGGCGGTCTGTTGTTGACGGGGTCCGACTCCACGGCGCTACCGGTGCTCTACGTGACCACCGCTGGGCGTCGTCGGCCCGACCTCCTCGCCGCCCCGATGTACCTGCTCGAGCCCCGCCTCCTGGAACGACAGACCGCCCGCCACCCCTGGGTACGCATCGGGGCCTGGACCGGGAGCGCGGAGTGGCTGGCGCGCCCCCTGATGCGGGAGAACCTCCACCTGGGCGTGGTCGGCACCCCCCTGCTGTGGCCCCCCGAGCTCGTCGCGGACCGGGTTCCCCTCGGGATCGGCGTGGCCCTGAAGCGCACCGGTGAGACCGAACTCTCCCTGGGCCGGCGCGGAGCCGCGCTGAGCGCCGCCCTGGTGGAGCCCCTGTGGTCGCCACCGGGGCTGGCCCACGATCGCCAGCTGCGGCGACTGCTCTCCTCCACGGCGTCCGCTCACGCGGAGATCGCGCTCAAGGGCGGCGATCGGATGGTCGCCCAGGACATCCTCTCCCGCGCCTCGGCCCTGCACCCCGATCCCTGGGCCATGGTCCACCTGCAGCGGGCCTCGGTGGAGAGCGGCCAGCTGGCGCCCCCGGTCCGTGACGGCGACGTGGCGGCGGATCAGGCCGATCCCGACCGGCTCGAGGCCCGGGCTCTGGAACAGTTCTGGGACCGGGAATTCGAGGCCGCGTCCGCCAGCTGGGACGCCGCCCTCGCGCTGCGGCCGGGGTCCCCGCAGTCCCTCGCCGGCAAGGAGCGCCTGTACGCCATGGGGGTGCAGTGATGGACCGGCGCAAGCTCGTGGCCGTCGTGCTCACGGTGGTCGGCATGCTGTCCATCTACGCGCTGGGCTTCCACGCGCGGACCTGGCGCTTCTCGGCCACCTGGATGGAGCTGAGCCAGCCGTTCTGGATGGAGTCGGCGCAACGGTTCCGCTACGTGGAGATGGTCGCCCAGGGTGAGCCGATCCCCAACCCGGACACCCGCATGTGGGCGCCCGACGGGTACGACCCGCGCAGCGACACCATCCTCCAGGAGCGCTTCTACGGCAGCGTCTACCGCGCCCTGCCCATGGGTGACCAGCCGGTGGAGGGGTTCGTGCGTGTGTTCACGCGCGTGCTGTACTGTCTGGGAATATTCGCCCTCGTGGCCCTCAGCGGCGTGCTGACCCGCAGCCGCGCCGCGGCCCTGCTGGCCTGCCTGGCCTACGCCGTGATCTTGCCGGCCGTGGAGCGATCCACCGGCCAGGTGCTGTATCGCGAGCACCTGGCCATCCCCCTGGTGGTGTTCCACCTGTACTTCCTCGCGGCCGCGCTCCAGCGCAAGGGCTGGCACAACCCGCTGCTGGCCGGGCTGTTCCTGTTGCTGGCCATGCTCGCGTGGAAGGTGATGACCTTCTACCAGCTGTTCCTCGTGGCCTTCTTCGCGCTGGGCTTCGTGGCCGGCAGGCGGGAACGGGTCTTGCCCGCCCTCGCGGCCTGCGTGGCGCCGGTGTGGCTGGTCTCGATCGTCCTGCCGGTCCACCTGCACTTCGACCGCTTCCACTTCGGCCTCGCCGGCGTGGCAGGGATGTCGCTGGTCGCCGTGGTCGCCCTGGACCACCGGCGCCCCCTGCCCCTGTGGGGGCGCGCGGCCGCGTGGCTGGGGCTGACCGCGTTGCTGTACGCCGTGCTGCCTGAGGCCCGCTCCTACGACCACGCCTGGGAGACCATCCTGGCCCGCGTGCAGAACCTGGGGCAGAAGCCGGTGGATCCCGCCGAGCTGAGCTTCCACGCGCGGCACTTCTGGTCGGGGAACTACCGCTCGCCGAGCCTGGAGCGGCTGCTGCGCGACTTCGGCTACCCCCTGGCAGCGGCGCTGCCCGGAATCCTGGGTTCGGCGTGGTACGTGTGGCGCACCCGCCGCTGGGACGCCCACGCGCTGCTGCTGTTCCTGACGCTGGCCCTGGGCGGCTCGTATCTGGTGTTCCGCAAGCTGCAGGCGTTCCCCGCCATGTTCCTGGCCGTGGAGATCGGTGTGGGGTGGACCCTGCTGTCGGGGCGCAGGCAGCTTGCCCTGCGCGCCGGCCTGCTGGTGCTCGCGGGCCTGATGGCGCTGCAGACCTACGGCAAGGTCCCCGGGCCGGACCGGTTGTTGCCCCGCGCGCCCGCCGCGCCGTCCGTGTCCCTCGTGCACACGGGGGGTGACCTGGCGGCGCTGGACCGCTGGCTGCGCGAGAACACGGATCCCGACGACATCGTGCTCGCCGACTTCGCCCTGTCGCCGTACCTGCTGACCGAGTCGGACAGGCCCGTGGCGCTCAACTGCTTCTTCGAGTCGGACATGGTCGAGCGCTACCGCGAGTACACCGAGGCGCTGTTCAGCGACGAGGAGACCTTTGCCGCGTTCTGCCGCCGGCTGCGTGTGCGGTACGTGGTGCACACCGCGCACCAGACCCTGCGTGTGGACGACGAGATGAGCTATCGCTACACCGCCGCGGCGGTGGGCTGGGATCCTGCCTGGCCCGCCGCGGCCATGCAGTACTCACCCGAATCGCTGAGGCACCTGCACCTGGTGTGGGAGTCGCCGTTCTTCCGCGTGTACCGCGTGGCCGAGCCCGGTCAGCCGGCGTCGGCATCCCCCGTCGCCCGCGAGGTGTTGTTCTCGCGCCCCCTCGCCGCGCAGCTCCACGGGGACCCATCCTCGTCGGGCTGGCCGACCCGCGACGCTCCGGTGGACCTGCTCTTCGACCAGGTCGCGGCCCACGCGGACCTGGACCTGGCCGAGGCGGCGCTTGCCGGCGGCGACGCGGCCGCGGCCGAGGAGCTGATCCGCAGCGCGGTGCTCGCCTCACCCTTCGAGCCGCGCTGCTACCGGCAGCAGGCGGGCCTGTTGACGGGCGAGGGGCGCGACCCCGAGCTGGTCCAGCGGCTGCTGGCCACGGCAGAGGCGCTCGAACGGGGGCTGGCCGGGGAGGGGCCGCTGCCGGTGCTCAGCCGGGATCGGTGACCGGCTCGAGCCGCTGGGCAGCGCCTGCCGCGTCCGGCAGCCACCCCACCGTCCCCAGGCGTTCGAGCACGGCGTGGGCGGCCATGGCGTGACCGCGGGCGTTGGGGTGTACGTGGTCCGAGGGATCGGCGAGCAACTCGGTGTGGGGCACGGTCCGGAACACGGGGGACAGGTCCACCACCTCGAAGCCCGCGTCGCGGTAGCCCTCCACGATCATGCGGTGCTCGATGTCCTCCTCGACGCGCGTGTACCCCTCGATGAGGTAGGGAAAGACCGCGACGAGGATCGGCGTCTCGCGACCGATCCCGATCAGGGCGTCCAGCGCCTCGCCGGTGCGCGCCTCGTCGAGGTTGATCACCTTGCCCTTGTTGCCCATCCCGGCGGCGCCCAGGGCGCGGGCGACGTAGCGGGTCACGAACACCTTGTCGAGGACCGTGCGCTCGATGGGCCCCAGGGGCAGCACGTCCGGGAACACCTCGTTGTAGAAGCACACCTGCCAGGCCTCGCCGCGGCGGCGCACCTCCTGGGGCGGGGCAAAGTCGTTGAGGCAGGCGCCGATGACGATCAGATCGGCGTCCAGATCGGGGCCGCGGCGCTCGATGAAGGCCGTCTCCTGCACCACGTTGTAGCCGGCCACGCCGGTGTTGAAGACCTGGTAGCGCGCCTCACCGGCCGCCCCGTTGAGGGCGTCCTCCATCACGTTGGCCATCACCTGGTCCAGGGGCACGGCGTCGCTGGCCGAGTCCCCCTGCATGATCGAGTCGCCCACCACGAGGACGCGCGTCACCCCCGCGGGCTTGTCCTCGGCGTACTCACGGTCGCGGAATCCCAACGCGTTGATCTTGAGATCGTACTGCTCGGCGCCGGGCACGAACTCGTACCCCTGCGGCCCCGAAACCAGGCGCAGCAGGGCGTAGTTGGGGTTGTCCAGGGTGTACTCGTGGATCTCCGCGGGGTGGGACCACCACCAGATCCGCGCCGCCACCTCGGCGCCGGCCAGACCCACGGCGAGCCCGAAGCCCACGGCCAGCCCACGACGCATCCAGATTCGTGATCGATTACCCATCAAGGTCCTTCCGCGCTAGGGTACCCCACATCTCAGTCACGGAGGAAACGGGCCATGAGATGGAGCCTGCCAATACTGCTGTCCGGCCTGTTGTTCACGGCCGGTTGTAAGGACGACGACACCCAGGGCGAGACCCCGGCGGACGACGACGTGGCCGACGACGACGCCACCTCCGGCGACGACGACGACGTGACGGAGCCGCCGTACGCGGACGCGGACGGCGACGGGGTCGCGGACGAGCGGGACCTGTGCCCGGAAAGCGCCGCAGACACCAGGACCGACCCCCGTGGTTGCACCGCGCAGCAGGCGTCGGGCTGCTCGGTGACCCTCGAGACACCCGCGGACGGCGCCGCTGCGGGGAGTGACACCGTCACGTTCACCTTCGACGGGGACTGCGACGGGTATCGCCTCTACGCGTCGGACTCCGCCGCGTTCCCGCCGCATCGCCGCCACCTGCTCGCCGACATGATCTCCGCCGGCGACGTGGACGTCAGCATCGCGACGCTGCCCACGCCCACCACCGGCCACACCCTGTACTGGGCGGTGGAGGGCTCGGCCCGCGGGCACAGCTTCCTCTCCGAGATCCGCTCGGTGGAGATGGCTCCGTAGCCTACTCGCCCCGCACCGCCTGCACCGGATCCCGACCCCACAGTGACGTCCCCTCAGGGTCCAGCGCCACCTCGATCACGTCGCCGGGGATGCCGGTGATGTCCACGGTCATCTCGTCCTGATCGACGGTGACGGTGCGCCAGATCTCCTTGGTCTTGCGGCCCTTGTCCACGGTGAAGCGGACGGGGATGCGCAGCCTCATGGGGGGGCCCTGGTGGACCTGGCGGACGGTGAGGTGGATGGGGGGACGGTTGCCGTCGCCGAGGGTGTAGGTGGCCTCGACCTTGGGGAGGTGAGGGGTGCGGAGCCAGGGGTCGAAGAACCAGGCCATGTCGGCGCCGAGGCGCTTCTCGGCGATGGCCTGGAGGTCGGTCGTGGCGAGGTTGCGGTGGGCGGCGACCTGGCAGGTCGTGGCGAGGAGATCGACGAACTCCTTGTCGCCGATCCAGCCACGGAGCATGTGCAGGACGTAGGGGCCCTTGTGGTACCACAGCGGGTAGCGGCCGCGGCCGAGGCGGCGGCCGGCGAGGGCCACGGCGCCGAAGCGGGACGACTCGCGCGCGCCCTCGCGCCACATGTCGAGGCGGGCGGCGTAGTCCTCGGGCCCGTAGTAGTGGCCGATGTAGAGGTGACTGGAGTACTCGGCCAGGGCCTCGCTGAGCCACTGGTCGTCGGGGGAGGCCCAGCCGACCACGTGGCCCCAGTACTGGTGGGCCAGCTCGTGCGACAGCACGCTGGAGGCGTAGTGGGGGCGGCCGCGGGTGGGGCTGTCGACCCACTCGACGGCGACCTCGTACTTGGTGATCAGCACCAGGCCGGGGGGCGCCTGCCAGAAGCCCATGTTGGCGGCCATCTCGGCGATGTCCACCTCGGCGAAGGGGAAGGGCCCGTACAGGTCCTCGTAGTACTGGACCACGCGCAGGCCCTCACCCACGGCATCGCCGGCGTGCTGCGCCTCGGCCGGGGTGAAGAACGCGCGCACCTTGACGCCCGACGGGGTCTCGCCCTCCTCCACGGTGGTGAAGTTGCCGATGATCATGGACGGGAAGTGGACCGCGACGGGCTCCTCCCACCGCTCCGTGCGCACGCCGTCGGCCTCCTCCACCGAGATCGTGGTGCCCGTGCCCGCCATGCGCAGGTGGGCCGGGTAGTGCACGGTCACGGCGAACTTGCCCCGGTCGTCGAAGCCGTTCATCGGATACCAGGGCCAGGTGTTGAGCACCCAGTAGCTGTCCTGGTCCAGGGCGAACAGGGCCTCGCCGGAGTAGCGGATGGTCAGGGTCTCGGCCTCGCCGGCCTTCAGCGGCGCGCGCAGGGGCACCAGCAGCTTGCCGCGGTGGTGCACGTGGGGCAGCGGCTCGCCGGTGTAGTCGACGATCTCCTCGACCCGCAGCTCCACGTAGCGGTCCTTGGACCAAGAGTAGGTGCGGGTGACCAGATCGAGGGCCACGCTGGTGACCGGGTCCCCGGTGGCCGTCAGCTGGATCGCCGCCGTATTCTCGATCATGGACAGCCCGGCCGGGCCGCCAGCGGGGATGGTCAGGTCCATGTCCGTGGAGACCACGTCCACGGGCCGGCCGGGCTGAGCCGGCGTGCCGCCGCAGAACACCTCGACGAGGTGACCGAAGGTGTACTTCTGGTGGCCGAACAGGGCGCTGTGTCGCCCCGTGGCGAGGGCACCGTCGTGCATGGACAGGTAGCTGACCCAGTCGAAGGGTTTGCTCACCTGGGCGTCCTTGTACGGCTTGAGCCCGGCGAAGCCGAACTCCGCGTACACGAAGCCCGCGTCCTGGGCGCCGTCGAGTTCCCGCTGGATGCGCGCCACCTCGAGGTTGGGTCCGTCCCCCCACTTGGGATCGGCGTATTCGGACCACCGCACGTGGAAGATGGCCCGCGCCCGCGCCGGCACGTCCACCGCGACGGCGCCCGCCGGCGCCAGCGAGGCGAGGGTGGTCGCGTCATCGGTGAGGAAGAAGGCGTGCTCGAAGGGGCCGTCGAGGCGATCGTGGCCGGTCTTTCGTTGCAGCTGGTAGCGCTCCACCTCGTCTGGCGGCTCGTAGACCAGCTCGCCCTCGCCCAGGTACAGCGCGCCCACGCGATCGCCGCCAGCCGACAGCACGTCGACCAGCGTCCCACCGCGCAGCGTGGCGGTGAGCTGCTCACCGCGCACCACCACCTCGTCCACGGTGAACCCCGACTCCGCCAGGCGCGGGTCGAGCAGGTCCTCCACGCGCATGCCCACGTCGGAGATCGTCTGCGCTGCCGCAGGCAGGCTCCCCAGCAACAGACCCGCCAGGACCACCGCGATCAAGACTCGTCGTTCGATCATCACCACTTCCCCGTCGCAGATGGGCGGAGACTAACATCCGCCGGCCAAAAAAAAATGCCTTCGCATTGATGATTTGTGGGCCCCGGCACGTCTCAGTACCCGGACATTGACGAGGAACCCGGGAATCCCCCCGGCCCCTGGAGAGGAGACCGACGATGACACGCACCATTCTCACCCTCGCTGCCGCCCTCGGCCTCGGCCTGCTGACCACCATCGGCGCCTCTGCGAGTGTCGTGCCCGCGGCCTACTCCAGCCTCGACGGCAACGTCAATCACGCCTGGGACCGCGGCCAGCTGACCCGCGGCGAGCTCGACGAGGTCCGCTCCCTGCAGAACTTCGCCGATCGCGTCATCCGCGACGCCCAGCGCGACGGCTTCGTCACGCCGGCGGAGACCCGGCGCATCACCGACGCCACCGACGCCGCGGTCCTGACCTTCCGCCGCTACCGCGACAACGCGAACTTCCGCTCCGTCGCCGTGCGCCCCGTGGTCCGCACCGTACGCCCTCTGGCCCCCAAGCCCGCGGTCGTGGTGCGCCACAACCACAAGCCCAAGGTCAAGGTCGCCGTCCGCCCCGGCCGGCTCCACGTCTGGGTCCGCTAGCCAGCGTCCCCCCCGCTTGACCTTTCCCCCCGACTCTCCGACCCTGCCCCGGTCGGAGGACCCATGCGCTCCATCGCCGAGAAAGCCGCCCGCGCCGCTGGCGCGATCATCCAACGCAGCTCTGCCCAGCGTGTGAACCACAAGGGCGCCGTAGACCTGGTCACCGAGGTGGACGTGGCCTGCGAGGCAGCGATCCGGGAGATCCTCGAGCGGGAGACGCCGGGTATTCCCATCCTGGGCGAGGAGGGCGGCGGGGCCGCGGGCGCGGACACCCGGTGGATCGTGGATCCCCTCGACGGCACCACCAACTTCGTTCACGGCTTCCCGGCGTACTGCGTGTGCATCGCCCTGCAGGACCGCGGGGAGCTTCGCGTCGGCGTCATCTACGATCCCATCCGGGACCACTGCTACAGCGCGGAGCAAGGTCGCGGCGCATCCCGCGACGGCGAGCCCATCCGCGTCTCCGCGTGCGAACGGCTGGACTCGGCGTTGCTGGCCAGCGGCTTCCCCTACGACCGCCGTGAGCGCGCCGCTGACCTCCTGCGGTACGTCCAGGCGTTCCTGGAGCGTGGTCAGGGGTTCCGGCGTGCCGGCGCAGCGGGCATGGACCTGGCGTTCGTCGCGTCCGGAGCGCTCGACGGGTACTGGGAGTTCGGCCTGTGGCCGTGGGACGTGGCCGCCGGCATCGTGCTGGTCCGTGAGGCCGGGGGCGCGGTGACCGACATGGGCGGCGGCGACCTGACCCTCGACCGCCCCCGCATCCTCGCCACCAACGGCGCGATCCACGACGAGATGCTGGCTGTGCTGTCCGATCTGCTGAGGTGATCTCGTATCCTTCGTTCGTGTGACCTGCGCGGCCGGTTGAAGATCAGGAGGCCAGGGGATTCATCACGCTGCCATGGATGGGATCGAGGGCGCGATCTTCGCGGCCCCCGGGTGGGGTCGGGAGCGTCGTAGCGGGACCCAGGCGGACCCCGACCTGATCATCTCACACCCAACCCCGGGATCACGGGTTCGTCCGGGTACGGCGCCACGTCCTCGGGGACCCGATAGTTCGCACGCTGCGAAGCGGCGTATTCGCCGAAGTCGCGTAGCCCGATCTCCGTCCGTCGTTCCAGGAGCGTCTCCGGCTCCTCTACGGGAGCGACGCCGAAGTACGTCACGTCGTCGGTCACCTCGGAGCGAAACTGCGTGCCGTAGCGCTGCAGCCCAGTGCGCGCGAGCTGGGCGCGGTCGAACACCTGCGCGTAGCAGTCGGTGGGCACGTTGCGCGTCTCCACGTGGGGCTCCATCCGGTCCCGGGCCCACTCGAGGAAGTCGACGTCCTCGTGGTGATGGACGGCGAGCAGGCACGCGCAGTCGGAGGCGTAGGTGCCAACCAGCTCGATGGTCGGCCAGTCGCCGAGGATGGCGACGATCTCGCGAAGGCGGGAAGCGTGCACCTCATTGAGCCGGTAGGACTCGTCCACGTGCCACTGCCACTGGTCCGGGGTGAGCCCCCCCGCGGGCTGTGCGTGCCCCAGGACGTAGTCTCGATGGTGCTGGTCGGCCTCGACCATCTCCATGAGTTCGGCCGCGAGGCTGGCCCGCCGTTGCTGCTGCCGTCGTTGCTCCCAATCTACAACAAGCTCCTCGTGGTGCCGCAATTCGTCGCGGACGCGCCACCAGCCGAAGGCTACCGCAACGCCGACGGTGAGGCCGAGCACAGCGAGGAGCGCGAGCCGCGATTTGGGTCTAGCGGACACCTGGGCTCCAGTGACGGGCTGGATTTCCATTCCAAATCCTCGATCGCTCGCAGGATGGACATCGAGGGGCCACCTGAGATCTCGAGTTCACGACCAGCCTATCACCAAGCGTACCGCCGCAACTCGACAGGGATCATGGCCGCCGAGGTCTCTGCCTGTTTGGTTCCAGGCCAGCTGCGACGATCGGGCAGCTTTGTGCCCCCCGAGAATGTTCACCGTAACGTCCGTGTTCTTCGTTTGACTGAATAGGAGGATCGATCGGGCAGTCGGTCCTCCTAGGGACCGAGAACGATGACCGAACGAATCTTACGCTCCATTCATTCCTTCAACTGGCGTTCGACCGCTTTGGGGATCACGTCGTACATGCTGGCCCTCGTCTTCCTTGGGTCCGGGGGGGCCAAGGTCATCGGCATGGAGGCCCAGGTCGATCAGTTCATGCGGTGGGGCTTCCCGCTGGGGTTCATGATGGCCGTGGGCGCGGCAGAGCTGCTGTTCGCGGTACTGATCGCCCACCCGGACACCCGGTTCGCCGCGTCCATGGGGCTGCTGATGATCATGGCCGGCGCCGTGGGGACCCACCTGTCCCAGGGGGAGCTCGCCATGGCGGTCGTGCCGCTGGCCTACTCGGCCCTGTGCGCAGGTCTGGCCTGGACCACGGCCCCGGCGGGCTGGTTCGGGAGTCCGGCGCGGGGCCGCGTCGGGTGAATCAGGAGTAGCCGAAGACCCAGATGGGGACGGTGACGTAGTCGCCCTCGATCCCGTAGGCGGGCTCGTAGGCGTTGCCCGGATCGGCGAAGACGGTGCCCATGGCCGACCAGGAGTCGAAGGTCCCCAGGCCGCCGATGTTGCCGTTGGGGGCCTCGAAGTAGCCGATGCCGTAGCCCATGGTGCCGCTGGAGCTGTCCGCGGGCCGCACCCAGACCCCCTCCATCTCGCCGTAACCCCAGGTGCTCGTGGCGATGGGGCCGAACTCGTTGCACCAGCTGTTCAGCGTCCCGTCGGTGAGGCCGGCGCCGTACAGGTCGTCGATGTACGGCAGGGCGGCCACGTCGGGCGTGGAGACGACCAGATCGCAGGTGATCAGGGCCAGGGGGCTGATGAACCACTCCACCGCGCCGATGGGATCGGCCGTCCCGGCGTACTCGTCGTACGACTCGGGACAGGTGGAGCTGAGCTCGTTGCCCGAGGTGAACGTGATCGCCAGGTCGATGTACGGGTAGAAGTCGTCCCCGAGGCCCGGGACCATCTCCGGATAGGTGGCGTTGTAGGCGTACTCGTAGGCGCACAGCTCGTTCTGGTCCTGGGTGGTGTCCAGCATGGCCCAGGTGAGCATGACGTTCGCCGTGCCCGGTCCCACACCGCCGTTGGCGCTGAACGAGACGTCGAAGCGGCAGCCGCCGGGGGTGGCGGGGCCGACGAGGACCGAGTCCTCCACCTCGCCGGAGAAGTCCTGGCCGTCGAACGCCTTGACGATGCAGGTCCACTCGTCCATGTCGATGGTGGCCTGGGGGGGCACCATGGCGTCGGTGATGCCACTGTCCGCGCCGTTTTGCAGCCACGTGTACGCGTACGCGATGGGATCGTTGTCCACGTCCGTGGACTCCACGTCGATGACGCACGTGAGGACGTCCTGGGCGAACGGCTCCGCAGGATCGATGTGGATCTCCGGCGTGGTGGGGGGCGAGTTGCCCGTGGTGCTGGAGTCGTCGTCGTCGGCCGCGTCGTCGTCGTCGGCCGCGTCGTCGTCGTCGGCCGCGTCGTCGTCGTCCGCCGCCGAGTCGTCGTCCGGCTCGTACTCGTCGCCGGGGCAACCGAACATGCAACCGAAGGCGAGCAGCATCCAGGCGAAGAAGAGAGCGAGGTAGGGTCTCATGATCCCCTCCAGGGTGGTTTTTCGCGCGACCATTGTACCAGCGCTCGTGTCGAGCTGTCGGGCCGTCGCAGACCCGGTGTCATCGTTCGGCGGTGGGCCTGGGCAGCGGGTAGTCCATCTGGCGCAGGATCCACGACGCCTTGGCCTGGGCGGCCTCGGTGGGGTGGCGGGGGTCCCGGTGGACCGGATCCGGCAGCACCGAGGCCAGCGCCACCGCCTGGGCGCGATCCAGGTCGTCGGCGCCGCAGGCGAAGCGGTGCCGGGCCGCGGCCTCGACGCCGAAGATGGATGGGCCCCACTCCGCCTCGTTGAGGTAGAGCTCGAGGATCCGCTCCTTGGGGAGCAGCAGCTCCATCCACAGGGTGTAGACCGCCTCGAGCGCCTTGCGCGACCAGCTGCGGCCCTGCCACAGGAATACGGTGCGCGCGCACTGCATGGTCAGCGTGGACGCGCCGCGCAGCTGGCCGCCGTTCTGGTGTTCCTCCAGGGCGGCCTCCACCTCGTCGAGGTCGAACCCGCCGTGCACGTAGAAGCGCTGGTCCTCCGAGATCAACACCGCCTGGACGATCTCCGGCGAGATGTCGTCGAGGTCGCGGTGGCGCTGGTGCATCGTCGGCCAGCGGCCGTCGGCCAGGGCCTGCAAGGAGCGCTGCACGCGCGTGCCCGTGGTGGGCGGCTCGATGACGAGCAGGCTCGCCACCTGCAGGGGCGGCAGCGCGAGGAGGAGGGCGACGGCGAGCAGACATCCGCGCAGGACTCGCGTGGGCCAGCCCGACCGTGGCCGTGCGTTCTTGCGACGGGCGGGGGTCTTCTTGCGCGCCGGTGTCTTCTTCCTGGTCGATGCCATGGGTCCATCTTCGCAGGCAGGGGGCGCGTGGAAAAGGGGGAATGGGAAAAAGCGCCAGATTTGGCGCAGGCTCGGGGAGGATCAGGCCGCTTCGAAGACCTGCATCACGATGGGGTCTGGGTCGGTCTCGGTGACGAAGCCGGTATAAAAGGCCTCGATCTCGGCCACCACGGCGGCCCAGTCGGTCTCCCCTTCGCCGCCCATCATCGGCTCGTAGTCGTTGACGAGGTACTCCTCGGTGATGGGAATCCGATAGAACATCTCGTCGAAGCAGTACTCGCCGGACTCACCGCTGAGCGAACCCTGGTGGTCGTAGCTGTCCGAGCCCCAGGAGTTGGACTCCTCGCCGCCGGACCGGATGGTCACCCACAGCACGCCCGCGATCCGGGACAGGTAGAAGGTGCGGTCCACCTCGTACACGTCGGACACGTCGAACGTCTCGATCACGTCGTCCTCCGTGTCCAGCTGGCCGTCCGGACCGGAGCTGATCACCTCGTAGTGGTCCTCGTCCGGCATCTCCAGCACCATCTCGTTGCCCCAGCCGTCCAGACCGTATGCCTCCAGCACGTAGAGCATGTCCTCGCTGAGATCGTCCGCCGGGATCGCCACGTTGTCGGCGATGGAGGCGAGGCTACCCACCTCGCCGTCGCTGAAGTGGTGGTCCATCAGACCCTCCTTGACCACCGAGTTCAGCAGCGCGTCGGTGTACGTCACCGGATCGGCCGTCTCCTCCGGCTCGATGTCCTCCCAGGGGGCCTCCACGCAAGCGGCGAGCACGAGCACCGACGCCATGGCCGTCGCTCGCGCCGGCAGGCGACGGGCATACCGCGCGGCCAGGGCGAGCAGCGCCGCGATCGCGGCGAGGCCCAGGAGGTGCGGCGCGGCCGCACCCAGGGTCTCCACCATGCCGGGGAAGACTCCCATGGCGGCATCGGCCGTGGCTCCGTCGGCCAGCCGGAAGGCCTCGTCGAGGCTGATGGCCGTGCCGGTGTTGGCCGTGTCCGCCAGGGTCGGGTACTCCATGACCTGGGCGGACGGCTGGGCGGAGACGTACCCGGCGTGCAGGAAGGTGTCGGCGACCTCGGTGGCGCTCGCGGCGAAGATCTTCATCGGTTCCCTCCGGTTGGTTTTGTCGGCGGACACCTGCAAGCTCGGTGCCACCTCGCCGGGTCTTTCGAATCTAGACGAACGTCCGTCCCTGCCCCGGGGCGGCCAGGCGCGGGTCCGAGTCCGCGGTCAGCCACATCAGCTCCACCACCAGCTCGCGCATCTCGTCGCAGTGCGGCGCAGGGCCGCGGGGATCGCCGTGCAGGGCCAGGACCTCGCCGCGGCAGTCCCCGGCGCACCAGGGCCGCACCAGGCAATCGCGACAGGCCGGGTATCGACCCACGCGATAGTCCCGCCGCACGGCCCGCATGACCGGGGAGGAGCGGACGATCTCGGCGAGGGACCGCTCCATCACGTTGCCCGCGCGGAACGCCTCCACGCGGTGGTTGGGACAGGGGTACACGCTGCCGTCGGCGTCGAGGAACACCACCTTGCGGCCGATCCCGCAGTTCGTGCGGGCCCCGCCGCGGCGACAGACCTCGCGGGTGATGGTGAAGAAGTCGCGGTGCAGCAGGTCGCGCGCCGCGGGCCGCCGGGCCAGCAGGTCCAGGAGGTGGCGCAGGGCGGCCCGCTGGTCGGGGGCGCGGTCTGGATGGTCCGCCGCCCGGCCCAGCAGCCTCAGCGGGATGAAGCGCACCTCCTTCGCGCCGAGCTCCTCCGCCAGGTCCACGTAGGCGTCCATCTGGTCGAGGTTGTCGCGGTCGTACACCATGCTCAGCGTCACGCCCACGCCGGCCTCGACGAGGGCGCGGACCCCCCGCGTGGCTCGTTCGAAGCTGCCGTCGCCGCGGACGGGGTCGTTGGTGGCGGCGTCCGGTCCGTCCAGCGAGACCTGCAGGTCCACGTCGAGGCCGGCCAGCCGCCCGGCGAGGGCCTCGTCCACGAGGGTGCCGTTGGTGGAGACCATCGGTGGCGCGCCGAAGACGTCGCGCGTGCCGGTCACGAGGGTCTCCAGGCGTTGCGGCCGCAGCAGCGGTTCGCCGCCGAGGATGATCAGCGTCGCACCCGGGGCGAGCACCGGCCGGGCCGTGAGCAAGGCGTCGACGAGCTCCTGCGCGCGCAGCTCGTCGCGGTCCGGCGCGTTGTAGCAGTGGGTGCAGGCGAGGTTGCAGCGGTTGGTGATGTTGACGGTGACGTTGGCGATGGACACGGAGTCGTCCACGGCGCGCACCGGCCCCACCACGCCCAGGCCGCGCAGCGCGTCCACGGCCTGCCCCATCTCCCGGGTGACCTCCTCGACGGGGCGTCGCCACCGCTTCGCGAGATCCCGGGCGACGCGGGTCAGGGGCTTGCGGCCGTCGAGGCGTCGGACCAGCTCGACGAGCTGATCGTCGCCCACCAGCCAGGCGCCCGCCTCGGCCCAGACGACGAGGTGGCGGTCACCGCGGCGATCCACGAGGTCTGGGGTGCGCGCCCGGGGTTTGCTCACCGGCTCTTCCTCCACGGGCCAGAGGATAGCCCGAAGGCGATCACCACCGGTAGGAGCAGGGCGAGCGGCGCGGCCTCACGGTAGGCCACGGCCAGGCCGTTGAAGGACGCGTGGAGCACCACGGCCAGGGAGATGGCGCGTGTGTAGACGGCCAGGGCGCCCAGGGCGCAGGCGGCGAGGGTCATCATCAGCGCCGCGGGCCAGCCCAGGGCGAGGTGCAGCATCCCGAACAGGGCTGCAGAGGAGGCGACGGAGACGGCGCGGTGCCGGGGGGCCAGGCGCAGCAGCGCGCCGCGGAAGAACGCCTCCTCGGCGATGGGGACGATCGCGACCACCAGCGCGCCCTGCAGCGACGGCAGCGCCGCGGTGGCCGGGATCTGCAGGGGCCCCAGCACCAGCGCGAGGCAGGCCAGCGCCAGGGTCACGGCGATCACCCGCGGGGCCACGACGGCGAGGCGGCGGGAGCGGGGGAACCAGCCGGGATCGGCGCCCGGGGCGACGAGGACGCCGACCAGCAGGACCGCCGAGGTGGCCAGGGTGTGCAGCTCCACGGGTCCGAACGGGAGCCGGGACAGCGCGGCAGCGACCGCCAGGACGGCGGCGGCGAGGGCGAAGCTGCGCGCGGTTGCCATGGGGGGATCCTCCACGCCTGAGGGGCGGCGGTCAAAGGTCGCCCACGACGACGGATTCCGATAGCTCGCGCACACGAAGTTCGGGCAACGACACGCGAGCGTGTACAATACGGCCCCGATTCGAACCGCGACGAGGTACCCATGTGCACCACCACGCTGCTCCATCGCACCTTCCTGGCTGCCGTCTTGTTCGCCACGAGCCTGTCCGTCGCCTGCGGAGACCCCCAGGGGCACCTGTCCGCCGACGAGGACCCCGTGGACATCGGCGAGACCTTCCCGTTCTCGCTGCTCGAGGGCGCCGTGTGGATCACCAACGACGGCGAGGGCATCGTCGACGTCCTCCCGCCCCACTTCGAGGACAACAGCGACGGTCTGTTCACGTTCCGCGACGTGCAGGGCCCCAACGCGCGCATCGCGCTGTCCCCGGGTGAGAGTACGTCGTACGGCATTCGGTTCCAGACCGAGGCGGTCGGCGACTACTCGGCCACGCTGGTGGTGCCCTACCACCCCCTGATCAACGAAGAGGAAGAGGCCGAGGTTACGGCATCCGTGCTGGCGTCGGCCGTGGGGGGGACCACCGACGAGGACAACGACGGCCACACCCTCGAGGCCGGCGACTGCGACGACGCCGATCCGGATACCTATCCCGGGGCGGACGAGATCTGCGACGGCATCGACAACGACTGCAACAACGTCATCCCCCAGAACGAACAGGACCTCGACGGCGACGGCTACCTCGGTTGCGGCGGCGACTGCGACGACGAGGACCCCGGCGTGAACCCGGATGCGGAGGAGGGGTGCGACGACATCGACACGGACTGCGACGGCGTCACCACCGACGACGACGACCTGGACGGGGACGGCTACACGCCCTGTGACGGGGACTGCGACGACTCCGACGAGCTGCTCAACCCGGACATGGAGGAGGCCTGCAACGGCCTCGACGACGACTGCGACGGCGTCGTGCCCGACGACGAGGTGGACAACGACGGCGACGGATTCGCGGTCTGCGACGGCGACTGCGACGACGACAACGACCAGATGGGTCCGGGCGCCGAGGAGCTGTGCGACGGCATCGACAACGACTGCAGCGGCGTCCTCGACGACGACGAGGTGGACGCGGACGGCGACGGCTACATGGGCTGCGACGGGGACTGCGACGACAACAACCCCGACG
>CAZLEO010000162.1:0-21365 GCA_964558555.1 uncultured Rickettsiales bacterium | reverse complement strand
CCGGCGCTCTCGTCCTTGCGCATCAGGCCGTTGTCGATGTGCAGCAGGTGGAGGCGGTCCGGGCCGAGGGCCTCGCCCAGCAGGCGCGCGGCCACGGTGGAGTCCACGCCACCCGAGGCCAGCAGGAACACGGAGCGGTCGCCGACCTGTTCGCGGATGGCCGCGCAGCTCGACTCCAGGTAGCGCTCCATGGTCCACGACGGCTCGCAGCCGCAGATGCCCAGCACGAAGTTGGCGATCATCTCGTCGCCGTGCTCGGTGTCGTCCACCTCGGGGTGGAACTGGAACCCGTAGCGGCGGTGTCGGTCCGAGCCGATGGCCGCGAAGTGGTGGACCGGCTCGTCGCCCTTGGCCTCGGTGTAGCCCAGCTCGGCGAAGTCCGGGCCGATGGACGAGACCGTGTCGAAGTGGCTCATCCACACCTGCTCCACCGGCCCGAGGCCGGCGAAGATGGGGTGGTCGCCGGTCAGGCGCAGGTCCGCGTGTCCCCACTCCCGCCCGCCGTGGATCACCGTCCCGCCGTAGCGCTTGGCGATCTCCTGGTGGCCGAAGCAGAAGCCCAGGATCGGGATGTCGAGGTCGAAGATCTCCTTGGTGTAGGCGGAGTCCTCGCCCTGGGACGACAGCGACGGGCTGCCCGAGAGGATGATCCCCTTGTAGGGGGCGTAGGCCTCGACGGGATCCTCGGGCTGGTGGATCTCCGCGAGGACGCGGTTGCGTCGGACCTTGGTGGCGATGAGGTGCGCGTACTGGCCGCCGAAGTCGACCACGGCGATGGCGTCGTGTCCGGACATGGGCCCGCCTCCGGGAAGGGGTTGGGGTTGTCACGCCTATAGCGGATCCGAGCCCCTCCGCGCCAGGGGCGCGCGGCTCAATCGATCAGCTCGTGACGCCGCAAGAAGCGCTCCACCGCCGAGCCGATGAGCTCCGGGTACTCCACCAGGCCCATGTGGGTCGCCCCCGGCACGGTGATGAGCTCGCTGTCGGGTAGTCGCGCGTGCATCATCTCGCCGAGGTGGGGCGGCGAGAACAGGTCCTCGCTGCCCGCGACGATGAGCACGGGCACGTCGATGGAGTACAGCAGGTCCTCGGCCGAGTGGCCCTGGGCGGCCAGCCCGATCGCGCGCACCGTCGGCGGATGGATCTGCCCGAAGTGCCGGATGTACGTGGTCAGGTCCTCGTCCGGCGCCGCCGATCCCGCGATCCGCAGCTTGCGTCCCAGACGGTGCGCCTGGGGCAGCCGGAGGATGCCGTACGCGCCGTGGTGGACCACCGAGAAGCTCCGCGGCCCGGTCAGGCGCAGCGCCTGGTGGATCGTCCCGCCGATGCGCGGGTGGATCGCCGTGTCCAGCATCGACTGATACGGGCCCAGCACCGACACCAGGGCGCGGATCCGCTCCGGGTAGTGCCGCCACGCCTCGAGGATGACCTGGCTGCCCATGGAGAACCCCAGCAGCGTGGCCCGCTCGACCCCTGCGGCGTCCATCACGCGCGCCATGTCGTCCACCAGCGCGCGCATGGACGTGCCCTCCGTGGACTGCGCGGGTGCGGACCGACCGTGACCCTTGTAGTCCCACGTCACGAGCTTGGCCTGGGTGCGCAGGTGGTCGTGGATGTCGCGCCAGAAGAAGTTCGAGGTGGTGTAGCCGTTGGCGAAGACGAGCGCCTCACCGTGTCCGACGACGTTGTAAGCGAGTGGGGTGCCGTCCGCGGCTGCGGTCGTGAGGGTGTTCTCGATCATCGAGGGGATTCTAACTAGAAGGTGCCCTTGAGGGCGACGCCGACGGTCTCGGTGGCCGGGTCGTAGACCGGGGAGAAGGCCAGGAAGTTGCGACGCTGGGGCTTGCCCGACGCGGTCGCGGTGGCGGCGGTGCTCTTGTGGACCGCGCCGGTGATGAGCATGGTCAGGCCGCCGCCGAGGTAGCACGCGCCGGTGAGGATGGGGATGGCGACGTTGACGTCTTCGTCCCACGTGTCGATGGCCCGGGAGATGGGGGCCACCACGGCCATCATCACCACGCCCATGACCAGGGTGGTGGTGCCGCTGGCGATGAGCATGCTCTTGGGGATCTCCTCGCTGGTCATGCCCTGGAGCTGGTTGCCGGCGATGTGACCGTCCACGGCGAGCATGATCCCGGTGGCGAACATGGAGAAGCCCGCGATGGGCAGCAGGCCCAACGTGGTGTCGAGGTTGGCGTCGTCGCCCGCCAGGCGACCGGCCATGGTCAGGCCGAAGCCGCCGGCCAGGGCACCGGGGATGATGTAGTACAGGGCCAGGTGACCCATGCGGGCCCGCCCCCACAGGGGCGCGAGCTCCTTGCTGGGGCCCCAGGCCGTCTCCGGGCCCAGCTGGGTGATGCCCTCGGCCAGGGTGGCGATGCCGGGGACGAGCAGGACCGGGGCGGTCGCCCCGATCAGGCCGGCGCCCTCGCCCACGCCGTTGGCGATGCCGTACTCCACCGCGCCAGGCACGGCGATGATCCCGCCGGTGGTCAGGGAGGCGCCCAGGGCGGTGCCGCCGACGCCGGACGGGGTCGCTGCCTGCGCAGGTGCGGTGAACAGGGTCAGGGCCAGGGTCAGGCCGCCGAGGATCGCCGCGAAACGGGTGGTGGAGTGAGTCATCGTGCTGCCCCTTCTTGCGTTGCCATCGATATCGGATTGACGAGCCATGGTTCCGGACGTTGCAGATGGCATGCCAGAAGGGTGGATCGGCGCAAGATGGCCGAAACGTCGTGCGTTCGCATCACGTGTGGGCCTCCCCAGGTCCCGGGCGAGTCGTCACGTCCACAACACGTTGTTGTTCCTGCAACAACACCTGACGATCCGTCCACGCCAGGCGACATTGGACGCGCGGACCCAGGTTGTATTCGAATCCAGACGAACTTGTCGAGAAACCGGCCGCGATCTGGGGCAAACTGTCCGCTTCCCGGGTTCGCCGATCCGGGAGAACGGGAGAGACGATGCTACGACCGGCGATCCTGCTGCTGCTCACGACGGTGTCCTTGCCCGCGCTGGCGAGCGAGGCGTGGCCCCACCTGGACCGCACTTCCATGGGCGCGGACGTGTTCACCCGCGACAACCCCGAGTGGGACGGACGCGGTGTCGCCATCGCGGTGGTGGACAGCGGCGTGGACGTGGGGGTGCCCGGCCTGCTGACGACCACCACGGGCGAGGTGAAGGTGATCGAGGCGCGGGACTTCACCGGCCAGGGCGATATCGCCCTCGCCCGTGCGAACTGGATCGACGGCGAGCCCACCCACCCGGACGAGTGGGGCGTGACCGGCCTGGACGCCGCGGGCGTGGCCGAGGGCGAACAGGACGTGCTGCTGGGCTTGATCGAGGAGCTCCAGTTCGTCGGCAGCCGCGCGCAGGATCTGGACGGCGACGGGGGCTCCACGGGGCGCTGGGCGGTCGCAGTGTATCGCCTCGAGGGCCAGTGGTGGCTGCGCGTGGACACGGACGGCGACGGCGATCTGGCCGACGAGGAGGCCCTGCAGGACTACGGTGACACGCAGCGGGCATTCACCCTCACCGGCGATCCCCTCACCGCCGGCCAGGAGCCCACCCCCCTGCACTTCGCGCCCACCCTGTTGCCCGACGAGGAGCGGCTCTCGCTGCACTTCGACGACGGCGGCCACGGGACCCACGTGGCCGGCATCGCCGCGGGTCACCGTATCGGCGGCGTGGAGGGGCAGGACGGTGTCGCCCCCGGCGCCTGGGTGCTCAGCCTCAAGATCGGGCACAACCAGCTGCCCGGCGGCGCCACGGTCACCGGATCCATGCGCAAGGCCTTCGAATACGGCGCGAAGTGGTCCGAGGAGCGCGGCATCCCCGTGGTGTTCAACCTCAGCTACGGCATCTCGTCGGGCATCGAGGGCGCGGGCGGTATGGAGAGGTTCCTCGACGAGCTGCTCGTGGATCATCCGCACATCGTGGTGGTGACCTCCAACGGCAACGAGGGCCCGGGCGTCTCCACGACCGGCATCCCGGCCGCCGCGCAGAACGTGATCTCGGTGGGCAGCTACTTCACCCGCGAGCTCGCGGTGAACCTGCGCGGCCGCGATATCGGCGCGGACCGGGTCGTCTACTACAGCAGCCGCGGCGGCGAGACCGCCAAGCCCGACATCGTCGCGCCAGGCCTGGCCTTCTCCACGGTGGCGCCGTGGGACGAGCGCCCGGTCAAGAGCGGCACCTCCATGGCGTCTCCGGCAGCGGCCGGCGCGGTCGCCCTGTTGATCTCGGCGGCCGCCGCACGGGAGCTGGACCCCACCTGGGAGCAGCTGCGCCGTGCCTTGTGGGCTTCGGCAAGGGACGTCCCGGGATACGGCCGACTGGACCAGGGGTGGGGACTGGTCCAGGTACCCGCGGCCTGGAGGGTGTTGAAGCGCCTGGCTGCGCGCGGTGGCGTCCAGCCCCTGACCTACGAGGTCGAACCGGACAGCCCGGTGCCCCCTGATTTCGGCGGCCGCAACGCCTACTGGCGCGCGAGTGGCTACGTCCCCGACGGCCGCAAGGGGCAGCGGTTCCACGTGACGCCCGTGTTCGCGTCGTCCGTGGCCGCGGACGACCGCGTCTCTCCCACGGTGGACGTGGCGCTGCGCAGCGACGCGAGCTGGCTGAAGGTGGATCGCCCGCGGCTGCAGTTCCAGGGAGAACAGGAAAAGACCGTCGCCGTGCGCTTCGACGCGAACAAGCTGCGTTTGCCCGGCGTGTACGTGGGCCGCGTGGTGGGAACCCCGCTGGGTGATCCTGCGCCGGCCTTCCAGATCATGGCCGTGGTCGTGGTCCCCGAGCGGTTCGACGGCGGCGTCGAGCGCACCTGGTCGAACATCCAGCTCGGCGCGGGTGACGTGTACCGCCTGTTCCTCGAGGTCCCGGCCGGCGCCACGGCCATGGAGGCCCGCGTGAAGGTCCCCGAGGGCCGCGACGGCAAGTTCTGGGTCGATTTCTACGATCCCATCGGCGATCCCGAGGGACGCCGCGAGGGTCGCGCGGACAGCGAACGCGACCGCGAGCTGATCATCCGCGTGGACCGCCACGACCTCACACCCGGCACCTGGGAGCTCGACCTCACCGGCGCCCACGATTCCGTCACCGCCTCACGGGGCGACGTGCAGGTGCGGTTCTTCGGCCTCGCCGCCATCCCCGAGGACATCGACTCCCTCGACGGCGGCGCCGACTCACCCGCCAGCGGCGAGCTGTCGGTGGTCAACGTGTTCACCGAGACCTTCTCGGGCACCGCCGCGGGCGCCGTGGACCGCCTGCAGCGCACCTCGGACGAGGAGACGGACGCCGAGGGCTGGAGCAAGTCCTTCGAGCTGACCGCGGACCGCAACCGCGCCGAGTTCCAATTCGACTTCGACCTCGCCGACTACGGCCAGCTCACCGACTGCGCCCTGCGGATCCTGGACTCGGACGACGAGCCGGTCTCCCGCGGTTGGGTCGGCCCTGGTGGCGGCTCCATTTCCGTCTCCGGCGCCGGCAAGTACACCGTCGAGATGGTCGCCGCCCACAACGAGATCGAGCCCGCGGAGACGCTCCCATTCGAGCTCGAGGAGCGCTACTACCTCGCCCGCCCCGCCAAGCTCACCGTCTCCGGCAGCGACGGTAAGGGCCTCCACCTCTACCCGGGCCTCGCGGCCGACCTCACGTTCGACCTCGAGGGAGTGTTACCCCACACGCAGGACGGCTTCGTCGCCGCGGGGGAGATCAAGTTCGTCAGCGATCACGACGAGGCCGAGTGGCTGATCGTGCCGATCCGTATCCCCTAGGAGCGGCGGCCCCAGATCCGCGCAACCGCCCAGAACGCGATCCCCAGCACCCACCAGCACTTCCCCGACCGGCGCCCTGCATCGCACTCGCAGCCCCCGTCCCCGTCGTCGTCGTCCCCGGGTTCCTCGGACGTGTCGTCGTCGTCCCCCACCGAGTCGTCGTCGTCCCCCGCCGAATCGTCGTCGTCGTCGTCCCCCTCGCAGTCGACCTCCTCGTCCTCGAAAGGGTACGGCGGCGGCTCGATGCAGCCCTGCAGGGCCCCGGAGTCGTCGCGGTACAGGTGGAGGTCGTCGAAGTAAGAGTCGTTGTACAGACCCGCGTTGCGCCTGCCCAAGAGCACCAGATCCAGGGTGCGCGTGATGGTCGGGACCGTCGCGTACCCCGCCACCTCGATCCAGTCACTGTTGAAGGTGCCCACGCGTCCGGTGCGCCCCAGCTCGTTGCCGTCCACGTCGCGGAAGACCACCTCGACCTCGGGGTGGTCGTCTCCGCCCCAGGTACTGAGCATGCCGCCGAAGCGGATGGCGACCTCGCCGGCGTCGATGGCGTCGGCGTGGGCGCTGACGTCCACCTGCTGCAGGGCCTCGCCGTACTCCCCGTCCTCGCAGACCCCACCCACGGCAAAGTAGTGGTCCCCGGCATGGGGTGAGATGCCGCCGCACTCGCCGTCGGTCAGCACCTCCAGCGCCCCCTCGACCGCGGACCAGCCTGTGTCGCCGTCCTCGGCGCCGGGGTTGACCAGGAGGTTGTCGCCGAGGACCGAGTCGCCGGTGCGGAACGGCGTCGCGGGTGACCACTCACTCCACGCCAGGGAGCGGTCGCGCTGGCGGACGCGCCAGCAGTAGTCGGTGCCGGGATCGAGATCGCCCACGACCTCGTCGCCGAGGTGGTCGCCGGCCTGTGTGTCGGTCTCGCGGAACCAGTTCTGGTGCTGCACCCAGCGGTCGAAGACCGGATCGGCGAAATCGGCGCAGTCCGTGCTCAGCTGCCAGTGGGTCGCGCCGTGCTCGTCCCCGTCCGGGTCGCAAAACGGCGACGCCACGAGCGTCACGCATTCCGGGGCGACCTCGTCGTCGTCGGCCGGGATGCGTGGCTCGGGGGTCACGGGCGCCGTGTTGTAGCGTCGAATGGAGATCTCGTCCCGCTGCACGTTGTCCTCGGTCTGGTACTCGTCGCCGCGACCGATGCGCTCGAGCACGAATGACGGGTCCGTCCCCGCGGTCACGTCCACCACGACGAACCCGTACTCGTCCTGGCTGACCGTGAACTCCTCGTAGTCGATCTGGGCGTACTCGTCCCAGTAGTCGATGTTGCCGCCCGCGGTGGCCACGTTGACCCACACGTGCATGTGGTCGCGGGACTGACCGCGCGAGTACCCGTGGGTGTGCCCGAACAGGTGCGCGGTGGGCTTGCCGCACGTGGTGGCGAAGGCGTCGAGCAGGTCGACCACGTCGCCGGTGAAGTTGTGCTCCCCGGGCGGCCACAGCTCGGAGAGGTAGGGGTGATGCAGCTGCACGAAGACGAAGTCGAGGTCGTCGTCCACGCACGCCTCGTCGAGGACCTCGGACAGCCAGTCCAGCTGGTTCTGGTTGGCGTACACGCTGTTGGAGTCCAGGCCGACGACCCGCACGTTGGCGCGGTCGAAGTACCAGCTGTGCTCTTCGTACCCCTCGGCGGCGTTGTCGAACAGGTGGAAGTACTGGAAGTAGTACGGCGTGTTCGCCTCGTGGTTGCCCAGCACCGGGTAGAAGGGCACCACGGCCATGAGGTCCTGACCCGGCGCGAAGAACTCGTCCCGCCACTGGTCCTGGGACCAGCCGTTGTCCACGAGATCCCCCGCCACGAGTACGAAGCCGAGCTCCTCGTCGAGGTCACCGCCGTATTCGGCCGAGACGAAGTCGATGATCCCGTCGTGGATCACCTCGTCGTACTTGTCGGGATTGCTGCCGTCGTGCTGTACGTCGCTGATGGCCGCGAAGCGGAAGGGCGCCTCCCGGTCGTCGGGCGGCGTGGTGAACTGGAACACGTCGCTGCCCGTGTCGCCCGCGTCGAGGCGGTAGGAGTAGCGCGTCGCCGGGTTCAGGCCGGTCAGCTGGGCCTCGCGGATGTTGCCGTCGACGACGTCGCCGCTGGCGATCTGGTCCAGGTCCTGGGCCTCGCCCCACTCGACCTCGCCGTTGCCGGACGCCTCCCAGACGATCCAGGCCTCCGAGGGGGTCACGTGCTGGAGGAAGGGTCCGACGTCGATGTCCTGCGCAGTGGCGGGGGAGGGGAGGAGGAGGAAGAGGACGAGGGGGAGTGCGACTCTCATGCCGCAGAGGGTAGCAGACTAGTAGGAGCCGTCCTCGATGGGATCGGCGTTCTCGTCGCAGTGGCCCCAGACACCGAAGAAGAGGCCGCCGTCCTCGAGCAGGTCGTACCACAGGCCGCCGAGCAGCCCCGACGCGTCGCCCTCGTACCGGCCGAGGTAGACGCCGTCGCCGTTGCCCATGTCCATGCCGTAGTACTCGCCGACCAGGGTGCCGGCGTCGCCGTCGGCGGACGCCCAGTCGCCCTCGAAGAGCCCGCCCGCGCCATCGGGGTCCGGGCTGTACGCACCGTCGAGATCGCCGCCGAGGCTGCGGTCGAGCTTGAACCAGCGCCCCTCGAACGTGCCGCCGTCGGCGTCCTCGGCCGCGAGGTACACCCCGCCGAGCACGCCGTGGACGTCGCAGCCGTGGGCCTCGGCGAACTCGGCGATGGCCTCGGCCTCCTCGAACAGGCGCGCGTCGTCGACCACGCCGGGATCGCGCTCCATCTCGGCCATGGCCAGCTCTTCGTCGACGTAGGTGATGGCCTCCTCGGTGGACTGGAGGAGGTCTCCGTCGTCCTCGGTGGTGCCGGTGTCGCAGGCGACCAGGGTCAGGGTGAAGATGGTGACGAACAGGGTGGTGGTGAAGAATCGCATCGTGTCTCCTTTCAGGTTGCTTTCACCCGTTTGGACACACGGCAGACCAGAAAATGGAAAAGATTTTTTTTGGGACCGACCTAGTCTTCCTTCTCGAAGCAATCGACGACGACGTTCACCTCGGTGGGGTTGTTGATGAGGTCGTTGTGCTCGATCTGCAGGGTGTCCTGGAGAATGCCGGTGGTGTGGCAGTCCACCTGAACCATGGGGATGATGTCGTCGAAGGTGCCCGGGGCGATGGAGCCGGAGTAGGTGGAGCCGTCGATGCCGTCGGGGTTGATGAGCTGGGTGATGCCGACCACGATGAGCTCGGCGTCGCCGTCGTTGGAGATGCGCAGATCGTGGGTGCCGGTGTTCATCACCTCCACCTGCATCATGATCTGGGGCGGGTCGACGCGGATCACCGGCGATCCCGCCGTGTCGTCGTCGTCGCCCACCTGGTCGTCGTCGTCGCCGACCTGGTCGTCGTCGTCGCCGACGTGATCGTCGTCGTCTGCGCTCGCGCAGTCGTCGTCGCCCCAGTTGTACTCATGGTCGCTGTCGAACGAGGAGCAGCCCAGGAGCAGTCCCAGAGGTATTCCCAGTAGCAAGACCAGCTTTTCCGACATCGTTCTCTCCATCTCGTGCCTCGAAGGTCTCCAGGATAGCTGCAACTCGGGCACCGATGCTATTTTCAGCCTGTGACGAGTTCCGGACCATCGCCGAAACGCCGCCGGCGCACCCTGGCGCTGGGGATCGCGCTGATCGTGATCGTCGGCGCGGTGATCGGCCTGCGCGACGGCCGCGGCCATCGACTGCTGCGCACCCTGGTCAAGGACTACTACGCGGTGGTGGGGGACATGGGCGGGCCGCTGACGGTGGTGGACCGCGGCACCTGGGAGGAGCTCGAGCCCGGCCTCGAGCTGCACCGCCTCGTGGTCACGCGACCGCGCAACCTCTCGGACGTGGAGCTCGTCGCGGTCCGGTTCGATCCGGGCAGGTATCGCTTCACCGTGCGTACCACCTCGCCGGCCGCCGGCTGGGTCTCGGAGGTGGGCGAGCACTACGGTGCGGCGGCAGCCATCAACGGCGGGTACTTCGACGGCAAGGGCCAGCCGCTGGGGCTGCTGATCTCCGGCGGTGTCCAGGTCTCCGGCACCCTCGCCCGGTCCCCGGGACGGGCCGTGTTCGGCGTGCGGGACGGCGTCCCCTTCGTCGCCGACGCCGCGGGTCTTCCCCTCGACGGCGTCAGCGAGGCGCTGCAGACCACCCCGCTGCTGGTGCGCGAGGGCGCCGAGGTCGAGGGCTTCGACGAGCCGTGGCGCGTGGACCGCCGCGCCGCCGTGTGCACCGACGCGCAGGGCCGCGTGCTGTTCGCCGCCACCGACACCGTGCTCAACGGGCTGTCGTTCTCGGAGATGGCGCACCTCATGGCGCGCGGCGTCGACCGGGGCGGGCTGGGTTGCGTCAACGGCATGACCCTCGACGGCGGCACCTCTGCGCAGCTGTGGGTGGAGGGTCACATCGACGCCTGGGTGCCCGGCTACACCGAGGTCCCTGTCTATATTCTCGCCATCCCCAGATCGGCCCCTTGACAAAGGGGCCGGATCCATACTCTATCGATTCTGGGATGGGTGTGGCCGCTCAGGAGAAGACATGACCGAGTCGAAACGCATCATCGATATCACCGAGCGCTTCGGCGCTCACAACTACCACCCGCTGCCCGTGGTCATCTCCGAGGCCGACCATATCTGGGTCGAGGACGTCGACGGCAAGCGGTACATGGACATGCTGTCGGCCTACTCCGCGGTCAACCACGGCCACGGCAACCCGCGGATCGTCCAGGTCCTGATCGAGCAGGCCAAGAAGCTCACCCTGACGTCACGCGCCTTCCACAACGACCAGCTCGGCCCGTTCCTCGAGGAGCTGTGTGACTTCACCGGCTTCGAGATGGGCCTGCCGATGAACACCGGCGCCGAGGCCGTCGAGACCGCCATCAAGATGGTCCGCAAGTGGGGCTACCAGAACCTCGACGTGGAGCCCGACAAGGCCGAGATCATCGTGTGCGACGGCAACTTCCACGGCCGCACCACCACCATCATCAGCTTCTCGTCCGAGGACGAGTACAAGGAGGGCTTCGGCCCCCTCACGCCCGGCTTCGTCCGCATCCCCTACGGCGACGCCGACGCCCTCGAGGCCGCCATCAACCGCAACACCGTGGCGTTCATGGTCGAGCCCATCCAGGGCGAGGGCGGCGTCATCGTGCCGCCCGACGGCTACCTGGCCCGGATTCGCGACATCTGCAAGGCCAAGGGCATCCTGCTGGTGTTCGACGAGATCCAGACCGGCTTCTGCCGCACCGGCCGCCGCTTCTGCTTCCAGCACGAGGACGCGAAGCCCGACGTGCTGATCCTCGGCAAGGCCCTCGGCGGTGGTGTCTACCCCGTCTCAGCCGTCGTGGCCGCCCGCGACGTGATGATGGTCTTCCGCCCCGGCGACCACGGCTCCACCTTCGGCGGCAACCCCCTCGCCGCTGCGGTCGGCCGCGAGGCCCTGCGCATCTTCGTCGAGGACAGGCTCGACGAGCGCGCCGAGGAGCTCGGCAAGTACTTCCGCGCCCAGCTGCGCGCCATCGGCTCGCCGCTGGTGGACGTGGTCCGCGGCCGCGGCATGCTCATCGGCGTCGAGCTGAAGAAGTCGGCCGGCGGCGCCCGGCAGTACTGCGAGGCGCTGATGGACCGGGGCATCCTGTGCAAGGAGACCCACGAGGACGTCATCCGCTTCGCCCCGCCGCTGGTGATCACCCGCGAGGAGATCGACCTGGCGCTGGCGCACGTCCGCGAGGTGCTGACCGTCTGACCGGATGACCACCTTCCTCACCGTCCTGGCGGCGCTCGCCCTGCTCCACTGGCTGGCCCGCATCGGTGAGGCCTGGCGTGCTCGTACCTCCCCCTTCCGCGTGCGCGCGGGTCAATACACTCCCATTGCCGCGGACACCGCTCACTGCGTCAGCATCCTGATCCCCGCCCGGGACGAGGAGGGGAACATCGAACGCTGCCTGCGGTCGGTCCTGGCGCAGGACCACCCGTCGCTGGAGGTGATCGTCCTCGACGACCGCTCGTCGGATCGCACCGCCGAGATCGTCGCAGCCGTGGTCGCGGACGATCCGAGAGTCCGGCTCCTCTCCGGCTCTCCACTCCCCGAGGGTTGGAAGGGCAAGTGCCACGCGCTGCGACAGGCGGCGACGGCCGCGGACGGCGAGTGGTTGCTCATGGTCGACGCGGACGTGGAGCTTCATCCGGCCGCCCTGACCACCGCCCTGGGGTCCGCCCGCGAACACGACGCCGTCATGGTCTCGTGGTTCGGTCGCCTGGAGACGGTCACGTTCTGGGAGCGGCTCCTCCAGCCCTTCATCCTCGACTTCATCCTCACCCACAGCGATCCGCGCAGGGTCAACGATCTGGCGCGCCCTGACTGCATCGCCAACGGCCAGTTCATCCTCGTGCGCGCCGACGCCTACGAGGAGCTCGGCGGCCACGAGTCGGTCAAGGACAGCATCGTCGAGGACATGGCCTTCGCGCGGCTGGCCAAGGCGAAGGGGCTGCGGTACCGGCTGCTGGACACCCTCGACCTGATGCAGGTGCGGATGTACCGGTCGCTGGGGGAGATCTGGGCGGGGTGGACGAAGAACTTCTTCGCGGGGCTGCACGGACGCAGGGGTGTCGTGGCCGCCGGGTTGATTTACCTGCTACTGACGGCGCTGATGCCTTTTGCCGTGCTGGCCGCGGCCGCGGGGTTGGCGGTGGCGGGGGAGGTCAAGCCGGTGTTGCTGGGTGTGTCGGGGGCGAGTGTGGTGATGTTGTGGCTGTATCGGCTCGCGGTGATCCGGCGGTCCTCGCCGGCTTCGGTGATGTCGGCGTTGCTGCACCCGGTGGCCGCGGTTGTGCTGGGGTTGATCATCGTGGATTCGTCCCGCCGGGCGGCGTCGGGGAAGGCGGTGACGTGGAAGGGGAGGGACTATGACGCGGGGGTGGGGGGGGGTGGGTGAGGGGATCGGGTCCTCTTGTACCCGTGCCCCAATACGCACTGACACCCGAGCCCCCGTCTTTCATAAGCTTGCAGGCGGCGGGGGTTGTCCATGCGGTTTGCGCCTACGGTCCTGGTCTCGCTGACGCTGACGGCCCTCTGGACACCTTGGACGTGTGCTCGAGCAACGTCCCAGCTCGAGGCAGAGGCCTGGTTCGGCACATCGGCAGAGGAGTCACTCGAACTGTGCAGCGCCAGGTTCTCCGCCGAGCACCGCCGACAGTGCCTGGAGGCCCTCATCGACTACTGGGGTGCGGAACCCGAGGCCGTTCGCACCGTAGCCGAGGCCCGCCGCCTTCTCGCTCGCCACACGCGCCGCGGACCCGCGTTCGCCATCTGGTCCCAGACCAACCTGAGTCCCCCGGGATATGACGGCAGCGGCATGATGGCCGAGGTCGTGTTCGGACTGGGCCTTCCCTTGCGCAAGCCAGGGCGTACCCGCGACAGCTCCATCCTCGTCTACTGGGGGATTGGTGCCGGTGGAAAGGGGAACGGCGACTACGGCTCCGTGATCGACATCCCCGTCGGCGTGGCCGAGTTCGTCGCCTGGGACGACGGTCGCGGGAACCGCGTGGGTGTGTGGTTTGCCCAGGGCGTCATGGTCAACATCCCCAACTACCTCTTCGGCTGGATGCACGACGATCCCCTGAACGTCTGGATCGAGTACGACGTGCAGTTCTCCTTCGCTGTCCACGACCGCCGCGACTTCCTGTTCTCGGCCGGCTTCAGGCTGGCCGCGGGCCCGGGCTTGGGGAGCCTCTTGCCGGGCATCGTCATCCGGGTGGGGGGGATGGAGTTCTTGCCGTGATGGAGGCGTTCGTTGGAGACCACCGCCCGTCGCCCGAGTAGCGTGCCCCGGTGCTCGCCCGCGTCACGGGGTCGCGGGCGAGGGGGCGGCCACCCGCCCCGTCGCCGCTGCGCGGCGACCCTTGACCCGGCCTGCGCTCCGGGGCCTGTGGGTGGTGGCGACGGGGGAGGGAAAGGCGCTGATCAGGCTCTGGAGGGATGGAAAGGGGTTGGGGTGGGGGGCTGGCGGGCATGGCGGTGGGATCGGGGCTTTGGGGTGGGGTAGGCGGTGGGGAGGGCGGGCCGGTGCCAACTAACGGCCGAGATAGTGGCCATGTCGCCGATAGGTTGACGGATTTGCCAACTAACTCTCGAGATGGCGGCCATGTCGCCCACAAGTTGACGGATTTGCCAACTAATTGCCGAGATGACCTGTCATGTCGGCCGCAAGTTGGCATTTTTGCCAACTAATTCCCGAGATGGCTGGCATGTCGGCCACAAGTTGGCATTTTTGCCAACTATTTCCCGAGATGGCGAGCATGTCGGCGACAAGTTGGCATGTCCCGCCGCCCAGCGCTCATATCTCTCGGTGTTGGTATCAACCCCATGAGTTATGAGCGGATATCGCTCATATCAGGGAGGGTTGTCGAGAACCCCAGGAGTTGTGAGCGAATATCGCTCATATCTCGGCCGGTTTTGGTCAACCCCTGGAGTTATCAGCGCACGCGACCCGGAGACCCTCCCCGCCCCCAAAGCCCCGCCTCACCCCCCAAGCCAACCCACCTTCCATCCACCGGAGTCTGAAATCGCCTTCCCTCCCCGTCGCCTACCACCCACAAGCCCCGGAGCGCAGGCCGGGTCAAGGGTGGCGCCGCAGGCGCCATGCGCGAAGCGCACTCGCCCTTGACGCGGCCGAGCACCGGGGCACCCTGTCCCGGCGACGGGCGAGCCCCAGCAACAACCCTGGCACCACGATCAACCCCCCCCCGGATCCCAGCCCTCCACTGTCACATTCACACCCGTTGTCACCCCCCGGGCCGATGCTCACGTCATCGTCGTCACCCGTCGCATCGTCGTCGTCTCCTACCAAGACGACGTCCACGCCCAGGTCCCCCGACACTTCCACGCTACAGGGCTCCGCCCCCAGATGAAGGAACACACGGAACGGATCCGCGCTCTGTGCACCATCCCCCGGGTCAACGCCCAACCTCAGGTCCAGCCTTCCACCATCATGAACGACAGGCTCCTCCAGCTCGAACCACAGGGTATGCCCGGCCGCGGTCACTTCGGCATCCACCGGATCACCATCCACGTCCACGGAAGCCGTCCCGTCCTCGAAAGACAACGGCTCCGGCAACACGACCTCGATCCCATCCACCCCACGATCCTCCTCACCGATCTCCAGCTCCACCGTCAGGACCAGCTCCTGCCCCCCGCCACCGGCAATCAACTCCGCGGGCTCGACAGCCCCCTCCGCCGCCGTGACCGGCACCCCCGCCGTCGCCACCACCGCCGATCCCAGCTCCCACGGCCCCTGCAGGTCGCTCTCCGACCAGGTGACCCACGACGTGCAGTCACCCAGCGGGGTGACGTGGGGCTGGCGGGCGACGCGGCCGGGGGTGGAGAGCTGGCGTTGCTCGACGAGGGTGTCGTCGTCGAGGGCGGCGATCTGGATTGTGGCGGAGTCGAGCGCGTCGAACTGGGACCAGGCCGCGTAGAGGCGCTCGCCGTCGGCGGCAAGGGCGGGTTCCCAGGCGCCGACGGAGTCGAAGGTCAGGGGCAGCGGTGTGGAAAAGTTCTGGCCGCCGTCGGTGGAGGCGGCGTGGAACAGCTCGAAGGCGCCGCTGGCCATGTCCGCCCAGACGAGGTGGAGCGTGCCGTTCACCCCCACGGCCATGGAGGGCTGGATGGAGGGGGCGGAATCCTCGAACATCCGATCCTCGGTGGTCCAGGTCTGGCCGAGGTCGTCGGATCGCTGCCAGAAGATCTCGGTGTTCTCGTTGGGATCGTGCTCGTTGGGCTCGAATGCGGTGTGGGCGCTGTAGGCGAGGACCCAGGCGCCGTCCACCGGGGCGACGTGGGTGTCACGGGGGAAGTGGCGGCGGATGGTGGACACGCCGATGTTCTCGGACCAGGTGTAGCCGCGGTCGTCGCTCATCCACAGCCGCAGGACCTCGGTGCGGGGGTTGCCCTCGAACAGGTACAGGTCGTCGCCCTCGGGCACGATCAGGGCGCTGGCCACCGGCGTGCCGGAGCCGGACATGGGCTCGTGGAAGACGTCCTCCCATTCGGTGGACTCGTCGCCGATGCGGAAGATCCGGTGGTACCACTCCTCGCCCTTGACCGTGTACTCCTGCCAGCCCACCAGGGCCACCTCACCGTCGGTCCAGGCCATGGGCGTGCGCTGGACGGTCAGGGCGCCGCCCATGGAGGTGGTGGTCCACGTCTCGCCGCCGTCCACGGAGAGCTCGACGACCACCTGGTGGGCGCCCTCGTTGTCGGCCAGGGCCGTGTCCTGGAACTCGTAGGCCCGCACGCGCATGTCACCCGCGGCCGCGACCTGGGGGTAGAACGCCCCCCCGGGGCCGGGATCCACGGCCGCGCCGTCGGTGAGGATGTCGGTGATCACCCGGCCGCGGTGGTAGGGGAAGGGGACGTCCAGCAGGTGCGCCACCGTGGGGGCGATGTCGAGGAAGGAGTAGGCCTCGCCGCTGACGAAGCCCTGGCGGATGCCGGGCCCCAGCGCGAGCAGGAACACCTGGCGGCAGCCGGTGCACGCGTCGCCGTGACCGATGAAGCCGTTGTCCACGTCTTCGCGGTGGCGCCCGTGGTCCGTGGTGATGAGCAGCACGGTGTTGTCGGCGTAGACGGGGTCGGCCTGCAGCCTGTCCCAGAACTGGACCGCGGCGGTGGACCCGGCGAACGCCTTGTCCAGGTACCCGTCCCAGTCCTGGGAGTGGCCCATGCGGTCCACCTCGTGGAGGTTGACCAGCATCAGGTCCACCTCGCCGAGGTCCAGCGCCGCCTCCACCTGGTCCCACACCCAGTCGTCGGACTCGGTGTACGAGAAATCCACCACCGACGCGGCCGCGCGCTCGAGGTCGTAGCCGGGCATGAGCGTGTGCTCGCAGTCGTGGCCCACCAGCGGCGTGTTCGACAGCACCCAGCTGCGTTCGGGCGCGGCGCCGGTGTGCTGGCGGTAGGCGTCGAAGATCGTCGGCACCCGCGGCGCCAGGAAGAGCCGGTCCTCGTAGGCCCAGGTGTTGCCGCAGTCGGCGTACGTGCCCGTGACGAACACCTGGTGGGCCGGCAGGGTCAGGGTCTGGCCGCGGATCTCGAGGTAGCTCAGCAGGCTGCCCTGGGGCAGCAGCTCGTCCACCATCGGCCCGACGAACGTGTGGTCCGGATCGTCGAAGCCCTCGGCCGCGCGGAGGCCGTCGATGACCACGATGAACACGTGCTCCACATCCTGCGCGCGAGAGGGGCCCGCGCACACGACGGCGCCGAGGAGGACGAGGATCTGGACCAGGACCCGCGATCGTTGCATGTCGCCTCTGTGGCTTGCGTGTCTACATCTATAGTTGTTGGGCGCGGGTTTGGAAACACATTCCCCGCCCACCGCGATGCGGTATCCTTGAAGACGAGGCTGGGAGCGAGGGGTCGAAAGCCCGGTCGTCGTCACAGGGAAATGATCATGGATCTCGAAGAGAGGATCCGACAGCTGTCGGACGCCGGGGAGAAGAGCCTTCGCGCCCTGGCCCGCGCCATCGACGAGAAGGACCTGTACACCTGGGGCCACTCCGAGCGGGTGTGCCAGTACGCCGTATCCCTCGGACGCTCCCTCGGCCTCGACGAGGACCGGGTGGACCTGCTGTTCCAGGCGGCGCTGTTGCACGATCTGGGCAAGGTCGACGTGCCGCACGAGATCCTCACCAAACCGGGGCGGCTGACGGACGACGAGTTCGCCCAGGTCCGCCTCCACCCCGGCCGCGCAGCAGAGCTGGTGGAGCGTATCCCGGGCATGGTCGAGGTCGCCGAGGTGCTGCGGCATCACCACGAGCGCGTCGATGGGGGCGGGTACCCCGACGGCCTGGTCGGCGGCGACATCCCCCTCGAGTCGCGGGTGCTCGCCGTGGTGGACGCGTACGACGCCATGGTCAGCAACCGGCCGTACCGACACCCCCTGGCCGTGGAAGAGGCCCTCGACCGCATCCGCAAGGGCATGGAGACGCAGTTCGATCCCATGTGCGCCGCGACCTTCGTGCGTTCCCTGCGCGAGCGGCGGATCCTGCGGGCGTCGATGATGGGCGCAGCCACGTTCTTCGCCGAGGTCTCCATCCGCGAGTACGAGCGGTCGGTCAATCGCGGCTGGCGCCACTCCATGGACGGGGACGAGGCGTCGATGCCCTCACTGGCCGACCTGCTGGCCCTGGATTTCCCCGAGCTGACGTCCGAGCAGGCCGAGAAGATCGTCAAGGCCGTGCTCTTCCCGGAGCTGCGCCACGACGACCTGTACAGCGAGGACGTGGAGTGGGTGAAGGCCGACGAGGTCCTCGTCCGCCACCCGGCGCGCATCGACGCAGACGTGCGCAACGTGGTGATCTTCGAGCGCGAGCTGTTCACGGTGGTGGACATCCGCGACCTGGAGGACGGGCGGTTCGAGTACCAGCTGAAGCGCTGAAGAATCAGTAGAGGGTCAGGCGGTGCGGCCGGGCGGCCGAGCCGCTGCGCACGATCCCATCGCCGCCATCCATCTCGATGAAGTAGTCCACCTCGCGGCCGTCGGCGGGCAGCCAGGCGCCGGGCGGGATGGTCAGCGTCACCGTCCCCCCCTCGCCGCCTTCGACGCTGCGGGTCTGCCACGCGCCGCCGGGGGCCGCCCGGAACCACAGGGTGAGGCTGCGCCGCGCCGCCGGATCGATGGTCACCGGCAGGTCGGTGGGCTGGCCGCGGATTCCGCGACTCACCGGGGTGTGGCCGAGGTCGGAGACGGCGGGCGGCGGGGGAGGGGGCTGCTCTTCGGGAGGCGGCGGGGTCGCTGGCTCGTCGACGGGAACCACCGGCTCCTCGACCGGTGAATCGTCCGCCGGCTCGGTCGGCTCCTCGCCGGCGCTGGCATCATCCTGCTGCGACAGTTCGGGATCGGCCTCGACCGGCGCGGGAGCGACGTCTGTCAGGGCGGCGTCCAGCGCGGCCGGAGGTTCGTCCGTGCCGGATTCGCGCGTGCCCATCCCTTGCCGGATCGTCCAGATCCCTCCGGCGATCAGGGCGAGCAGGACCAGCGCGGCCACGAGCCAGCCCGTCCGGCGGCGTGCCGGCGGTATCTGGGGCTTCTCGTCCAGGTACTCCGGCGGCTCCGCGGCGGAGACCACAGGCAGCTGAGGATCGGTCAGCGCCGCCATGCTCTCTACGGTGTGCAGCCTCTCGGAGACGCTGTCGTCGTCGTCGTCGCTGAGCCTGCTCCAGAACTGCTCGATGGGATTGCGCCGCAGGGCCTGCCGCTGGAAGTCCACGGCGCGGAACACTTGTGAGGCCAGGTCGGCCACGTGTTCCTCGGCGAACGGCGGCGGGGTCACGTCCTTGAGCGCCTCGACGAGCGCACCGCCGTGGGCGATCCGGTTCGTGGGATCGGTCAGCACGCAGTTCTCGAGGATGGGCACCAGCGCCGGGAACCGCTCGCGGGCGCGCATCAAGGCCCCGCCCACGTCCGCCCGATCCACCTTGCGTACGACGCCCTCGATGGTGTTCGAGCCGAACACGGGCTCGCCGTTGATCAGCTCCAGGAGGGTGGTGCCGAAGGAGAAGACGTCCGACGCCTGCGTGAGCTCCTCGCCGCGCGCTTGCTCCGGAGACATGTACAGTGGCGAGCCCAGCGGCCCGTTGGCCGTGACCGTCTGGTACGAATCCGCCGCGTAGCGTGCCACGCCGTAGTCGGTGAGCATGGCCTGCCCCGCGGGACTGAGCAGGATGTTGCCGGGCTTGAGGTCGCGGTGGATGGCGCGGATCGGCTTGTCGTCCACCACGGCCTCGTGCAGGGCTCGAAGACCGCGCGCGGCGTGCATGGCCACGGACAGCACCACGGCGTCGCCGATCACCAGACCGAGCTTGGGCGACACCTTGACCACCTCGCCCAGGGTCGGGCCCTCGACGAGCTCCATGGCGATGTAGAGCCGGTCGCCCACGCGACCGCATTCGTAGAACTCCACGAGGTTGGGGTGCTGGACGGCGGCGCCCAGGCGCGCCTCGTTGAGGAACTCCTGCGAGGCGGACTCGTGGGTGCTCGCCAGGCGGCGACGCATGACCTTCAGGGCCACGCGCTTGCGGAACCCGTAGCTGCTCTGCAGCTCCGCGCAGTAGACGGTGGAGTACGCACCCCGGCCCAACAGGCTCAGTATCCTGTACTTGCCGAAGATCCGCGGCTTCTCGTCACCGTTCTCGCTCAAGTTTTGGCCCCGTGCACTCTCGCTGCCGAGCCCATTGTACTCCGCCCGCGCGTGACGCGCCCCGGTGTGCGCGGGCGCTGATCGGCCGCCCCTGTGCTACCATGAACGGGCATGAAAGGGACACCCATGCGCGAGCTGAAGGGCTTGTTGGTGGTGCTGATCACGGGTGTTTGTCTCGTCTCCTCCCCGGCCGGAGCTCAGCTGGAGGAGCCGTCAGAGAAGGACCCACGCACCCTGTTCTTCGAAGCCCTCGACCTCAAGGAGGCCGGGGACTGGGAGGGCGCGATCGCCCGGTTCCAGCTCGCCTACTCCGGCGATCCCAGCCTCGTGCAGTCCGTGCTGCACGTGGCCGAGTGCTTCTACGAGCTGCACATGCCCGAGGAGGCCCTGGCGCAGGCCGAGGCCTACCTCGAAGCGGGCTTCGAGATGGCCGAGGTCAACCGCGCTCGGGAGCTGATCCTGCGGTGCCAGTGGGAGATCCAGAACGGGCCGCCTGACGTCGGGGACGATGTACAGACGGATGACGTCGAACCGGTCCCGGAGGACGACACCGCTGCGCCGGCGGACCCGAGTTCGGACCCGCCCACCATCGAGCCCGTGGATCCCCTCCCCGTGGACGGCGCGGCGTACTGGCGGCCGGTGGCCCTCGAGGCCGGCGCCGGCGTCGTCCACTTCGCCAATGCCGCGAAGCTGACCACCTTCGGGCCGGTGATCGGCGTGAGGGTGGCTCCCGCGCGTCACCTCGAGATCACGGGCCGGGCGCAGATCGGGCTGGGCGGGTACGAGGAAGGCGCCGTTCGAGTCCCCGGCCTCGCCGTCGGAGTCGGTGGTTCGCTGCCCTTCGGTCGCGTCCGCGTCCACTTCGGCGGCCAGCTGCCCATGGTGCTCAGCGGCTACGGCGGAGAGACGCGCATCGACTTGGGTATCGGCGGCGAGGTGGGCGTGCGCGTCGCGGTGGGGGAGGGGCGCCTCGTGTTGGGCGCGCAGGTCGGAGGGGGCTACCTCGTGCGGCCCTTCGTGGGCGGTAGCTTCCGCGTGGGCGTGCAGCTGGGAGAACTCCGATGAGTCGGATGATGCGACTGCTCGCCGTCTCGGGCGTATGCTGGCTGATGGTGGGCTGCCCCGATCGAGGCGACATCGATTGGATCGGCTTCTGGGAGGGGGGGGACCCCGTGGGCGACGACGACGACGCGACCGCCGGTGATGACGACGACACCACTCCGGCAGACGACGACGACACCACGCCGGCAGACGAGGACGACCCGCCGCCGGGAGACGACGACGACGCCACCGAGGACGACGACGACGCCACCGCCGCGGACGACGACGCCGCCGCCGCCCCCGCCGACCAC
>CAZLEO010000161.1:6454-22303 GCA_964558555.1 uncultured Rickettsiales bacterium | reverse complement strand
CAGGTTGAGGGTGAACTCCACCTGGGCGTCGTCGCCGTCGGTACGCAGGACGCGCACCGACTCCATGTCGGACAGGAACTCCGGGTACTTCTCGTAGTCCGCGATGACGTCGAACAGCACCTCGGCAGGGGCGTTGACTTCGATGGAACGGGTCGCGCCAGCCATGGCTCTCCTTCCCCCGGTCGGGCTTCACTTCCTCGGTCTACTCGTGCCGCGGGCGGGTGTCAATCGCGGCGTGGGCCCGGCGGACGCCCCGGAGGGCCGCCCGGTGGACCCGGCGGACGGAGCTTGCCCTTGACCTTGCGCGCCAGCTCCCCGAGCTCCCGCACACGCAGGGCGACGCAGGCGCCCACGTAGACGCCGCCGCCGACAGCGCCGCCGAGGAGCACCTTGACCAGCTGCAACGGCTTGGAGGGCTGGTCCCACGTCGCCGGCAACAGCTCCAGCACCCCCCACGTGGCGGCGACCATCAGGCCGGTGGCGATCAGGATGCGCACCAGGCCCGAAGCCGTCCCCTTCACCATGGAGCCGATGCGGCGCCGCAGCAGCCACCACATCACCGCGGCCTCGGCGGACACGGCGATGGAGGTGGCCAGGACCAGGCCCTGGTAGCTCATCAACGGTAGCAGCGCCAGCACGCAGGCCAGCTTGAGGCCGATGGTCAGCAGGGCCACGAGCATGGGCCGCAGGCTGTCCCCGAGGGCGAAGAACACCGGGATGATCACGCGCGGATAGCAGAAGCCCGCCACACCCAGGGCGTACAGCTGCAGCAGCCGCGCCGTGGCGCTGGCGTCGCCAAAGGTGAACTCGCCGCCGACGAACAGGGTCTGGGTGACCGGCTCGGCCAGGGCCGCGAGCATGCCGGCGACGGGCAGGGCGACGAGGAACAGCATCGACACGGAGCGCGACACGGTCCCGCGCAGCGCCTCGGGATCGCGGCCGGCCACGTCCAGGCTCGCCTTGGCCAGGGTGGCCGTGGCCAGGGCCATGCCCACCATGCTCACCGGCAGCAGCACGAGGCGGAAGCTGTACTCCACGTAGGACACGACGCCGGGCGCGAAGCGGGACGCCACCTGCATGTCGATGATGTTGGTCAGCTGGATGGCGGCGAGGCCCAGGAGGCCGGGAACCATCAGCTTGACGATGCGGTGCAGCCCCTCGTGGCGGAAGTTCAGGCGCGGTCGGAAGCGGTAGCCCAGGCGCCTCAGGGCCGGATACATGGCCGCGAACTGGGCCACGCCGCCCACGGTGTACGACGCGGCCACCGCGGCGATGGGATCCACGCCGGTCCAGGCGTGCAAGGTCCCGCCCAGGAAACACCCGGCGATGGCCGCGAGGTTGAGCATGGCCGGCGCCAGGGCGGGCCCGAAGAACTTGCCCTGCACGTTGAGCATGCCCATGAACACCGTGGCCATGGACACCAGCAGGATGTAGGGGCCGGCCATGGCGGTGAGCTGCACGGCGAGTTCGAGGGTCTCGGGGTGGTCTCGGAAGCCGCCCGCGAACAGCAACACCCACCAGCGGCCGAGGAAGACGAAGGACGCCACCACCAGCCCCAGCACCACGAGGATGAAGCCCAGGGTGATGTTGGCCAGGACGAAGGCCGCGTCCTTGCCGCGCTGCTCGCGGTATTCGGTGAAGGCGGGCACGAAGGCCGCGGCCATGGACCCCTCGGCGAAGAGGTCACGCAGCACCGAGGGCACCCGCAGGGCGATGGCCAGGGCGTCTCGAACGGGGCCGGCGCCAAAGAAGTAGGCCAGGGCCATCTCCCGCACCAGGCCCAGCGCTCGCACCGCCAGCCCGGCCAGCGCGATCACGGCAGCGTTGCGCCCGACGCGGCGGACCGCCTCGTCCGATCTGGGTTCGACCATGCTCGCTAGAGTACTCAGAGTGGCGGAACGTGCAACAGGCCTCGGCGCCAGGTGAGCTCCTCGCCGCGGTCCAGGGAGGACACCTCGAAGGCGAAGCAGCCGACGAGTTCCTCGCCGTCCAGGCCCGACAGGTGCAGCCAGCCCGCGGCGGCCCCGTCGCTGACGAAGGCCTCGCTGTCGCGGTAGACCAGGGCGTACCCGGACTCCCCCGAACGGGCGCCGAGGGTCGCGCGGATGGGGAACTCGCCCGCCTCGACGGCGTCGGCCACGTCACCGCCAGCGTGATCGGCGGCCGCGGCCAGGGTGATGGACAGGGAGCCCTCGGCGGCGCTGATGCCCAGCCCGTCGCGAACGGAGAACCGTCCGTCGGTCGCGTCGAACTCGGCGCCCGAGCTGACCACCGACTGCACGGCGCCGCTGGGCAGGTGCCACGCCGCGGTGCAGGTGTCGAGCTCGATCACGTCGGCGGCCGGTCTTGGAGGGACCTCCTGGCATCCAGTTGTCAGGGCTATCGTCAGGAGGATGGGAAGCCAGCGCACCATGTTCTCTCTCTATGGACTCGAACCGGGCGCGGAAAGGCTGGGAAAACGATCGCCGTCGATTCCGCGCTCGCGTCGCGCGCGTGCACCCGAGTCCCTACTACACACGTAGCCGGCGATCCGGGAGATCAAAAAGGGCACGATCGGACCCGCGACGCGCGGGATCAGGCGAGGCGGGCGGCCACGTAGAGCACGGCCAGGCGGCCGGAGAGGCGCTTGACCACCGGGGCGATGGACTTGCGCAGCGCCGGCAGGGAGACGCCGGGGGAGACCACCATGGCCATGGTCTGCAGCCGGGCCCTGTCGAAGATGTGCTCCTCGATGTCCACCGGCTTGAACCCCGCCCCCTCCAGGTCCCGCCTCAGCTCGACGCGCGGCGGAGCGGTGCCCACGCCGCTGCCCCACCCCGACAGGGCCTCCAGCAGATCGGCGTCCAGGGACCGCAGGGTCACCAGATCGGTCAGCAGCAGGATCCCATCGTCGTCCAGCACCCGGGCGGCCTCGGCCAGCGCGGCGCTGCGGTCGGGCACGAGGCCGAGGCAGCAGTTCATCATCACCGCGTCGTAGGCGCCATCGTCGAAGGGGAGCGCCTCGGCGATTCCCTCGTGGAAGGACGAACCGGCGCGGCGGGGGGCGTTGTCTCGGGCGAGCTGGACCATACGCGGAGACAGGTCGAGGCCGGCGACCCGGCCCGTCCGTCCCACGGCCCGCGCGGCCAGGTGGAGATCGACCCCTGCGCCGCAGCCCACGTCCAGCACGCGCATACCCCGCCGCACGAACCGCGGCAGGAACGGCGACCGGAAGCCCAGCGCGAGGCTGCACACCGCGCCGGGTACGCCGTCGAGTTCGTCCTCGTCGTAGCCGCGCGCCGTGGCGTCGCTGGCGTGGGTGGTGGCCAGCAGGGCCGCCAGCCCGGCGGGCTGGGCCTGGATCTCACGGGCGGCCACGCGGTCGAAGCTCCGGGCGAGCTCCTCGTGGACCGCCTCCGGCGTCGAGGGCCGGGACCAGGACGATCCGCCGCCGTCCACGGGATGGGAGAACTTGTAGCGCTGGAGCTTGATCTTCACCAATCGACGTCCCCGGGTAGATCGGCCTGCAGTGCGTGGACCAGCAGCTCGAGGTTTTCCAGCAGCTCCGTGCGTCGATCGCTGGAGATGCCGGTGGCGATCCGATCGATGGCGGCGGCCTCCCAACGATCCAGCTCGCGGGCGGTGCGGAAGCCGGGTGCGGTCAGCGACAGGTTCACGCGCCGTCGATCGCCCCGAGCCTGCTTCCGGGTCACCAGCCCCTTGCGGACCAGAACATCACAGATCCGTGTGACCGTCGAGGGGGCCAGCCCCATCTTCTCGGCCAGCGCACCCGTGGGCATGTCCTCCTGATCGAGGAGCTCGGACAGGGCGCGCACCTGGGTCGAGGTGAGCCCGAGGGTCGTGTTGTCCCGCCGCTGGCGGCGCTCCATCACCTGGGCGAGCAGGCGCAGGCGCCCCTTCAGATCGTCCGCGAACCGGTCCATTCGCATGGCTTCACCAATGGTTGCTAGATACAAATATTGTATGTACGAAAGGTTGTCCAGCCCCCCTCCATTCCATTGACACCCCCTGGGTGCCGTTGCTAGGTTTTGGCCTCGTCCGGACCCGCTCACCACAAGGGGAATCAGCCATGGGCCGTGTCAGGGAGGTCTGCCGTCGGCTCGACCACCAGATCGCCAGCGAGGAGCTCAAGGAGCTCATCTCCAGGCTACCCAACGAGCTCAACGAATATGGCTACGACGACTGGGGATTCTCCCCGGACACCGCGGTGTACGCCGTGGCCGCGGCCAGGTGGATCTACGAGAACTACTTCCGCTGTGAGGCCCACGGTACCGGCTACCTGCCGGAGAAGCGGGCCATCCTCGTGGCCAACCATTCGGGCCAGCTCCCCATGGACGGGATGATGGTCTGCACGGCGGCCCTGCTGCACGGCAACCCGCCGAGGCTCCTTCGAGCGATGGTTGAGAGGTGGATGCCTACCCTACCGTGGGTATCTACTTTCTTCTTCCGGTGCGGGCAGGTCGTGGGCAACCGGGACGACTGCAGGGTCCTCCTGGAACACGACGAGGCGATCCTCGTCTTCCCCGAGGGGGTCCGGGGCAGCGGCAAGACCATCTGGCACCGCTACGAGCTCCAGCAGTTCCCCAGCGGCTTTCTGCGCCTGGCGCTGCAGACCGGCTCCCCGATCATCCCCGTGGGGGTGGTCGGCGGCGAGGAGTCGATCATCTCGGTGGCCGATCTGAAGTGGCTGGCCAAGCCGCTGGGCATGCCCTACATGCCCGTGCCCGCCCTGCTGCCGGTGCTGGGCCCCCTGTCCATGCTGCCCATGCCCACCAAGTTCATCCTCCAGTTCGGCGAGCCGCTGATGCTCGAGGGAGACCCCGACGCCCCGGACGCCGAGCTGCGCCCCATGATCCAGCAGGTGGAGGACGCGGTGCGAGAGCAGATCCAGCTCGGCCTCGACCGCCGCCGCGGCATCTTCGACATCCCGTCGCTGGACGCGCTGGTACCCGGGAGCTTGCGGTGAGCGTCCGCAAGATCCTGGTCACCGGTATCGCCGGCAGCACCGGCCGCGCCGTGTGGCGCAGGCTCGTGGAGCGCAAGAACATCAAGCTGTGGGGGATCGACGTCCGCAACTGGATGCTGGACTCGCCCTCGAACTTCGAGTTCGCGCAGGTGGACATCAACCGTAACCGGGCCGAGGACGTGTTCCGCACGGTGCGGCCCCACACGGTGATCCACCTGGCCTTCATCCACGACCAGAAGGTCAACCAGGCCAAGCGCCACAACACCAACGTGGTGGGTACGCAGAAGATCCTCGGCTACTGCGCCAAGTATGGCGTGCGCAAGGTCGTGGTCGTGTCCCAGCACCAGGTCTACGGCGCCTCCCCGGTCAATCCCGCCTTGATCACCGAGGACATGCCGCTGAAGGCCGCGGCCACGCGGGGTGAGCTGCGCGACTGGATCGAATTCGACCACGTCTGCCGCTCGTGGATGTACGAGCACGGCCGCACCCCCATGGTGCTGCTGCGGCCGGTCTTCGTGCTGGGCCCCAACGTCCGGGCGGGGTTCCTCCACCACTACCTGAGCATGCGAAAGGTGCCGGTGGCCATGGGGTTCAATCCCATGATGCAGATCCTGCACGAGGACGACGTGGTGGAGGCCATCCACTGCGGCCTCACGGCGCGCGCGCGTGGCATCTACAACGTGACCGGCTCGTCCTCCATCTCGCTGACGCGGCTGCTGGACGAGATGAAGATCCCGCGATACCCGGTACCCCATCCGCTGCTGTACAAGGGCGACGAGGCGCTGTTCCGCCTGCGACTGTCCCCCCTGCCCCCCGGGTCGCTGCAGTTCCTCCAGTACAACTGCGTGGTGGACGGCTCCAAGATCCGCAAGGAACTCAAGTACTCGCCCGTGCGCACCCTGCGCGAGACCCTGGAGCACTTCTCCAGGTCCCATTCCACCGTCGTGATCTGACCGCTGGGGCTCGAGGCCGTGCATCCGGGCGCAAACGTGCGCCTGCTCTCCAGCGCCGGTTATTGGCGCAAATTACCATGCCCAGTTGTCCACAAGTTATCCACAGGGAAAGTCACGACAGGGTTGACAGTTTTTACCAGAGGGGGTTAGATTTTTACCATGACTGGTTTTATCCACAGCCGCATCAACAGGGCGCCCAGGGCGGGTCGGGATCTTTACCACTCCCCTCCCCTGTGCGCGGCCGCAGACCCCCGTACCCCCTTCAATCGGTTCGAGATCGAAAAGAGCTGTAGCTGAAGTAGACGCTGACGTCCGCGCCAAGGATGGCGCGGGTGCTTCCATGCACAAGGAGCTGCCAGGATGGGAAAGCTGACACGTCGTGTGAAGTTCATCGCCAGGGAGCGCAGGCTCTCCATACCCGCCGAATTCCTGCATCGGCATTCGGTCCAGCGAGGTGACCAGCTCTGGGTGGCCGTGCGCGGCCAGGAGCTGTACGTCTTTCACCCGGACGCCTGGAAGAACCTGCGGGATCTCTCCTCGTCCGTGGTGCGCTGGTACTCGGACGAGCACCACCCGTTCTTCAAGATGCTGGAGTTCGGCATCACCGTGAAGCTGGGCAGTCAGGATCGCATCGTGCTGCCGCGCGACTTCCCGTTCCACTCGGAGGAGACGCTGCGCATGCACTGGGAGCTCCAGGACGGCTTCCTGCGCATGACGCCCGAGGAGACGGCGCCTCACCTGCGGAGCACGACGTCGACGCGGGTCTCTCAGACCAGCATGTCCGACTTCTTCGGGTCCTCGTCGGGGCGGTCCTTCGACCGGGAGATGGCGACGCGCAAGCTCGTCGAGCGCATCCCGGTGCGGCGCATCGACCACCGCGACCTGTGCTGCTCCACCCAGTCCCCCATCCCCAGCGAGGCCCTGCTGCGGTCCATCCGCATCGAGGGCATCCGCCACCCGCTGTTGCTGCGCAAGCTGCCCGGCGGCACGTTCCAGATCATCCACGGCTACCGTCGCGTGGCCGCGGCCCGGCGTCTGAAGATGTCCGCGGTGCCCTGCATCGTGTTCGAGAGCATCTCCGACGACGACCGCGACCGGCTCAAGCTCGTGGCCTCGGACGACCAGCCCATGAGCGAGGGCACTCCCCTGCGCCGGCTGCAATCCACGGTCAAGCTGTACCAGGGCCAGGTGGAGCTCTCCGAGATCGAGAAGATCACGGGGCGGCGCAAGCGCACCCTGCAGCGGTACCTGCGCGTGGCCGAGAACAAGGTGCTGCGCGAGGCCATCGAGAAGGGACGCCTGTCCATCTTCAAGGCCGAGGAGATCCTCAAGGCCGGCATCGACCCGGAGATGGCCATCCGCCGCAAGATGACCGTCAAGGAGATCCGCGCCGCAGCCCGCAAGTCGGCCCAGGGCCGTCGTCGTCCACGCCGGCGCACCCACCGCAGCTCGCCTCAGATCTGATCCTCAGGACCGAACAAACCCTCTACAGAATACAAGGTTTGTACAGCCTTTGTGACGGAAATGGCCCTGTCGGGGGTTTGTATAAGGTGTGTGGAATCAGACCCAGGGGCGCAGGAGAGAATCGATCCGGTCGAAGGCCTTCTCGAGATCGTCCATCGAAGCTGCGTAGCTGAAGCGAATACAGCTATCCTCGCCAAAGGCCAGCCCAGGCACCGAGGCCACCTTCCCTTCCATGAGGATGTACTCGGAGACGTCCACGGAGCTGTTCAGCTTCATTCCGGACGGCGTCTCGCGGCCCAGGAGCTTCGAAACCTCGGGGAAGACGTAGAACGCGCCCTGGGGCGTGTGCGGCAGAACCAGGCCCGGGATATCGACGAGGCGTTCGACCAGCCAGTCCCGCCGTTCGCCGTAGGTCCGGCGCATCTCCTCCACGGGCTCCCACGGACCGCGCAGGGCCGCCAGGGCGGCGCGCTGGGACACGGAGCACGGGTTGGAGGTGGCCTGGCCCTGGATCTTGGCGCAGGCCTTGGCCACGTCAGGGGGCGCCACGAGCCAGCCCATACGCCAGCCGGTCATGGAGAACGCCTTGGACACGCCGTGGACCAGGCAGGTGCGCGACGCCACCTCCGGCCCGAGGCTGATGGGGCTGAGGGCCTCGACACCGTCGTACACCAGGGGGTCGTAGATGGAGTCGGACACGATGGTGAGGTCGTGTTCGCAGGCGATGGCGGCCAACCCCTCGATGTCCTCTTGCGGCAGGACCGTGCCGGTGGGGTTGGACGGGTTGTTGATCACCATGGCGCGGGTGTTCGGCGTCACGACCGCGCGGACCTCGTCCAGGGGGATGCGGAACCCATCGCCGGGGCGGGTGCGCACGAACACCGGCCTGGCCCCCATCAGCGTGATCTGATCCGGGTAGCTCACCCAGTACGGCGAGAACACGATGACCTCGTCGCCGGGTTGCCACAGGCTGACGGCGAGGTTGTACAGGCACTGCTTGGCGCCCGTGCTCACCATCACCTGGTCCGCGGAGGTCTCGACGCCGTACCGCGCGGCGGTCCAGGAGGCGACCTCCTCGACGAGCTCGGGGATGCCCTTGACCGGCGTGTAGCGGGTGAAGTTCTCCTCGATGGCGTCGAGGGCCCCTTGCTTGGCCGCAGGCACCGAGGGGAAGTCGGGCTCGCCCAGGGTCAACGAGATGATGTCCACGCCGCTGCGGCGCATCTCTGCCGCGCGCGCGGCCACGGCCAGGGTGGCCGAGGGTTTGATCCATCCGATTCGATCGCTCAGTCGCATCGCTTGGCTACCTCCTCGCGAATCCGCTTCAGGACGCGGTCCGACACCATGTGGGACACGTCCCCGCCCAGCAGCGCGATCTCCTTGACCATGCCGCTGCTGACGTAGAAGTACTTCTCGTCGGTCATCATGAACAGCGTGTCCACGTCCGGGGCCAGACGCCGGTTCTGCACCGCCATCTGGAACTCGTAGTCGAAGTCGGACACGGCCCGGAGCCCGCGGACGATGAACTTGGCCCCCCTGTCGTGCACGTAGTCGGCGAGCAGCCCCTCGAAGGACTCGATGGTGATGCCCGGGTCGTCGCCGATGTGGTCGCGCAGCATCTTCTCGCGCTCCCGGATGGTGAACATGGGGTTCTTGCTCGGGTTTCGCACCACGGCGACGATGAGGTGGTCCACCGCCTTGCGGGCCCGGGCGAGGATGTTGAGGTGCCCCAGCGTGACGGGGTCGAAGGAACCGGGGTACACCGCGACACGGTCGTTCATTCCCTTTCTCCTTTGCTGTCGTCGGGACGGTCTTGGGTCGGGTCGTTGGAGAAGAAGCTGACGTGGGTCTGGCCGTAGCGCCGCTCGTCCACGCGCCGCAGGTCGCCCACGGTGTCCGTTCCGCTCTCCCGCTGGGAGTGCTCGATCACCACCACGCCGTCTCCGGCGAGCAGCGGCAGCTCGACGAGGGCGTCGAGGGTGCGCTGCACCTCGCCGCGGTCGTAGGGGGGATCGGCCAGTACGAGGTCGAACACCTCTCCCCTCGCGGCCAGCATCCTCATGCCCTCCACGGCGTCGCTGCGCAGCAGCTCGGTGGGGCATGGGGGGGCGCGGCGCTCGAGGTTGGTGCGCAGGGTCTTGCAGGAGAGTTCGGCGTCGTCGATGAAGACGACCCGGGCGGCACCCCGTCGCGCGGCCTCGAGACCGAGGGAGCCGCTACCCGCGTAGAGGTCCAGCACATGATCGCCATCGCAGCGCTGCCCCAGGATATCGAAGATGGCCTGGCGTACCTTGCTCGTGGTGGGTCGCACCGACAGCCCCGCCGGTACGGCCAGACCACGTCGTCGGTGCCTCGAACGGCTCAGAGGATCTCGCACTCGGCGGAGCAGAGATCGGTCACGCAGCCGTCGTCGAGCTCCAGATCCACCCCCGACTCGAGCTCGCCGCGGCACCAGTTGGCCACGGAACCCACGTCGGTCGGTGTGTCGTAGATGCAGTGGTTGCCCGCGAGGCAGCCGCAGCACAGCTCGTAGGGATCGGCCTCGTACGTGCCGCCGCAAGCGGCCACGGCCGTACCGAGGAACAGGACGCTGGCGATCGCGCCCAGCACCCAACCCATGCTCTTGTAGGTCATCTGCAACTCCAGGCTCGCCGGACGGGCTTGGTGAACGTCGTGTCGAAGCATACAGGGTGGGGTCACAGGTCACAAGAACGCGCGGGTGCGCGGTCAACGGGCTCCCCAGCGGCGACCCAGCCACCACTGCAGGGTCAGCGAGAAAGCGGCCAGGGCGAGCAACCACGGCCGGTCCCACAGCGGCACGGGTACGGTGCTGGTGGTCACCCAGCGGGTCTGTGAACGCGCCACCAGGTCGTCGATCCCATCGAGATCGGGTAGCACCTCGCCGCCGGTGGCCGCGGAGACGGCCGCCAGCACCTCGGGTCGCGGGGCGGGATCGTCGAGCTCGGGAGGGTCGGGGCGCACGGTCACGCGGGCGGACGAGCGCAGGGCGCCGGCCTCCACCTCGAGCAGCCAGGTGCCGGCGGCGTCGGGCACCACGGCACCGGCCCACGCGCCCTCGGCGTCGGTCACGAGGGTTTGGCGCTCGCCGTTGTCGGCGCCCATGGGACGGATGTGGAGTTCGAACGGCGCCTCCACGCGCGGCGAGTAGTCGTCCTGACGCAGCCAGACCTCCAGGTGCACCGACTCGCCGAGGTGGAGGGTCTCCCGGGCGGGCAGGACCTCGAGGCGGTGGTCGCGCTCGTCCCGCACCAGCCAGCGCACCGCGTCCTGCCAGAAGTCGGCGTGGTACCGGCCGCTGGAACGGGCGCCGGTCATGGCCCAGCGCCACGAGTCGTCGGTGGCCAGGCCCAACACGCGGCCCTCGCCCACCTCCCGCACCGCCAGCAGCGTCTCGTCGCCCGCCGTGGCGAGGACGACACCCCCCGGCGCGATCGGCCCTACCACGTTACGGGTGCGGACCGGGGGCAGGGAGCGCCAGAGTTCGAGGTTGTCCCCCTCGTCCGCGGCCAGCTCCGTGACCGGGTGGCGCCGCCCTGCCTCGCTGAGCTCCACCGACCAGCTCCCGCGCGCGACCCCCTCGGCCTCGGCCGGGGTGAAGGGCAGGACGGCGCCCAGGGGTGTGCCGTGGTGGTCCCACGGCAGCAGGGCGATCTCGCCGCCCACCAGGGCCAGCGCGCCGCCCGCCTCGACGAACTGCGCCAGGTTCTCGCGGTATCGCCCGGCCTTGGACAGCGCCGCAGGGAGCGACGAGAAGGTGAAGTTCTGCAGCACGACCAGATCGAAGCCGGCCAGGTCCTCGCCGAACAGCTCCTCGTGGGGGAACTCGATGAGGCTCAGGGGGCTGAACCGGAACCGCCCGGGGAGGGGGCCGGTGCGCATGATGTAGAAGCTGACCAGGTCCACGTTGGGGTCCGTGGACAGCACGCGGCGCAGGAAGCGCACGTCCCACGACGGGTGGCCGGCCAGCTGCAGCACGCGGGTGCGGTCGCGGATCACCCGCAGGGTGCGGCCGTCGGTGTTGTTGCCCGGCAGGGGATCGTCGGCGGGCACGGGTACCTCCACCTCCACGGTGAGATACCCGACCCGCTGCGGCAGGACGCGGAAGGTCAGGGCCTGCTCCGAGCCGTCGGGGGGCAGCGTCACGGTCTGGCTCGAGACCAGATCCCCCTCCTCGCGCAGGCTCACCGTGACCTCCCCCTCGACGCCGGGCTGGGACGCCAGCCGTACCGGCACGTCCACGGGGCGGCGGACAAAGGCGAAGGGGGCCAGGTCGCCGATGCTCACCGTGACATCCCCCTGTACCGGCTGCCCCACGGCCAGGGTATGGACGGCGAAGGGCACACCCGCCAGGGACGACCGCACACCCTCCTCCCCTTCCCTGTCGAATGCTCCGGCGATCGCGGCCCGGTCCGCGCCGTCCCCCACCAGCACCGCAGCCGAGGGACGGAATCGCTCGAGGCAGTCCTCGACCGCGGCGAGGTAGTCGGAGCGCAGCCCGTCCGGCGCGGGGAGGGCCTCGATCCCGTCGAGACGGCGAGCGGCGTCCCCGGCCCAGCAGACCGCCACGTCGCCGGCGTCGACCGCCTCGGCGACCGGCTGCAGGAGACGACCCACGTCCTCGAGGCGGGTGTGTCCGCCGTGGCGCACGCCCATGCTCGCCGAGCCGTCCAGGATCAACACCAGGGGACGGTGTTCGCTGTGGCTCTCGACGGTCACCTCGGACAGCCCGGCGAGGGCCGGCAGCAACGCGGCGACGGCGACGGCACGGAGGGCGACGAGGGTCGCGCGGGCCCGGACGGGCAGCCGCGCGGCCGTCCACAGGGGGGCGGCGATGGCGGCGACCCCCACCAGCGCGAGCAGGGGCCAGGCCCAGGTGGGGATGGCAGACAGCCAGGCGATCTGGGCCGTCACGGGATCCGCCCCTCGTCGCGGAGACGGCGCAGCAGCGCGTCCACGTGCGCGGCGTCGAGCTTGTAGTTGGCGGTCAGGGCGTACATGACCATGTTCACGCCCAGCTCGAAGGCGCGGGTACGCTGGGGTTCACCGCCGGGCACGACCTCCCAGGCCCACCCGGACGGGGGCTGCCGCGTGAATGCGCCCAGCATGTCGTTGCGCGAGACCACCACCGGCGTGTGGTCCCCCACCGTGATCCCCTCGAGGTACGGTCGCACCACGAACCGGCCGTCGGCGCCGTGGACGAGGAAGAAGCTGCGGTAGACGGCGTGCTCCGCTGGCAAGGCGGCGAGGGGCCGATCCGGGAACAGCCGACCCAGCAGCCGCTCCGCAGAGGTGTAGAACGGGCTGTGCTCGAGCCCGGACGCGTCGTCGACGAACAGCAAGCCCCCCTGCGCGAGGTGGCCGCGCAGGTTGTCCACGGCGGCCTCGGCCAGGGGATCGAAGGCGGCGTCGCCGACGAGGATCAGCAGGGGCTCCTGGACCAGCAGCGGGTCGTCCGGCGCGCGCGTGGGCACGTCGGTGCGGACCGGCACGCTGGTGAGGCGACCCACCTCGTCGAGCAGGTCTGCCGCGCCGCGGGGCCGCGGGTTGCTGCCGAGGTCGAGGTAGCACGCGCCGACGCGCGAGGAGGGCTCCACGGGATCCATGGGCCAGGCCCGCGCCGCGAGGGGCGCGCCGACCGCGATCGCGGCCATGCTGGCGAGGAGATCGCGCCGCCTCACCGTCGCCTCCCGAGCACGGCCTCGCCGCACAGCGCCAGCAGCACGACGAGGGCGAGCGCTGGCACCAGGGACGTGGGCCGCATCACCGTGGCGCGGCTCTCGCCTCCTCCCTCATCCTGCTCCACGTACACCAGGCCCGTCTCGGCGAACGCCAGCCGGTCCATCGGCTCCAGGGAGGATTCCCGTGGATCCGTGGTCACGGCGACGCGGGCGACGACCTCGCTGCCGCCGCCTTCGAGGGTGCGCAGCACGGTGTGGTGGCCGGGCGTGCCCAGGGGCGGGATCTGGACGTCGTCACCGCCCGCGAGGGGCTCCTCGGTCCCGTCCGGATGGCGCAGGATCAGCTCGCCGGGGAGCGGACCGAGGCGAGGCCGGTCGCCCACGCGGTGGACCGCGACAGGGGCCGCGTCCGCGCCGCCGGACAGGTGCCCCACGAGCTGGAGCATCATCGGCAGGTAGATGGCGCGGATGGGCAGGTCGGTCCAGTCGTCGTCCAGGGTGGACGTGAACAGCAGCAGCCTGCCGTCGCCTACCTGCCGCTCGAGCAAGGCGGCGCGACCGTCGGTGTAGCGCAGCAGGACCCTGGAACGCGGCGCGAGGTGGGGCTCCACCTCCATCACCCGGGAGAAGCGGACGCGACCGAAGGTGCGCAGGCCGCCTTCGCCAAACGGCGCCCAGAGGGCTCGATCCGTGTCGGGCATGGCCAGGCCGACGCGCGCCTCCTCGAAGGCGCCGGCCTCGCGGGACTTCACCGACCCCAGCTGCGCCGGGAGCATCCCGGCGAGGACCTCGTTGCACACGTCGCGGTCGGTGAGGTCGCCCACCGAGATCAGCACACCCGCGCCCCCCTCGACCAGCCGCCGCACCTCGGCGCCGACGTCGGGGTTGCACGGCACGTTGGCCAGCACCAGGGCCGTACCCGACGCGGCGGGCAGCTCCGAGAGCTCCTCCACGCCCACCGCGCGGGGACGCGCCGCGGTCTCCAGGGCCCGGGTGAGGTAGTACAGCTCGTCTTGCAGCGGCGAAGCGTTGCTCTCACGGCCCACGAGGACCACCGACGGGGTGCCGTCCGAGTGCAGGAAGAACGGCAGCGAATCGTCCGCGGGCAGGGCGTCCGCCCCCACGACGATCTGCGCGGGCGTGATGCCGGGCCGTGGGTCCACCACGGTGAAGCGGGCCGGCTCACCCTGCGCGACCGTCGCGCGCACCGGCTCCATCGCCTCCACGACCAGGTCCGCGGCCACGCGGTCGGTGTCCGCGCCGTCGGAGGCGGCCACGGACACCTCCACGGGCACTTCCTGGCGCCCGTCGCCCACGTCTACCGAGAGGGGGAAGCGGTTGACGGCCCGGCCGACGCGGAGATCCCGGTAGACGAACTCGATCCCGGCGGGCAGCTCCTCCAGGCCGTCGGTGCGGGTGGCGGTGCCGTCGCCCAGCACGATCACCTGCCCCGAGGCCGCACCGCCGGTGGCCAGCACCTCGGCGGCGAGGTGCAAGGCGGCGCCGAGGTCGGTGGAGCCGTGGCCGGGTTCGAGGCGGCGCAGGCGGGCCACGAGCTCGGCGCGCGGTGTGGTCAGGCCGCGCCCCACCACCTCGGGGGCCTGGTCCATCATCACCAGGGCGGCGCGCGTGCCCGGCGCGAGGCCCTCCAGGACGTCCACCCCCTCGGCCTGGATACGGGAGAAGACGCTCGCGCCGTCCAGCTCCAGCTGGGTGGACAGGGAGCGGTCCACCACGACCACGGTGTCGAGGTCGGGGTTCGAGCCGTGGGCGACCTTCACCGGCCGGAGCAGGGACGGGCGGCAGAACACCATCACCAGCGCGGCCACCGCGAGCGCGCGCAGGGCCATGAGCACCACGTCGTCCAGCAGCCAGCGGCGGCGCAGCGTGCGGTGGGCGACGGCGAGGAAGCGCACGGGCGGGAACGGGACGCGGACCAGCCGCCGCGCCCCGGTGAGGTGGGCGAGGATCGGCAGCAGGACCAGACCCAGGGCGGCGAGCAGGGCGGGGTTGCCGAGCTGCAGGGTCACCGTCCCATCCCTCCGGCGGACGGACCGGCGGTCGGCCGGCCGACGAGCTGCAGCACGTGATCGCCGCCCACGCGCAGCAGGTGCCCGCGGATGTCGTCGACGAAGCGGTCGAACAGGGATCGGTAGAGCCGCCGCACGCGCGCGGGATCCGTGGCGAGCCTGCGGCCGCTCTCGGGGTCCTCGAACTCGGCCGCCCGGTCCTGGCTCAGGTCGCGCTCGGCCGGATCCACCACCTGGACGACGGCCACGCCGTGGCCGCGCGCCGCCGCTGCGGTCAACCGGGTCAGCCAGCTCTGGTCCTCGTCGAGGGCGTCGGTGAGCACGACGAGGCGACCCGGGCGCCGCAACCTCGCCGCCGCGCGGGCCACCGCGTCGTCGAGGGCCGCCGATCGCGCATCTGCGGGGAGCGCGGACGCGAGGTCGGCGCACAGGGAGCCGAGCTGGGCCTCCCCCCGGCGCACAGGGCAGGCCTGCGGCCGCTCGCCCACCAGCGACAGGGTCACCGCGTCGCCCATCCGCAGGGCGCGATACCCGTGCACGGCGGCGGCCATGACCGCGGCCTCGGACTTGGTGCTCGAGACGAGAGGATCCGACGAGGGGATCGTGCCGAACTCCATGGAGCGGCTCACGTCCACGAGCAGCTCCACGGCGGCGGCGCGCGCCGTGTCGAACCCGCGCACCCCGCCCCGCTACCTGCGCGCCGAGGCGCGCCACTCCCAGCTCCCCACGTCGTCAAC
>CAZLEO010000161.1:0-6444 GCA_964558555.1 uncultured Rickettsiales bacterium | reverse complement strand
ATCGCTGGGCGGGGTGGCGCGCCAGTCGACGATCCGCAGGTCGTCTCCGGCGCTGTAGGGCCGGTGCTCGGCGAAGTCGGTGCCCTCCCCCCTCGAGCGGGATCGGTGCTCGCCCGCTCGATCCCCGTCAACGACGGTGCGGGCGAGCTCCTCGAGCCGCCGGGCGCGTTGCTGCAGGGCGAGGGCGCCCAGGCGCAGGGCTGCGGGATCAGCTTCGGGCATGGGCGGCGAGGCATCCGTCGATCACGTCCCGGGCGGTGACCCCGTCGGCCTCGGCCCGGTAGCTCAGCACCACGCGGTGCTGCAGCACCGGGTGGGCCAGGGCGATCACGTCGTCCCGGCTGGCCACATCCCTGCCGTACAGCAACGCCCGCGCCTTGGCGCCCAGGACGAGGAACCGGGAGGCGCGCGGACCGGCACCCCAGGCCACGTGGTCACGGACCCCATCGAGGTCGGCCTCGGCCGGCCGCGTGGAGCGGGCCAGGGCCACGGCCGCCTCCACCACCGACGGCGCGGCAGGGACCCGTCGCACCCGGTCCTGCATGGTCGCCAGGTCCGCCGGCGTCAGCACCGCCTCCGGTCGGGCCTCGTCACCGCCGGTGGTGTGCGCGACCATGCGCGCCTCTTCCTCGGCGTCGGGGTAGTCCACGAGGATGCGGAACATGAAGCGGTCCACCTGGGCCTCGGGCAGCGCGTAGGTGCCCTCCTGCTCGATGGGGTTCTGGGTGGCGAACACGTGGAACGGCGTCGGCAGGTCGTGGGTCGCGCCCCCGGCGGTCACCCGTCGCTCCTCCATGGCCTCGAGCAGGGCGGCCTGGGTCTTGGGCGTGGCGCGGTTGACCTCGTCGGCCAGGACGAGGTGGGCGAACAGGGGCCCCGGGGCAAAGCGCAGCTCGCGGCGGCCGCTGGCCCTGTCCTCGTGTAGCACCTCGGAGCCCGTGACGTCGCCCGGCATCAGATCCGGCGTGAACTGGACTCGGGAGAACGTGCAGGACGTGGCCTGGGCGAGGCTGCGCACGAGGCGCGTCTTGCCCAGCCCGGGCACCCCCTGGAACAGGGCGTGGCCGCGCGAGAGCAGGGTCAGCAGCAACAGGTCGACCACGTCGCGCTGGCCCACGATGACCTTGCCGATCTCCGCCCGCAGCGCGTCGCAGGACTCTCGAATCTGGGTGTCGTCCATGGGGCCTTCCATGCTACCTCGCTTTTGTGGTGAGCGCCTCGAGGCTCCTGCGTGCCTCGGCCTCGGCCTCCGGGTCGCCCTCGACCAGCTCCAGCCGCCAGGCGTAGATCCGCGGATCGAAGGGGTTGAGGAGCGCCGCCCGCTCGAGGGACTCCAGGGCCGCCTCGTTTCGCCCCAGGTGCATCTGCGCCGCGGCCGCGTGCACGTGCAGCGGCTCGAAGTCCGGGTACAGGGCGCTGGCCCGGCCGACCACCCGCAGCGCCGAGTCCGGATCACCCAGCTGCTGCATCACGTGGGCGCGCTTGCACGCCAGCGAGGGCGACTCGTCGTCCAGGGCCGCGTCTGCCTTGTCGTACTCGATCAGCGCGGCGCGCAGCAGGCCGCGGGCCAACAGCAGGTCGCCCAGGCGCGCGTGGTCGGCGCCGGCCGTGCGGCCCGCCAGCAGGCTGTCCGCCGCCGGGGTGGGCGTGTCGGGCTCGGGCGACTCGCCCAGCCCCAGCATCACGAGGCCGGCGCCGTCATCTGCCGCGGGGATCCGCTTACGCACGGTGGTTCGCCAGCTCGCCTCGAACTCGGCGTAGCCGCCGCCCCACGCCCCGCCCATGGCCTCGAGGGCCGGCGCGCCGAGGCGGACCGCCTCGACAGCGCCGTGCAGCGCCTCGATGCCGCGGGCGCGCACCAGGTGGTCGACCATGGTGTGGACCTGGGCGAAGGCCAGCTGCACCCGCTCCTTCCCGTCGAGGCACGCCAGACAGTTGCCGATCTCCTCCAGCGGGACGAGTCGGTCCTCCTCCAGCGCCCGCGACAGCTGCTTGCTGGAGAACGGATCGAGCACCAGGTCCGTCTCACCCCTCCACCGGCGCTGCTCGAACGAGGCGATGCCCTCGTGCAGCCACACCGGGACCCGGCCTTCGCCGAGGCGTTCGACCACCAGGTGCGTGTACTCGTGGCACAGTGTGTCGGCCCACGGGTACCCAAAGGGTGCCGCGGACGGCGAGGTGATCAGCAGCCGGTCCCAGCGGCACAGGCCCACCGTCTCGTTGGCCACCGCCTCGGGCGGGAGCCCGGCCGCGTCGAAGAAAGCGGCGGCGGTGGGGAAGATGTCCACCACGACCCGCTGTTCGGGGTAATGCCCCAGGTCACGGCCCACGGCCTCGTACGCACGCTCCAGGACGTCGAGGGCCATCGGCACCATCACCTCGTCCACGCCCGCGGCGTGGCGGACCTCGAAGTGGGCCGAGGAGGCGGTGAGGGTCCCGGAAGGGGTGCCCTCCCCCGGCGCCTCTCCCGCGGCCAGGGCGCTGCGCCCGGGGCCCACGACGATGGCGACGAGCAAGGTCGTGGCCAGGAGCGCCTTCATCGGACGAGCTCCTCGTAGTAGGTCCGGTTCTGGGGGCCGTAGCTCGGCGGCGCGTCCTCGGACGCGGCCTCCAGGGCGGCGCGACGGATGGCCTCCAGCAGCTCGGAGTCCTCCTGCTGGGGTATCTCCACCCTCCCTGCTGCGGAACCCTCGAAGTACTGCCAGCCGGCCATGGCCCCCAGCGCCATGCCGGAGCTGTCCCCACCGCGCTCGATCATCTCCTGCAGCTGTTTCAGGTGATCACGGACCCGCCGCAGGCGCTCCAGGGCGTCCTCGCCGCTGGACAGCGCCCGCTCGGTCCGGCCCAGCTCGAGATCCTCGGCCGCGGCCTGCATCATCTGCCCGGCCGCGTCGAGCATGCCGCGCTGCACCGAGTCGCCCAGCATGGGGACGACCTCCCGCTCGAGATCGGCGGAGAGGCCGGCCACACCGTCGGCGATCTGCCGCTGCTGGTTGGCCACCACGGAGCCCGGGATCGCCGCGTCGGCGCGCGCCCTGCGCCACCTCTGCTCCGCCTCGAGGACATCCTCGATCAGCGCCAGGTGCTCGCCCTCCATGCGGGAGAGGTCCGCCTGCCAGCGGTCGTAGGCCGCCTCGTCGAGGCCGGTGGCCGCTACTTCGTGGAACATCCGGGCGAGCTGGGAGACGTCGATCAGCTCGCCGTCCGCCATGGCCACGTTCCGGATGGCCGCGTCCAGGTCCCCCTCGGCCAGGGCCCGATCCGCGGCCTCGATGGCGTCGCCGTGGCGCCTCAGGCCGCCCTCCAGGGCGCCGGCGAGCCGCCCCGCGAGGGGCGCCTCGGCCAGCTGCTGCACATCCCGGCCGAGCCGGGCGGCCCGCTCACGCAGCTCATCCAGGCCGTCGGGGAGCCGGGCGCCGGCGTGATCGCGGACGATCCCGTCCATGTCGGCGTTGGCCGCGGTCTGCTCCCCCTCGAGGCGAGACACCTCGGCCTGGGCGGCCTCCAGGCGGGCGAGGATCTCCGACGCATCCTCCCCTTCCCCGCCCTGCATCCGGCCGAGGGAGGACGCCGTCTGTTCCAGCAGGGCCATGGCCTCGTCCACCTTGCCCTGCTCGAGGAGGTCGGCGAGCTGCTGCATCATGTCGAGGCCGCTCCCGCCGGGATTGGCGATCTCCAGCGCGGGTAAGTCGTTCACTGCCGCCAGCTCGGCCTGGAGCCGGGCCATCACCGCGGCCAGCTCCCGCATGGCCTCGTCCACGGCGGCCTGGTCGCCGCGCTGCAGCGCGTCCTCGAGCCGCTGCATGGCCGCCGTCGCCTCCTGGGCGGTGGCGCTGGCGGCGCGCCAGCGCTCGGCCGCGAGCTGGCGATCGAGCAGCAGCGCGGCCCGCTCCAGGGCGTGGACGTGGTCCACCACCACGCCCGAGGTGGCGCCGAGGTCGGCCTCGCGCGCCAGCTGCAGGGCGAGCCGATCCCACGCGCGGCTGACGTCGTCCACCAGGGATCCCACCGTGGCCAGGTCGAGGGGATCGGTGCGGATGTCCCGCTCGAGGGCCCCGTGCAGCTCCCCGGCGGAGGCGAGCAGGGTGTCCATGCGCTCCGACACCCGGTCGGTGTCTCCGCGGCTGCCGCTGTCGAGGGCCGACTGCCATAGCAGGGACTCACCCAGCGCCGCCAGCGTCCGGTCGAGCAGCTCGGACAGGGAGGCCACGGCCAGGGCGTGGCGATCGGCCTCGGTCATGATCCGGACGCGCAACGGGGCGGTCGCCGTCGCCTTGGGACCGGACACGGTGTCGGTGTCGAACACCTCGTAGATCAGCTCGACGTCGCCCCCGGGCGTCTCCGAGCCGGGCCCCCACTCGAGGCGCAGCTGGGCGGTCCGGCCGGGCGGGTCCAGGTGCCGCACCACCGATCGGGACTCCTCTGCGCCGGCCCGTCGGATCACGCGCTCCACCCGGGACAGTCCGAAGTCGTCGCGGGCTTCCAGGTCCAGCGGCAGCCGGTCCCCCGCGTCCAGCAGGATCGCCCCCTGCGGTGGCTCCACGAGCCGCGCGTGGGGGTGCGCGTCCTCCCGCGCCAGGATCCGGTGCGGGCCGCTGACGATGGCCTCGCCGCCGCCGGCCGGCTGCCCCTGCACCGTGTAGTCGGCCTCCCGGCCCAGCGCGAACTCCAGCGACAGGCGGTCGCCGTGGACCTCCCCGGCCTGCCACGGGCCGTCGCCCACGCGGAATCCCGTCGAGTCCAGCGGCACCGGCGCGGTGGCCTCCACCCGGACCTGTGTCCCGGGCAACGCGGCGAACGACCCCGATCCCCCCGGCAGGGAGCGCGGCGGCTCGCCCGTGTACGGCGGCGGCGTGAGCTCCACGAGGATGTCCCGCAGCACGTCGTCCGCTGCGGGCGCGCCGAGGACGGCGACGGCCGAGGTTCCCTCGAGGGGCGACCAGCGCTGCAGCCATTGCTGGACGAGGGGGACGTGGGTCAGGGCGAGGCAGAGCGCCAGGGCCAGCGGTCCCACGGCGCTGAGGCGCGCGCCCCGCGACCACGGCGTCAGCGCCGCCGGCACCAGCGACGACGCGGCCGCGGCCGTGGTGACGAGGTGCCCCTCCAGCCGTGCGCGGGACCAGGGATCCTCCAGCCGACCCCGGTCCATCTCCTCCACCAGCTCCAGGGAGGTGCGCACCGCGTCGCTGCCCAGGGAGGCGTCGACGCGGTCGGCGAGGCGTCCGGTGCGGGCGACCCGACGCCAGGTCCGCGGGACGACGACCGCCGACGAGGCGGCGATCCCCAAGACGAGCACCGATCCAGCCACGGCGCTGGCTGCGAGGCCCTCCACGCCCAGCCCCAGGGCGGCAAGGGCGGCGAGGAAAGCACAGGACACGGCGGCACCGATCCAGCCCGACCACACCACCGCGGCCTGCACCAGCAGTCGTCCCCGGACGCCGCCCACCAGCGCGCACAGGCGCGCGAACGCCTCCTGCGCCTGGGGATCGAGCGGCGTCGCGGTCGGGTGGGTCGTCACGTTCCGTCCATCACTGCGCTGTAGGACACCCCTGGGGCCGAGGTGGTTCCCGCGCCACGTTCGGCGGCCGCGCGATCAGGCGGCCGGCAGGTCCACGACAAAGGCCGCGCCGCCCGCTTCCGAGCGGCGGTAGTGGAGTCGGCCGCCAAACCCCTCGACGATCTGCAGGCTCACCGAGAGGCCCAGCCCCGTGCCCTCCCCCGGGTCCTTGGTGGTGAAGAACGGGTCGAAGATGGAGTCCTCGAGGTCCCCGGGGACGCCGGGGCCGTCGTCGGCGACCTCCACGAAGCAGCGCCCGTCGGAATGCCGCGCCGAGATCACCACCCGCCCGTGGCCCGCCACCGCGTCGCAGGCGTTGAGCAGCAGGTTGATCAGCACCTGGCGCAGCCGGGACGGCTCGGCCAGGGCCGGGGCCAGGTCGTCGGCGACCTCCACGACGACCTCGACGCCGTCGAACGACCTTTGCATGGCCACCATCTCGCTCGCGGAGTGGATCACCGCGGCGAGGTCCACCGGCTCGGTCTCCCCCTCGGCGGGCCGGGCATAGTCGAGCAGGTCGCGCACCGTGGCGTGCACCCGCTGCAGCTCGTCGCCGATGCGGCTCAGCAGATCCGTGCGGGTCTCGGCGTCCATGGCCTCGTCCTCGTCGAGGAGGTCCACCATGCCGATCACGGCGGCGAGCGGGTTGCCGATCTCGTGGGCGACCCCCGCTGCGAGGCGACCCACGCCGGCCATGCGGGCCTGGAACGCCAGCTCGTCGCGCGTGCGCTCGAGCTGTTCGTTGATGTGCTGGAGCTCGCCCACCTGCTCCTCGCTGCGGGACTGGTACCGCCCGAGCTCCTCGGCCATGAGGTTGAACGACACCGCGAGATCGCCGATCTCCGTGGGCTCGTCCTCGGGCACGCGGATGCTGAACATGCCCTCGG
>CAZLEO010000160.1:0-22317 GCA_964558555.1 uncultured Rickettsiales bacterium | reverse complement strand
TGGAATCAGGACCTCCCGTCGTGGGCGTGGGTCTACCCTCATCTGACAGCCGCCGACCTCGATGGGGATGGAACGGTAGAGATTGTGACCATGTGGGGCGTCTACGCTGGCTCCAATGGAGACACCCTCTTTGAATTCCCAGAGGCCCCCGCCATGGGTTGTACTCCTGTCGTCGCAGACCTCGACATGGACGGAACACTGGAGATCATCATCTGCGACACTGTGTACTCACACGAAGGCACGGTGGAATGGGACATGACTGCCCAATTTCCCACTGGTGAACCCACGGGATTCCACGCCGCGGTGGCTGACCTGCAGGGGGACGAGAAGGCTGAGGTCGTGATCATCTCGGAAACCTGCGTCTTCGTGTTCTCTGACGAAGGCATGCTCCTCGCTGAGTCCGAGGCGCTGTCCGACTCAGCGAATGGGGCGACTGTTGCCGACGTCGACGGCGATGGGCAGCCCGAAGTCGTGGCTTCCACGAGATACAGCCTCGTTATGCTCGAAGCCGACCTTTCGGTTGGATGGAGGAAAACCAATACCTACGATGCATCCGGGGCAGCAATGCCATCCGCCTTCGACTTCGATGGAGATGGTGCCTATGAAATTCTCGTGGCGGACGAACAGACCTTCAGCATCCGTGATGGCACGACCGGGGACGTCTTGTACAGCTGGGCCGAGCACAGCTCCGTGACCGTTTACGAGTATCCCGTTGTGGCGGACGTGGATAGCGATGGTTCGGCCGAAATAGTTGTTGCCTGCAATCCACATCCAGGCAACCCCGATTGCTCTGGTGCGGTCGTGTTCGGCCACGCCAGCAACGACTGGCCTCCAGCCGGCCCCTACTGGGGCATCCACGACTTCGCTCCCTTCCGAATACGACCGGATGGGCGAGTCCAGTCGCCGAGCATCCCACCATGGCAGATTCACAACTTGTTCCGTGCTCGACCGCCGGGAGATGGGATGCCAGACCTTTTTGTCATAACCGGGGAAGCCTGTGTGGCTTCCTGCGAGGAAGGTCCGGTGAAGATGGCATGGGGGATTGGGAACCAGGGGCACGTAAATGTCCTCGGCACCGTCTCCGCGGCCCTCTATGGAGACGTTGGTGGCGCCGAGGTTCTCCTTGATGTGCAAACAGTAGGCGGTGCTCAGTACGCCCAGCAGACGCCTGGGGGAACATTCGAATTGACACCCGAGCAATGGGGCGACGGTATCCGCATCGTCGTGGATGACGACGGCACGGGAGGCGGGGTTGTGGATGAGTGTGACGAAGGGAACAACATCGTGGAGATTCTGGGACCGATTTGCGGGTAGCCCAAGAGCGTGTCGGGCAATGCCCGTGCGCTCTTAGGCGATCGCCCCGCGCAAGATCTGCGCCGGATGCAGCGCCGTGCGCGCCGTACCGTCATGGATCTGATGACGGCACGACGTACCCGGGGCGGCGAGCACCGTGTCGTCCGAGGCAGCGCGGACGGCAGGGAACAGCACCTGCTCGCCGATGGCCATGGACACATCGTAGTGGTGGTAGCCGAACGAGCCGGCCATGCCGCAGCAGCCCGAGGGGATGACCTCGACGCGGGCGCCCGGGATGAGCTCGAGGGCGCCCACGCTGGGCTCCACGCCGACCAGCGACTTCTGGTGGCAATGGCCGTGCAGGAGGATGTGCTCCGGGATCTCGTCGGCGAACTCGACGAGATCGAGGCGGCCGGCACCGGCCTCCTGGACGACGAACTCCTCGAAGAGCAGGGCGTGATCGGCGACCGCGGCGGCCAGGGTCGCCATGTCCTCGCCGCGGACGAGATCAGGGGCCTCGTCGCGGAACCCGAGGATGGCCGACGGCTCGAGGCCGACGATGGGCAGCCCCTGCTCTGCGAACGGGTGCAGCACGCGCAGGGCGCGCTCGAAGGCGGCGCGGGCCTTGCGCAGCAGCCCCTTGGAGATCTGGGTGCGGCCGGAGTCGAGGCCGGACGGCGCGGTCACGGTGTACCCGGCTGCCTCGAGGAACTCGGTGGCCGCGACCCCCACCGCCGGGTCGGTGTACTCGGTGAACTCGTCCACGAACAGCACGACCTCACCGCGCTCACCGGCCCGGTCGTGGGGCGCGTGGCCGCGAAACCACGCCGAGAACGTCCGCGCGGCAAAGGACGGCACCACCCTGCGCGGGTCCACACCCAGGATCTTCTTGGCCAGGCCCGTGTTGGAGAACGCCGAGGCGATGGTCGGCGTGTACCGGGCCATGGACGCGAACCAGCCGAACTGTCCCAGCACGTACGACGACAGGGGCGTGCCGTGGGTGTCGTGGTGGTGCTGGAGGAACTCGGCCTTCATGCGCGCCACGTCCACGCTGGAAGGGCACTCGCTCGCGCAGCCCTTGCAGCTCAGACACAGCTCCATGGCCTCGGCCAGCTCGTAGCTGGACAGGGCCGTGTGCGGGTCCTCGGACGACAGCAACTGCCGCAGCAGGTTGGCGCGGCCGCGGGTGGAGTGGAGCTCCTCGCCGGTGGCCATGTACGACGGACACATGGTGCCCCGGCCGGGGGACTTGCGGCAGGCGCCCGCGCCGTTGCACCGCTCGGCCGCCCGCAGCAGGCCCTGATCGGCCGACCAGTCCAGGATCGTGTCGATCTCCGGCACCGGACGCGACGGATCGATGCGCAGGTCCGTGTCCATGGGCAGGGCGTCGACGATCTTGCCGGGGTTGAACAGGCCGTCAGGATCGAATGCCCGCTTCACGCGCCGCAGCAGCGCCACGAACTCGGCCCCCAGCACCTGCTCGATGAACTGCGCGCGCAGCCGCCCCACGCCGTGCTCGCCGGCCAGGGAGGCGTCGAACTCTCCGGCCAGGTCGGCCACGTCGCTGGCGATGGCGCGGAAGCGCCGCACGTCGTCGGGGTCACGCAGGCTCAGCACCGGCCGGACGTGCAGCTCGCCCACGGACGCGTGGCCGTAATACACGGCGTCGGCGCCGTGGCGGTCCATGAGGTCCTGCATTCGCGAGACGTACGCCGGCAGGTCGGCCGGAGCCACGGCCACGTCCTCGATCACGGTGACCGGCTTGTGGTCGCCACGCTTGCCCGTGAGCAGCCCCAACCCCGCCTTGCGGACGGCCCACACCTGCGGCACGCGGGCCGACTCGACGATGGGGAACGCATAGCCCATCCCCGCCTCGCCGAAGGCTTTGATCAGGGCCTCGGCGCGCTGCTCCAGACGCGCCGGATCGTCGTCGAACAGCTCGATGGCCAGCACGGCCTCGGGGTCGCCCTGCACCCAGAAGCGGTTGCGGGCTGCCTCGATGTTTTGCTTGCTCAGCTCCAGGATGGCGCCGTCCATCAGCTCCACGGCCGACGGATCGTGTTGCAGCGCCAGGACCGTCCCGCGGGTCCCCTCGTCGAGGCCGTGGAAGTGGGCGCAGACCACGAGGTTGTGGCGGGGGACCGGGATCAGGTTCAGCCGCGCCTCGGTGATCAGCGCCAGCGTGCCCTCGCTGCCGCACATCAGGCGGGACAGGTTCAGCGGCCGCTGCTCCAGCAGCCCGTCGAGGGGATACCCGGTATTGCGGCGGAGGATCTCGGGTCTGGGCGAACACTGGCGGATGTGATCACCGTGGATCTGCAGCAGGTCCACCACCTCGCGGTAGATGGCGCCCTCGAGGTCGTCCCGGCGCCGCACCGCCGACAGGTCGTCCTCATCCATGGGGCCGAAGCGCGTCGTGCTCCCGTCGGCCAGCACGGCCTCCACATCCAGCACGTGTTCTCGCGTGGTGCCGTGGACGATGGAGTGGGAACCGGCCGCGTTGTTGCCGATCATCCCGCCGATCATGCAGCGGTTGGACGTGGACGTCTCCGGCCCGAACATCAACCCCAGCGGCGCCAGGGAGTCGTTGAGGTCGTCGAGGATCACGCCCGGCTGCACCCGCACCCAGTGCTGCTCGGCGTTCACCTCCAGCACGTCGGTCATGTGCTTCGAGACGTCCACCACGAGCCCGGAACCCACACACTGCCCGGCCAGCGACGTACCCGCGGCGCGGGGGATGAGCGGCAGATCGTGCTCGGCGGCGAAGCGGACGATCGCCTCGCAGTCCTCCCGGTGACGCGGTCGGACCACGCCGATGGGCAGCTGCTGGTACACCGACGCGTCGGTGCTGTACAGCTTGCGGTGAATCGGGTCGATCAACACGTCGCCGTCGATCTGCGACGCGAGCTCGGTGATGGCGGCGTGGGCCTGGGTCTCGTCCATGTTCGGGCGTTCCGTTCGTTGCGACTAACAACGTAAGACCCCAGCAGCGTATCGCAAGCCGATCCCGCTGTAACACCCTTGCCCCCTCCCGAGACCGTACCGAGGAAACCCGAGGAGGCCCTGGTGCGCCCAGCGCTACAAGCCCTGTTGCTCGTCGCCCCGGTCCTGGCTGCCGCGCCGGCCTGCCAGCACGACGCCCAGGCCGAGACAGCCGTCCCCGACGACCCCCCCGAGGAGACCGTACCCGTGTCCCACGCACTCCCCGACGCCCAGCTCGCCGCGACCCTGCCGCCCGACGGCGGTGACGACTACAACCGTCTGGTCCACGAGCAGAGCCCCTACCTGTTGCAGCACGCGCGCAATCCGGTGGACTGGTACCCCTGGGGCGACGAGGCCTTCGACCGGGCCCGCGCCGAGGACAGGCCCATCTTCCTGTCCATCGGCTACTCCACCTGCCACTGGTGCCACGTGATGGAGCGCGAGTCGTTCGAGGACCCCGAGGTGGCGGCGCTGCTCAACGAGCACTTCGTGGCGATCAAGGTGGACCGCGAGGAGCGGCCGGACATCGACCACGTGTACATGACGGTGTGCCAGATGGTCACCGGATCGGGCGGCTGGCCGCTGACGGTGTTGCTGACGCCGGACCGCGAGCCGTTCTACGTGGGCACCTATTTCCCCCGCGACAGCGTCTACGGACGGCCCGGCATGACGGACCTCGTGCCGGCGCTGGCCGCGGCCTGGCGCGACGAACGCGAGGCCGTGCTCGAATCGGCGCGCAAGGCCACGGCGGCCCTGCAGGACCTCGACGACGGTCTGGCCGGAGCTGAACCAGGCGACGACGCGCTCGACGCGGCAGCCCGCGCGCTGGCGCGAGACTACGACCCCCTGCACGGCGGCTTCGGCGGGGCACCCAAGTTCCCGACACCGCACCAGCTGACGTTCCTGCTACGTCACTGGAAGCGCACGGGCGATCCCGAAGCGCTGGCCATGGTCGAGGGCACGCTGCAGGCCATGCGCCGCGGCGGGGTGTACGACCACGTGGGCTTCGGCTTCCACCGCTACTCCACCGACCGGCAGTGGCTCGTGCCCCACTTCGAGAAGATGCTGTACGACCAGGCCCTGCTGGCCATCGCCTACACCGAGACCTACCAGGCCACGGGCAAGACCGAGTACGCTCGGACCGCCCGCGAGATCTTCGAGTACGTGCTGCGGGACATGACCGCGCCCCAGGGTGGGTTCTACTCGGCAGAGGACGCGGACTCCGAGGGCGAGGAGGGCCTGTTCTACCTGTGGACCCTCGAGGAGGTGCGCGAGGTCCTCGACGACGACGAGGCCCACCTCTACCTGCAGACCTACAACTTCTCCTCGCAGGGCAACTTCACCGACGAGGCCACCCAGCGGCGCACGGGCCGCAACATCCCCCACCTGACGCGCCCGCTGGCCGACATCGCCGCGGACCGCGACATGACCGAGGCCGAGCTCGAGCTGCAGCTCGACTCGGCGCGTCGCCAGCTCTTCGAGGCCCGCGAGGGGCGCATCCACCCCCTCAAGGACGACAAGATCCTCACCGACTGGAACGGCCTGATGATCGCGGCGTTCGCCCTGGGCGCCCAGGCCCTGGACGAGCCCCGCTACGCCGAGGCCGCCTCCCGCGCCGCCAACTTCGCCCTGGCGCGGCTGCGCGACGAGGACGGCCGGCTGCTCAAGCGCTACCGCGCGGGAGAGGCCGGCCTGCCCGCCCACCTGGACGACCACGCGTTCCTCGCCTGGGGGCTGATCGAGCTGTACGAGGCGACCTTCGACGCGCGCTATCTGGTCGAGGCCGTCGCCATCACCGACCAGATGATCGAGCGCTTCTGGGACGACGAGGCCGGCGGCTTCTACCTCACCGCGGACGACGGCGAGGATCTGCTGGTGCGGTCCAGGGAGATCTACGACGGGGCGCTGCCGTCGGGTAATTCAGTCGCCGCGATGGTCCTGCTGCGACTCGCCCGAACTACCGGCGATCCCACCCTCGAGGCGCTATCCGCCGAACTCTTCCGCGCCTTCGGCAAGCCCCTCGAGCGCGGCACGCGCGGCCACACCCAGATGCTGTCCGCCCTCGACTTCGCCACCGGCACCACCCACGAGGTCGTGCTCGCGGGCAACCCCGCCGCCCGCGACCTCGTCGCCATGGCCGAGGCCGTGCGCCAGCCGTACCTGCCCAACACCGTCATCCTCCTGCGCCCCGACGCCGACTCGCCCCCCATCGTCGAGATCGCCCCCTACACCGCCACCCAGCGAAGCGTGAACGGTCGCGCCACGGCGTACGTGTGCCGCAATCAGGCATGTGAGCTGCCGACGACGGACGTGGAGCAGATGCTGGAGGGGCTCAGGTAGGACGCGGGATACCGTAGAGCTTCTTGCCGAACCAAAAGGCGACGTAGACCAGCCCCAGCATCACCGGCACCTCCACCAGGGGTCCAATCACCGCGGCGAATGCCCCGCCGTGGTGGAGCCCGAAGGTGGCGATCGCCACGGCGATGGCCAGCTCGAAGTTGTTGGAGGCCGCGGTGAACGACAGGGTGGTGGCCTGCCCGTAGGTCGCCTGGGCGACCTTGCTCAGCACGAAGCTGATCACGAACATCAGCACGAAGTAGATCAACAGGGGGACGGCGATGCGCACCACGTCCAGCGGCACCTCGACGATCTTCTCGCCCTTGAGGGAGAACATCACCACGATGGTGAACAGCAGGGCCACAAGGGTCAGCGGGCTGATCTTGGGGATGAACCGCTCGTGGTACCACTGCTTGTCCTTGATCGCGATCAGGCTGAACCGCGTGACGATGCCGGCGATGAACGGAACCCCGAGGTAGAGGAACACCGACTTCGCGATCTGGGCGATGGAGACATCCACCACGGCCCCCTGCAGGCCCAGCATCGGCGGCAGTACGGTGATGAAGACGTAGGCGTAGACCGAGAAGAACAGCACCTGGAAGATGGAGTTGAAGGCCACCAGGCCCGCGCAGTACTCGGGATCGCCGTCAGCGAGATCGTTCCAGACGATGACCATGGCGATGCACCGCGCCAGCCCGATCAGGATCAACCCCACCATGTATTCGGGGTAGTCACGCAGGAACACGACCGCGAGCACGAACATCAGCGTCGGCCCGATCACCCAGTTCTGGACCAGGGAAAGGACCAGCACCTTGCCGTTGCGGAAGACACGGCCCATCTCCTCGTATCGGACCTTGGCCAGCGGTGGGTACATCATCACGATCAGCCCGACCGCGATGGGGATGGAGGTCGTGCCGACGCTCATCTTGCCCAGAACGTCGGTGACGCCGGGCCAGAGGTAGCCCAACCCCACACCCGCGCCCATGGCCGCGAAGATCCACACCGTCAGGTAGCGGTCCAGCAGGGAAAGTCGCTTCACGACGCCAGCGGGCGTGCTCATACGCATTCCTCCTTCTCACCCTTGAGGATCAACCAGTTGGAGAGGGCCTCGTCCATGGCCTCGGCCTCCCCGTGCCGAGCCAGAACGTCGAGCAATTCTCGCAGCACCGCCGCCCTGTCGTCGGGGAGGTCCGTGCGAATCCAGTAGTGCATCCACACCCCCGCGCGGCGATCGTCCACGAGCCCTGCTTCGCGCAGCGTGCGCAGGTGTCTGGAGGCACGGGACTGGGGGATTGCGAGGGCTTCGTGGATGTCGCAGACGCACAGTTCCCCGTGCGCGGAGAGCAGGTACAGGATACGAAGTCGAGTCTCGTCGGCGGTCGCCTTCAGCCAGCGCGCGAGGTCTTTCATCGGGGCGCTCCCACGTCTAGCCGCATATACGGCTATCCGTATATCCCGCACGCCCCCGGTCGGTCAACCCGCCTCGAGGCTGAATTCCATGAAGTCGAACCAGAAGCCGGTGTGGGTCAGGGCGTCGATCTCGGCCTGGACCAGGTCGTAGTGGGCGTCCTCGATCTCCAGGAAGCGCTGGAAGAGCTTCTGCCCCTCGGTGTCGAGCTCGGCGACCATGCGCTTGTAGAAGCGGCCGGTCTCGGACTCGGCCTTGAGGGCGCGGTCGAGCAGCGCGAGCTCGGCGGACCAGTCCTTGCCTTCCATCTGCCGGTCGAGGCGCTCGATGCCGGTCTTGATGGTCTCGGCGTCGGGCAGATCGGTGGTCAGATCGGTGGAAGCGACCTTGCCGGTACGCTCCCACTCGTCGAAGCGATCCACGAGGTAGTCCACGTGGCCCTGCTCCTCGTCGGCGAGGGCCTTGAAGATCTTCTTGCCGGTGTCGTCGGCGGACTTCTCGACGGCCTCGAGGTAGAGATCTCGCACATTGTGCTCGTACTCGAGGGCGGTCTGGATCGCCTTGTCCAGGGTCATGGTTTCGGACATCGTGTTCTTCCTTTCCAGGAACCGTGTCGGTTCGGGTTTGTCGTGGTGGCCCGAGATCAGGGGTACATGCCGCGCTTGACGAGCACCAGATCCGCCAGCAGCTTGTCATGCTTGAGCTCGTCGGCGAGCAGGTACTCCAGCAGGTACTTGAAGACGCCCTCGCGCTGGTGGTCCAGCTGCTCGAGGGACTCGCGGGCCAGCTCGATGGTGCGCTTCTCGATCTCGATGTGCTTCTCGATGCCGTCCCAGACCTGCTCCAGCTCCCCCACCTGCAGGGTGAACGAGTGGGACAGGCTGTCGACGATGAGCTTCTGGACCGCGTAGTGGGTCTGCGAGTCGCGCTGGATGATGGTGGCCACCATCTGGATCAGCGGGTTGTCGGTGTCGCCCATGATCTTGGCGGTCTGGGCGATGGCCGCGGTCTCGACGCCCTGCCAGCGGCGCATGTTCTCCACGAGCTTCTTCTGGCGGTCGCGCTTGCTCACTTTGTCGGTCATGGTGGTCTCTCTCCTGTGTATCGGGATTCAGTGGTTGCTGAAGTATTCCTGCGAGCCGACCGGATCGGGCCTCATGGTGTCGTCGCCCGGGGTCCAGCCCACGGGGCAGACCTCGCCGTGCTCGTCCACGTACTGAATCGCCTGCAGCACGCGCAGGACCTCGTCGGGGTTACGGCCCACGCCCAGGTCGTGCACGAGCTGGAAGCGGATCTTGCCCTCGGGGTCGATGATGAACACGCCGCGGTAGGTGATGCCGGCGTCCTCGTCGAGCACGCCGTAGTCACGGCCGATGTTCTTGGTCAGGTCCGCCAGCAGCGGGAACTCGATGTCGCCCAGGCCGCCCTGGTTGCGCGGGGTGTTGACCCACGCCAGGTGGCTGAACTGGCTGTCCACCGAGCAGCCCAGCACCTCGGCGCCCGCCTCGCGGAACGCGGCGACGCCGTCGCTGAATGCGGTGATCTCCGTGGGGCACACGAAGGTGAAGTCGAGGGGGTAGAAGAAGAGCACGACCCACTTGCCGCGGTAGCCGGCGAGGTCGATCTCGGTGAAGTCCTTGCCGACGACGGCGGTGGTCTTGAACTCGGGGGCTTGCTGCCCGATCTGGATGGCCATGGTGTGTCTCCCGTTGGGTCCGGGTGGGTGTTGTTTGCGAACGCCAGGGAGAGGAGCAAGGGGCGTGCCAACGGATCAGATTCCGCACCTGGACGACTCAACCGTTGATGATCACTGGTCTTTATCCGTAAACGAGGCTGGATGTCTCGCCTCTCAGCCCACAAAACGAGACAGAGCGAACTGTCTCACATCCTCGATCCCACGAGACACGATCTGTGCGGGGATTGGGCTATTCCCAGATCTCGAAATCGAAGTCGGGCTCTTCTTCCCCCTGTGGCTCCTGTCGCGGCCCCCCTCCCACGACCCGACGGACGGCGCCACCTTCGGCGAGGTCCACCCGCGTGGATCGAGGGGGAACCCGCCCCTCCGCGTCGGTGACGACCTCGCACAGGGGCTGATCGAAGGTCTCGGGGCTCCGCACGAAGGAGCCCGATCGCACGACGCGACCGTCGGCGAGCTCCAGCAGCGTGCCTGGTGGGTAGGCGCCCAGGGTGTTGACGAGAAGCTGCACGAGCAAGGGATCGTACCGCTCGGGTGTGTGGCCGACGAGGCATCGGAGGGCGGTCGGCGGATCCATGCCCGGGCCGTCGGGGCGCTGCAGGCTGTGGTAGGCCTCGGCGATGCGCAGGATGCGCGCGTGCAGCAGCGGCTGTCCCTGCGGCGCGGACGCGTCGCGGTGGTGCTGCAGCGCCGCGAGGACGCGGTACACCTTCGCCGCATGGAAGCCGCGCTGGCGGATCAACAGCCTCGCGCCGGCCGAAGCGTGGCGCTCGAACGGTGGGGCGTAGCCGGCCCGCTCCTCGCCGGTGTCCGACGCGGCCACCGCCCCCTCTCGAGCGGCATACCCCACGTCGTGGAACATGGCGGCGACCCCCAGGTCCTGGATCGCCTCCTCGGACAGGCCCGCGGCGCGGGCGATCTGCATCGAGAGGATCGACACGCGCAGGGCGTGCGCGCCGTACGGGGTGGCCCCACCGGGCTCCTCCCACAGGCGCTCGGTCCCCTCACCGGCCTCGAGGATGTCGGTGACCGCGCGCCGCAGGGGGAGCGGGTTGGGTAGCCGGTTGGCGCCGAGGTTGTCGAAGGCGGACTCCACCAGTCGCGTGGTCCTGGTGGCGATCCGCCCCAGATCCACCTGCGTCTGGATCGGCTTGTCCGCGTTCGTGCGGAAGCGGTAGATGCCGGACAGCTCGAAGTTCAGAAGCCCGGTGGAGACGCAGTGCTGCTGCAGGATCTGCCGCGGACGGTTCATCACCGGCGGCACCGAGAACAGGGTCACGAAGCCGCGCAACTCGACCATGTCGGGGACGTCGTGGATGACCACGCCGCCGATCTGGTAGCGGCGCAGCTCCTCGGCCAGCAGGGCGCCCACGTCGCTGCGTTCGTCCACCCGGACGCGGATGTCGTTGACGTAGATCTGGTCCTCGACCAGCACCAGGTAGATGGCGCCTAGCAGCTCCACCAGCGTCTGCACGGTGCGCTGCAGCTCCTCCAGCGGCTTGTCGTACGCCTCGTTGTCCATGGCGTGCAGCCGCGTCATGCGCAGCAGGCCGAACAGCTGGCGAGCGAGCTGCTCGCCGTACTCGCGCACGCGGGCGGCGAGCTCGCGATCCTCCGAGGCCCGGGCCCGGTCGAGGGTCTTGCCCAGGGAGCGCTGATCCAGGCTCTGCTCAGCCATGGTCCTTCTCCCCGTGGCGCTTGCTGCGCAGATGGCGCCGGCAGTGATCCGACAGCTCGGGTCCCGAGTGGTGCTTGAGCCACGTCACGGCTTCGTGGGCCCCGTCGTCGTCCAGCCCGCACAGGGCCGTCACCGCGGCCCAGTGCCTCAAGGACGGCTTGTTCACGCGGGAGCGCACTCGCGCCAGCCAGCTGTCCGGCCGGATCCACGTCGGCAGATCACGAGCCACGCGGCTGGGGTGGATGGCCAGCATGGCCTGTCCGACCGCCTCGGCCTCCTTCCACGACAGCGTCCCCTCCCCTCCGTCCAGATGCCGGATCAGCTTGCGGAACGCACGCCGGTCCCCCCGCCGTCCGACCATGTCCAGCACCTGCAGCCGCACGGTCTCGTCGGGGGACGCGAGCAACCTCAACAGGGTCTTGGTCTCCACCTGCGCGGGATCGGCGCGACCGGCGATGTCGAGGACCTCGCGCTGGACGTCCGGATCGTCGTGGACCACCACGTGGGCGGCCAGCTCGAGGGCCTTGAGCGGATCCACCCCGCCCACGGCCCCGAGGAGATCCGCGGCCACCCGCGGCTCGGCGTCGAGGATCTGCCGGCGCACGAAGTCGTACCGTTGCTCCACGTAACCCTCGACCAGACCCCGGGCCACGCTGCGCGCCGCCCTGCCGCGCTCCGACTGGAGGATCCTCACCAGGGACTCCAGGTGCTCTCCGGGGACGCGAACGAGCAGCTCCAGCAGCTCGACGGGGGCCTCCATGGTGTCGCGCGGCATGGACGAGACGATGCGCCGCAGCGCGCCGTGATCGGCCAGACTGCGCAGGATCCCGTCGAGGCGATCTCCCATGGTCTGCTCGAGGCTCTGCAGGTGCCCCACCAGGGTCAGCAGGTGGTCGATCTGCCCCTCGGAGAGCAGGAACTCGCGGACCTCACCGAGGTAGTGCAGCAGGTCGTTGACCGAGGTCGGATCCGTGGGATCGCGCACCAGCCGCAGCGACTCCTCCACCAGGACCAGGGCATGCTCGGCCAGGCGGCTGGACGCGATCTCGTCCCTCAATCCGGCCAGGGCGGCCGCGGACACCGAGCGGTACACCACGGGATCGGCGCACGGCTCGTGCGGCTCGACCGGGAGGTCCCAGTCGTGGGGTACGTCCACGCTCCCGGCGGCGCTGCGGTAGTCTTCCCAGACCGACTCCCGCTCGAGGGTCTCCTCCTCGGTCTCGTCGCCGAGGTCCTCCTCGAGCACGAACCCCTCGACCGCCACGATCTGGATGTGAGCGAAGCCCGCCTTCCATAACAGCGTGACGATGTCGTCCTCGTTCTGGCGCACGCCCACGTACCGGATCGACAGGATCTCCAGCAGCCGGAACAGCTCGTCCCACTCCACGTCCGGCTGGATACGCAACCGTCGCACGCCATCGCGGAAGAGGCGGAACGCCAGCGAGCGATCCTGGCTGCGCTCGAGGTAGATGATCTCCGGCCCACGCACGATCTCGAAGGGCCGGATCTCCAGATCCAGCCGGCCGTGGCTCAGCGCCGCGGACATGGACGTCCGGTACTCGCGGATGAAGCGTCGGATCGCCTCGTTGTTGACCTCGTACAGCAGCACGCTGCGCGCGGCCTTGGACAGGGCGCGCAGGGCCGCGTTGGCGGCGACCCCGGCGGGCGTGCTCCCGAGGCGCTCCTCGGGTTGCAGCTGCTCCTCGAGGGCCTCGAGCTCGGCCTCGTCGAAGGACTCGGTCAGCAGGGCGTCCGGGTCGAGCGTGTCGGGGGACACTCGATCAGATACCTCCGCCATCCACTATAGCGCGCGCAGGGGGCTACTTCCCGAAGATGTCCTTGAGCAGCTGCGCCGTCACCTGGCGGCCGAGCTGGCCGATGCCGGTGGTCAGGGGGATCTCCTTGGGACAGACCCGCACGCAGTTCTGCGCGTTGCCGCAGTCGCTCAGGCCGCCCTCGCCCATGATGGCGTGCAGGCGCTCGGCCCGGAAGTACTTGCCGGTGGGGTGGGTGTTCATCAGCTTGACCTGTCCCAGGGCGGCGGGGCCGACGAAGGCGCGGTCGGGGCCGTAGTTGGGGCAGGCCTCGGTGCAGCAACCGCAGGTCATGCAGGTGGAGTAGGGGTAGCTGTCCTCCCACTCCTGGGGCGAGATGCGCGGCGAGCCGCGGTGGATGTCGAAGGCTCCGTCGATGTCGATCCACGCCTTGACCTTGCGCAGGGCGTCGAACATGACGCTGCGGTCCACCATCAGGTCGCGCACGACGGGGAACTTGGTGATGGGCTCGAGCCGGATGGGCTGGGTGAGTTCGTCCACCAGGGCGGAGCACGACTGCATCGGCTTGCCGTTGATCAGCATCGCGCAGGCGCCGCAGACCTCCTCCATGCAGTTGCACTCCCAGGCCACCGGCTCGACCTTCGCTCCGTCCGCGGTCACGGGGTTCTCGCGGATCACCATCAGCGCCGACACCACGTTGTGGCTCGGGCGGTAGGGGATCTTGAAGTCCTCCCAGTAGGGATCGGTGTCCGGGCGGTTCCGGCGTCGGATCTTGAAGTGGATCGTGTCGGCCATGACGTCCTCCTCTCTACCGGTAGTCCCGCGGCTGTTCCGGCGGCAGCACCGACATGTCCACGTCCTCGTAGGTGATCTCGGGGCCGTCCGGGGTGTGGGTGGCGACGGTGGTCTTGCACCACTGCTCGTTGTTGCGCTTCCACTTCTCCCGGTACTCCTCGAACTCGGGATCGCCGGGGAACTTGCCCTCGGGGATCTTCAGCTCGAACTCGGGCTTGTAGTGGGCGCCGCGGCACTCGTCGCGATCCCGCGCCGACCTCGCGATGACCTCGCCGAGGACCAGCATCTCGTGGATCTGGCGGACGTTGGACAGCGACTGGTTGGCCCAGCCGCCGGTCTCGCCCAGCGAGATGTTCTCGAAGCGCTCCTGGAGCGCCTTGATCTCGGCGATGGCCGTGTCGAGCTCGGCGTTGTCGCGCACGGCGTTGACCTTGCCCAGCATCACCTCGCCGAGCTCGCGGTGGATGGTGAAGGGGTTCTCCGGACCGTCGGACTCGAGGAATCCCTCGTTGATCTGCCGCTGACGATTCAGCTCCGCTTCCAGCAGGGACGAGGGGGCTTCCTCGCCGGCAGTGCCCTTGCAGTACGCGGCCATGGCCTCGCCGGCCACGCGACCGCTGTACGACGCCGAGAGCAGGGAGTTGGCGCCGAGGCGGTTGGCGCCGTGGTAGGCGTAGTCGCACTCCCCGCAGGCGTACAGGCCGGGGATGTTGGTGGCGTGGTTGCGCGGGGAGTCGGCCTTCATGCCGCCGGTGGTCTCGTCCCGCTCGAAGTCCACCCACAGCCCGCCCATGGAGTAGTGCATGCACGGTGAGATGACCATCGGGTTCTTGACCGGATCCACGCCCTGGAACTTGCGGTAGATCTCCAGGATGGCGTGCAGTCGCTTCTCCACGAACACCGGGTCGAGGTGGGTCAGGTCCAGGTAGACCTTGTGCTCCCCGGCCACGCCCATCTCGTGCTCCTGGGTGATCCTCCAGATGGCGCGCGAGGCCACGTCCCGCGGCACGGTGTTGCCGTAGGCCGGGTACCACTCCTCGAGGAAGTACCAGCGCTCGTCCTCGGGGATGGTCAGCGGATCGCGCGTGTCGCCGGCCTTCTTCGGCACCCAGATCCGGCCGCCCTCGCCGCGGGCGGCCTCGCTCATCAGCCGGGTCTTGTCGTCGCCGAGCATGCCGGTGGGATGGAACTGGATCATCTCGCCGTTGCCGAACTTGGCGCCGCGCTGGTACACGCGGCTGGCGGCGGCGCCGGTGGCGTTGGTGGACATGGTGGACTTGCCGAACACCAGCCCCAGACCGCCCGATGCCAGCAGCACGGCGTCGGCCGGGAAGGCCCTGAGCTCCATGGTGCGCAGGTCCATCGCCACGATGCCGCGCGTGCGGCCCTCGTCGTCCTGGATCAGCGACAGGAACTCCCACCACTCGAGCTTCTCGATCAGCCCCTGGTCCTCGAGCTTGCGCGCGTGCTGATCGACCCCGTACAGCAGCTGCTGGCCGGTCGACGCGCCGGCGAAGCAGGTCCGCTTGTTCTTGACCCCGCCGAACAGGCGCAGGTCCATCACCCCCTCAGGGGTGCGCGAGAACGTCACGCCCATGCGCTCGAAGGTGCGCAACAGGCCCGGCGCGTCCTCGCACATGGACTTCACCGGAGGCTGGTTGGCCAGGTAGGCGCCGCCCTTGATGGTGTCCACCACGTGCTGCCACACCGAGTCGTGCTGGCCCTTGGTGTCCATGCAGGCGTTGATGCCCCCCTGTGCGCAGGCCGAGTGGGATCGCTTGACCTCGAACAGGGAGAACAGCTTGACCGGGAAGCCGGCCTCGGCGATGCGGATGGCGGCCCACAGGCCCCCCAGGCCGCCGCCGATGACGATGGTTTCGGGCTTTGTCTTGGCCATGATCTCTCCTCCCTCAGAACCCGGCGACCTGGGTCACGTTGGTTTGCAGGAGGAAGCCCAGCAGGCTCCGTATCCCCAGCACGGTGATCAGCACCCCCACGCCCATGAAGGCGGCGAAGCTGAGCTTCTGGGCCCGCTGAGTGGTCGTCAGCCCCCAGGCGATCCCCATCGTCCACAGCCCGTTGGCCAGGTGGAAGGCCGCCAGGGTGGTTCCCAGGAAGTAGAGGATCAGCGTGATCGGGTTGGACAGCAGCGTGACCATGTGCCCGAACAGGTCCTCCTTGATCGAGTGGTCCAGGGCCACGGCGATGCGCGTCTCCCACGCGTGCCACAGGATGAACGCCAGGACCAGGAATCCCGATACCCGCTGGAAGGCGAACATCCAGTTGTGCAGGTAGCCGTAGCGGCCGACGTTGGACTTGCCGCTCCACCACACCACGATGCCGTACAGCCCGTGGAAGAGGATCGGCACGGCGATGCCGAACACCTCGAAGAACAGCACGAGGTTCATCGAGGAGATCTTCTCGACGAACTCGTTGTAGCGTTCGGCGCCGCCCCAGGCCTGGGAGTTGATCCACATGTGGAAGCACAGGAAGCCTCCAACCGGGACCAGCCCAAGCAGGGAGTGGACCCTGCGCAACAGAAAATGGGGATTCGCGATGGACGAACTCATGCTCCCTCCCTGCGCGAGGCGCGCGCGGAAACCACTCTACACCACCGAAACACGGGTACGGACATATTCAACCTTCGTCCGCCGGCAGGGGCAGTCGAATCGTGAACGTCGTTCCCTCCCCCAAGGCCGAATCGACTCCGAGTGAACCACCTTGCTCGTCGAGGATCTTCTTGACGACCGGGAGACCGAGCCCGGTCCCCCTGCCCAGCTTGGTCGAGAAGAACTGCTCGAACATCCGCTTCATGGTGGACTCCGACATGCCCACGCCGTTGTCCTCGATCTGGATCTGCAGCTCGTCGCCGGTGGCGCAGCTCCTCACGATGACCATGTCCCCGGCCCCGTCCGTCTCCGACTCGGCGCAGGCGTCCACGGCGTTGGTCACCAGGTTGAGCACGACCCGGTAGGTGGCCAGGCGGTCCAGGCGCATCTTGCCGACGCTCTCGTGGAGTTCTGCGCGCACCGTGACGCCCTTGCTGGCCGACGACTCGGTGAGCAGGTTCACGACCTCCTGGAGGATCCGATTGGGATCGGTCAACCCGATCTTGGGCTGCTGCGCGCGGGAGAAGTACAGCATGTCCAGCGAGAGCGCCTCGATCTGCTGGACGCTCGACGTCAGCACCTTCCACCCCTGATCGAGCCGCTCGGCGTTGTCGTTCTCCATGGCCCGCTCGACCACGTAGATCCCCCCTCGCAGGCCGTTGAGGGTGTTCTTGAGACAGTGGGAAATCCCGGCGACGATCCCACCGACGGCGGCCAGCCTCCCCTGCTGGACGTGTTCGCGACGCAGCTCCGAGAGGTCGAGGGCGAGGGCCAGGTGCTTCGAGAACGCCTTGACGACCGCCGGGTTGGCCGCCGTGGGCCGCCCGTCGGCGAATGCGCTCGGCAAGAGCGCAGGGGCCACGATCAGCCCGAGCCGACGGCCGCGACGTTCCAGGGGATAGGCGACCGACGTCCCGTCCCGGACCATGAGCTGGCCGTCCAGATCGCCGCGCATCCACCACTCGACGGCGCCGGGGGCGTAGAACGAAATCCCCTCCGGAGCGTCGTCCGGGTCCTCGAACGGCACCTCGACGATCTGCGAGTTCGCGTCGCGATACGTCAGTGTTCCAAGAAACACCCGTGACTCGGGATGGAAGTGGCCGGCGATGAGCAGGCAGTCGGACTCGAAGATCGTGCCCACCAGTTCCACGGCCCGACGCCGACGTTCTTCGGGATCCACTCGCTGGCCCAGCTGGTCGGCGATGAAGTACAGCGTCCGCAGGTCGTCCCGGTGATTCTCGATTTTTTGTATACTCTCTCGCAGCTGCGTCGTCGACGAATTGAACGTATCGGCCAGCACCGACAGCTCGCTCTTCTCCGGCAACTCCACGGTCGAGTACAGATTCCCCGCCCCGAACTCGCGCGCGCCCTTGAGGAGGTGCTTCAGGGGTCTGTCGATGTATCGGCGGGTGACGAACCCGGTGATGAGGAGCGACAGCAGATACGCCATGGAAGCGCCCGCGATGAGACCGTTCCGCGTCCGCTTGAGCAGCCGCTGCTCCGACAGGAGCGAGTGCTCCGCATAGACCACTCCCAGCTTCGCCCCGTCGCCGTCGTGACAGGTCCGGCACTCGTCCGCATTCCGCAGCGGGACGGCGTGGAGTCGCGTGTCTGCCGTGCTCATCTCCTCGAAGAGCGTGGACCACGGGACGGCCTCCTCGCTCCCTTTCACGTGACACATCGCACAGGCGGGGTCGGCGAGGGTGAAGACCGCTCCCTCGTGTTCCCGGCGGGTCGTGTAGAGGACCTCTCCCTGGTTGTTCACGACCCGCACGTCCGTATCCCCGCCCGCGCAGAGCCGGTTCTCCACCCCCAGCCAGACGTGCTCGGGTGCCTGGGTCGTCATCGACGCTTCGAGCGCGGACGCGGCGGCGTTCGCGGACAGCTGGGCGATCTCGGCCGCGGAGGCGTGGACTTCGGCCCTCTGCTGGCGCTCGAGCCAGACGAGGAAACAGATCAGCAGCGCCAGCAGTAGCGGCAGCTCGCGCAGCATGATCCGCCACTGGACTCGAGGGTAGTGCTCCTTGTCGCCCTGGATCGGCTCTTCCGGCGATGGAGATCCTGGTCTCATCGCGACCGCCTGGTGCGCCCACCAAACGCGTTAGTGCGACGTGGTGGGGCTGATCCGAATCTAAGGAATCAGCTCCCTGATCTTCTCGACCAGGAGCAGCGGATCGATCGGCTTGTCGACGAAACCGTCGGGCTCCAGCGTGAATATCCTCTTGCGGAGCTCCTGACCGAACTCCCGATTGAAGTCGTCCTTGTAGGTCTTCTTCTCTTCCTGTTCGCCGGTGTGCATGTCGACACCGGTGATCTCCCCCGTGCCGGTGACCACGATGACCGGGACGGTCTGGAGTTCAGGCGTGGTCTTCATGCGGCGCAGGACTGTCGCACCGCTCTTTTTTGGCATCATGATGTCGAGCAAGACGAGCGCTGGCGTTTCCTTGTCCATCGCTTCGAGTGCTTCGTTGCCGTTGCGAGTTACGTCGTAGGTGTATCCATGGTCTTCAAGGATTTGCTGGAGAAACAGGATGTTTTCTTCGCTGTCCTCGACGATCAAGATCTTGCCGTTGTTGGTCATGGCCCTCTCCCTCCAAGTCAAGGCTAGCAGATTCATCCGTCGTTTGAAAAGCACTTGAGCACGGCGTTCGGCCAGCTGCGAAACCCCTCTGGACCTGCGGCACGACCAGGATACCTGGACCTGCAGGCGCACCGGTCGACAAGTGTTGTTGACTTCCCTCCAGGACCTTGGCACCGTGTTCGGTGGGCGCGCTTAACCGGGGGAAAGGGCGCGGTTTGAGGGGTGAAAAAAATGAACATTCGTCGCAGGCCGATCCTCGTGATCGGTGGCGGGATAGCAGGCATGACGGCTGCCGTCGAGGCAGCCGAGATGGGCCGCAACGTAATCCTCGTCGAGAGGGAGCGCTTCCTTGGTGGGCGCGTGATGCGCCTGCATCAGTACTTCCCCAAGATGTGCCCGCCCGCTTGTGGGTTCGAGATCAACGTCCGCAGGCTCCGACAGAATCCCAGGATCACCACCTACACGCTCGCCACCGTGGAGGAGATCTCGGGTGACCTGGACAACCTCAAGGCCCGGATCAAGGTCCTCCCGAGGTACGTGACAGGACAGCACCTGCTGGACGAGTCGGTTCTGGACGGTGTCACCCTCGAACGGGACAACGACCTCAACTACGGCATGGACCGGACCAAGGTGTTGTACGAGCCGCCATCGACGGCGTACCCATCGGGCTGGAACCTGGACCTCGACGGCGTGTCCGACGCAGACGCCGCGAAGCTGGCCGACGCCCTGCCCGCCGGCTCGGTCGACCTGGGCATGGCCGCCGAAGAGATCGAGGTCAAGGTGGCGGCCGTCGTCCTGGCCACCGGATGGCGCCCCTACGACGCCGAGAAGCTCGACAACCTGGGCGCCGGCCGGTTCCCGAACGTGATCACCAACGTCATGATGGAGAGACTGGCCGCCCCGGACGGCCCCACGGGCGGCGAGATCACGCGCCCCTCCGACGGCAAGAAAGCCCAGAACGTGGCCTTCGTGCAGTGCGCGGGTTCGCGGGACGTCAACCACCTCCCGTACTGCTCGGCGGTCTGCTGCACGGCTTCCCTCAAGCAGGCCCGGTTCCTGAGGGACGCGAACCCCGACGCGAAGGCCACCGTCTTCTACATCGACATCCGCACCGTCGGCCGGCTGGAGAAGTTCTACTACGACATGCTGGACGACGAGAACGTGGCCTTCGTCAAGGGCAAGGTGGGCAAGGTCCACGAGGTGCCCGACAGCGGGGACCTCCAGCTGGATGTGGAGGACACGGTGTCCGGTGAGAGCTTGCACGACCGGTTCGACCTGGTCGTGCTGGCGACCGGCATGGTGCCCAACGTCCCCGAAACCAAGCTCCCGTTCGAGCTGAGCACGGACGCGTTCGGGTTCGTCGATGGCGGCAAGGACGTCGATTGCCTCCACACGGCTGGCTGCGCAAAACGTCCCTGCGATGTGGCTCGCACGACCCGGGATGCCACCGGGGCTGCGCTCAAGGCGATCCGCAGCTTCACCGAGGGGGAGGACGCCGATGAGTGACAAGATCGGAGTGTTCATCTGCACGGGCTACGGGGTCGGCGACGCGCTCGACATCGATGCCCTGACCGAGGTCGCCACGGGCGAGTACAGCGTGCCCTTCTGCACGACGGTGGACTCCTGCGAGGGGGCGGACCTGGCCGCCGTGAACGAGGACATCCGCAAGGAAGAGCTGTCCAAGGTGGTCATCGCCGGGATCTCGGCCCGTCGATACGGGGATCACACCTTCCCCGAGGGCGTGATCGTCGAGAAGGTGGCCCTGGTGGACCACGTGGTGCACTGCCAGCCGCCGAACGAGGAGGACACGCAGATGATGGCGGAGGACTACCTCCGCATGTACATCGAGAAGCTCCAGAAGGTGTCGCCGCTGGAGCCCCATCGGCCCGAGCAGCCCATCGACAAGACCATCCTCGTGGTCGGCGGCGGGATCACGGGCATGACGGCAGCCCTGGAGGCGGCCCGGACGGGGTACGAGGTCCGGCTGGTGGAGAAGTCCGACAGGCTGGGCGGCTGGCTGGCGAAGCAGCACCGATCGATCCCGACCAAGGCGCCGTACCACGACCTCGAGGACACGGGCGTCGGCGCCCTGCTCGAGGAGATCGAGGGGCACGACCGGATCAAGGTGTACACGTCGGCGGGCACCTCCCGGATCACGGGAGCACCCGGGCTGTTCGACGTGACGCTGAGCGCCGCGGGCAACGGCGCGGTGCTGGACACGTTCCGCGTCGGCGCCATCGTCCAGGCGACAGGGTGGCGGCCCAAGGACAGGGACGATCTGCCCTATCCCGAGCTCGAGGACGTCGTGCGCAACGTCGAGCTGGAACAGATGGTCAAGGACCACGGCACGATCACGCGCCCCTCGGACGGCAAGCAGGTTCGCAGCATCGCATTCCTGCAGTGCGGGGGATCGCGGGACAAGGCTCGACACTCCTACTGCTCGTCGATCTGCTGCCTCACCTCGCTCAAGCAGGCCCTGTACCTGCGCGAGAGCGACGACGACGCCAAGGCCTTCATCTTCTACGAGTTCATCCGGACTCCCGGCCAGTTCGAGGAGTTCTACAGCCAGGTGCAGGAGGACCCCGGCGTCTTCCTCACCCGCGGCGAGGTGACCGGGATCCAGCGGGACGGTGACGGAGGACTGATCGTCAGCGCCCGCGACACGATGCAGGGCGAGCTGGTCGAGGTGAAGGTGGACCTCGTGGTGCTGGCCGCGGGCATGGTGCCCAACTCCGCCGACGGCGAGGCCATCCGCGCGCTGGAGCAGGCGAAGGTCACCTCCGAGGCGGGCGAGGACGAGGAGATCCGGCAAAAGGCGGCCGCGAAGGTCGAGGAGCTCGCCCGCCACGACGGTACCGAGATCCTCAACCTGGACTATCGGCAGGGTCCCGACCTGCCGGTCCTCGAGTACGGCTTCCCGGCCTCGCACTTCATCTGCTTCCCGTACGAGAGCCGCCGCACCGGAATCTACCCGGCCGGCTGTGTCCGTACCCCGATGGACGGTATCGGCAGCCGCGAGGACGCGGCCGGAGCCGCGCTCAAGGCCATCCAGTGTGTCGAGATGACGTCGCGGGGGGAGGCGGTGCACCCACGCGCAGGCGACACGAGCTACCCCGACTTCTTCATGCAGCGCTGCACCCAGTGCAAGCGGTGCACCGAGGAG
>CAZLEO010000159.1:0-22364 GCA_964558555.1 uncultured Rickettsiales bacterium | reverse complement strand
TTCCCGTGGCCGGACGATAACCCGTGGGACAAGATCATTCGGGAGATCCTGGGGCCCATCTATTGGTGAGGCGACCCAGCCCGCTCGAGGGGCCATCCCGCTACCGGCCCCTCCATCGATCGGATCAGGGTGAGGTCCCGGACCCCACATAGCGGATACCCGAACTCCAGTCACAGTTCAGACTCATGATCAGGTCCGCGCTCTCGAGGCTGCTGGGGATGTCGAGCTTCAGGTACCACCCCGCGTCGGCACCGTCCTCGTAGCAGAGGCACTCGAAGTCCAGCCTTCGCTCGGTGCAGACCACCTCTCGCTCGTGGCCGTCAGCACAGGACGAGAACTGGTAGATGGTGTCCTTTCCCGCGGCGGATATGGACCCCTGCGTACACTCGACCTTGGGGCTCGCGGGGCCCAGGCCGCCGCAGCAGCAGCCAGCGATCACGCCCGTGCACAGGACCAGCGCCACGAGCACGTGGCACGAAGAACCTCCGCCGGCGAACAGCTCATCCGTCATGGAATCCTCCCTCCAGGCCGAGTCTACCTCACGAGTGTGCTTGCCCCGGTTTGTGCTACAAGCCTCGTCACGACCCGGGACCACCCGTCTGGTGATCGACGGGTACGTAGAGGCTACCCGACATGGATCGCAGACGAATCGCCGCTCTCATGCTCGTCCTCGGAGCCGTGATCGCCGTGATTCTGGTCACACGCCTGGGGTTGTGGAGCTGGAACGCGCCTGTCCCGGAACACCCGCACATCGTGATGATCTCCATCGACACGCTGAGGGCCGACCACCTCGGCTGTTACGGCTCGCCCGACGTGCAGACCCCCCGCATCGACGCCTTCGCCGACGAGTCGGTACTCTTCGAGCGCCACTACGTGGCCGCGCCCACCACCCTGGTGTCCCACGCCTCGCTGATGACCGGGCTGTGGCCCCATACGCACGGCGTCCCCCGCAACGGCTACGTCCTTCACGAGGACAACGTCACCCTGGCCGAGACCCTGAAGGCGGCCGGATACGACACCGCAGCGTTCATCGGCGCGTATCCCCTGGCGCAGAACACCGCGTTCGACCAGGGCTTCGACCACTTCGACGACGACCTCGGGGTCTACACGGGCGGCAAACCAAGAGCTCGCCGCGACGGCGACAAGATCAACGAGGCCCTGTTCGACTGGCTCGATGACCGGCGCCGCACGAAGCGCCCGATGTTCCTGTTCGTCCACTACTACGACGTCCACGCGCCGTACTACCCGCCCAAGCCGTACCGGTCCATGTACGGCAAGGTGACCCTCAACGGCGCGGGTCGGCGCAGTCACATCAAGCGCATCCGGCACTGGTACCAGGTCAAGCCCCCCGAGGTGGTCCAGCCCCACGCGGACGCGCTGAGGAGCCTGTACAAGGGCGGTGTCACCTACACGGATCACCTCGTGGGCGTGATGCTCGACGACCTGCGCGACCGCGGGATCCTCGACCGGGCCGTGGTCGTCCTGACCTCGGACCACGGCGAGTCCTTCGACGAGCACGACGAGTACTGGAACCACGGGTACACGACCTACGAGGAAGCCGTCCACGCGCCCCTGATCGTCCGTCTCCCGGGCGGGACGGGCGGCGGTCGGCGCGTCCCGCACCTCATGTCCAACGTGGACGTGCTCCCCACGCTGCTGGACCAGCTGGAGCTGGACGGTCCGCGCGGCGAGGGCTTGAGCTTCTCACCTCTGCTGGACGGCGAGGCCCAGCCCCCGCGGTCCACGGTGTTCTCCGAGGCGACGAAGCCCTACTTCGCCGTGGGGGAGACCTGGCACAACGAGCTGCACCAGGCCGCCGTGCGCACGCCGGACGCGAAGCTGATCCACGAACCGCTCAGCCACGAGCGCGAGCTGTACGACCTGCGCGCCGATCCCGCCGAGGCCACGAACCTCCACGACGATCCGTCGTACTCCGAACTCCGCGACACCCTGCGCGGACACCTACTGGGCTGGCGGGATCAGGCCGATCCCCTCCCCTCGCACTCCCTGAGCCCGGAACAGACCCACCTGCTCAAGTCCCTGGGGTACGTGGATGACGGCTGATCGCAACACGATCCACCCGTCCACTCCGGCTCCGGTGTGCAACGCCGTGGCCTTCCACTACGATCACCGTCAGTGGTCGAGGAACGCAGGGAGGGCACATCGTGTCGCAGTGGGAGATCCAGACCAGGCGCGGGGCCGTCGAGAACGTCAGCGACGCCGAGCTACGTGAGCGCTGCCTCTCCGGCTCCGTGACACCCGAGACCCCTACCCGCCGCGAGGGCGACACGACCTGGGGTTGGGCCATCGACGTGTCCGGCCTGTCCCACGTCTTCGGCGCACCGCGCGTGCACAAGCTGATCCCTGCCGTGCTGCTCCCCCTCGCGGTGTTCCTGGTCGTGTTCGGGGTTCTGCTGGAGGACACGCCCACCGGGCGCCACCCCAAGGGCGGGCCGGAGACCGTGGCGGCGCTGATCGCCCTGGGCGGGTTCAGCGCGGTGACCGGTGTGGTGATCCCCGTGCTGGAGTTCGTCCGGCGTCGGATCGCCATCGCGCGGATGCGGCGGGATAGGTGAGGCCAGGCGCCCGGGCATCGCGCGCGACGAGGCGACGGTCACTTCCAGGTCGTGCGCAGCGCCAGCCCCGCCTGGACCGTGAACAGCCCGGCCCAGCCGACCTGCAGCGCGGGTGCCATCGCCAGCTCGAATCCCTGGCGTGCGTACAGCGGGAACTCCAACCCGACCTCGCCACAGCCGCCCACGGCAGGGGCGCGGGAGGCGCCCTCGACGACTTCGCCGCTTGCCCCGCGGCCGTCCCGGTTGAACAGCAACAGCAAGTGCGCGCCGACCACCGGGCGGATGGTCCTCGCGGGACGCCACCTCAACCCTGCGGAGACGGGGACGTACCCGTACACCGCGTCATCGCTGTGGCGCATCGCGAGACCGGCCCCGATGCGGACCGAGAGCCCGGCCCCGATGCCGATCTCGGCCCCGATCTGCACGAGACCCCAGTGGCGCAGGTCCCCCCCACGGGTCAGGGAGTAGCCCCCCGCGAGGCCCGCGCGAACGGTGGGACGGGCCCGTGCGGGGGCTGACGCGGCGGTCACCCCGGCCTCCAGCTCGGCCTCGAGCGCGGCAATGCGCTGCTGGACCTCGGCCGCTTCCCGGCTCTCGGCCTCGTCGCCCGCACAGGCCTCGAAGACGGCCGCCGCCGCGCGCGTCGTCAGCCAGCGCCCGGTGGTCCTTGCTCAGCGCGAGGAGCACCAGGAACACCAGGAGAGGGGTGGCCCACGGTGAATCCCCTCACGGTTTCGAGTGTACCGGCTCCGGGTTTTCGGGACCACTCCGGGGGAGGTGCAGGGGAGGTGGAACCTCGTGGGCAGCCACCATTCGTTCTTTTCGTTGACGGTACTGGTCTCATTGGGAATAATATCATTATCAATTGGCGTTGTGCCGAAGCCCGAACGAAGGAGGACGTTTCCATGAAGAGCGCAATCACCCTTGCTTGCACGCTGATGATCATGATCGGCTGTCCAGCGCCAGACGACAGCCCGGACGACGACGACACGACCCACCACGCCGACGACGACAGCACAACGGACGACGACGACGCCACCGGGGACGACGACGACGCCACCGGGGACGATGACACGAGCGCGGACTGCCCCGGAGGCGGGGGGGAGATGGTCTGCTGTGACGAGGGGGAGCTGCTCTGCGGGACCACGGCCTCCGCCTACGGCGAGGACTGCTGTGTGTCCGGTGAGATCTGTGAGCAGTGCTGGTCGCCCGACGACGAGGAATACGGCGGGCTGTGCATCCCGGTCGGGGCCGACTGTCCCTACGAGGCGGAGCCCGAGTAGGGACTCACGAGGTCCCAACCGAATCCCTCCGCTTGCTCACGGGGGATCCGCGCAGAACGCCCCCTGGAAGGCCGCGATCTCGGCCGCTGTGGTTTGCAGCATCGGCGCCAGCTCCTCGGCGGGCGCCGATCTCACGATCTGACATCCACCCCCCAGCATGGTGGCCGCGTGTTCGGCCACACCCGCGGCGAACATCTCCAGCGCCTGTAGGTGCAGCTCTTCGGCCGAGAACTCACCCGTGTCGTAGGGCGGCCGCCAGTCGCTGGCGAGGACCGATGGCGTGGGCGGCACGGCTGGATCGATCTCCAGGAACCGCTGCACCAGGGCGGCGAAGCGGTCGGCATCCTCCAGGAACGGCATGTGTCCGCTGTCCTCGAACACGACGTAGTCGGCCTGCGCGAGGGCGTCGGCCAGAGCCCGTGCTGTGTCGGGGTGGACCGTCAGGTCGGCGTCGCCCTGGACCATCAGGAACGGGATGTTCTCGAGGGTGGGAGCTGCGTCCAGGCTGCGATACTCCACCAGCGACTTGCCACGGACATCGGGCGTCAGGGCTGCGGCGGCCATGGCGTCCGGAGGCGGCATCTGGGGGGGCGCGAGCTCGAAGAGCCGGGCCATGTACGCCGAGGCGTCGACCGCCGCCCCAGCCCGCGTGAACAGTCGCCGGCAGGTCTCCGCTTCCGGGCAGCTGGGGCCGAGCTCGCGGGCCCTCAGGTGCGCGGCCAGGTCCAGCGCGTCGAACCGCTCCTGCCCGGCGAGTCCCAGGTACAGCTGCTTTTCGTCGTCGGTAGCGGCCTGATCGGCCAGCATCTCCAGCCCCAGTCGGATGCTGCGTTGCTGGTCGCACAGCCCCGCCACCCAGATGACGCGCGAGACGGCTTCGGGGTGCGCCGAGGCGTACTCCAGGGCCAGGGCTCCATCGTGGGAGTGGCCGAAGATCGCGACCGCCTCCAGCTCGAGATGCTGCCGGACCGCCTCCACGTCTGCGATCTGTTGCGAGAACAGCATGCTGGTGGGCGACAGGACCAGGTAGACCACGTCGTGGGACGGCTCGATCCACCGACCGAACCACTCCACGACATGGGGACCGCCGAGTACGAACAGGGCTGGAGCGCCCGGCCCCGCACCCCGGCGCACGTAGCCGACGACGGACTCCGAACCGTCCGCGGCCGCTCGACGTGCGACTCCCACCTCGTCGACCACGAGCCTGGAGACCGCCCCGCCCGGCACATCCTCCGAGGCCGCGTCCCCGGCCAGGACAGGGACGGCGAAGAACCAGCTCGACAACCCCACGCCCACGAGCCACACCAGGGCGCTTCCGGAACGACCACGCGCACTTCTCGACACGCTCATGTGAACCTCCCTCCTCATTCTGGAGACAGTGCCGCGGGTCGACCTGGAATGGCAACCCCTGGGGCGAGTTGCAGGCGCGGTGGCGGTGCCACCGCGAGGGGGCAGGGATTACTTTACTCTTGAGCAAAGTATTCTCATCAGAAATAATATCCGTGTAACCCCAGCCTGTCGGAAGGACATGCCACCATGCAACGTGCTCTCTTCTCCACCGCGCTTTCCATTTCCATGATCGCCAGCCTGGGCTGCGGGTACTCGTCGGGCGGCTCGGGAGGGCCGGCCGACACACCCTCTCCCTGGACGGGCGGCCCCTCGGACGACGACGACAGCGCCTTCGAGTACGGCGCGGAAGACATCCAGCCCTTCGCCTGGCCGGAAGGGGACCTGGACGGCGATGGCTGGACCGTACAGGACGGCGATTGCGACGACGACGATCCCCTGGTCCATCCTGGTGCCCCGGGTACGATCTCGGTCCCCGCGGACTACACCGAGATCCAGGTCGCGGTCTACGCGGCCGCGAACGGAGACGTCATATGCGTGGATCCGGGGACCTACTTCGAGACCCTGAGCTTCCGTGGCAAGGCCGTGAGGATCATCGGGACCGCCGGTCCCGAAGCCACGGTCATCGATGCAGGGGACACGAAAACGGTCGTGAGGTTCAACCAGGGCGAGAGCGCCCTCTCCGTGCTCGAGGGCTTCACGCTGACCCGCGGTCGTATGGGTGCCGGTGGCGGGATCTACATCTACTCGGCGTCTCCCACGCTCCGGAACCTGATCATCGAGGGCAACCACTGCCAGTACAACGGCGGTGGGATCTACATGTGGGACTCGTCGGCCATGCTGGATGGGCTGGTCATCCGTGACAACACGGCAGGGATGGTGGGTGGGGGAATCATGACCAACGAGTCCTCGCCCACGGTGATCAACACGATCATCACGGACAACCGTTCCCACGCTCACGGTGGGGGGGGCTACTTCTTCAGGGGCGCTCCGTATCTGGAGAACGTCATGGTCACCGGCAACGGTGCCCGGGTCGAAGGCGGCGGTCTCTATCTCGCCACCGACAGCGCCTGCACCCTGATCAACCTGACCATCGTCGGAAACCGCAGCAACCTGCACGGTGGGGGCATCTACGCCATCAACAACTACAGCTGCCTGAACGACGTGCTGTTGTCCGACAACCAGTCGGCCGCCGGGGGAGCCGTCTACGGCTACAACAGCTACCTGTACGTGTCCTTCTCCAATGTCTGGCTCAACGTACCCGACGCATACAGCGGGATGGTCGACCCGACGGGTGTGGATGGCAACATCGCCGTGGATCCGCAGCTGCTGGACACGTCCTCCCCCGATCCCGAGGACTGGGACCTACACCTGGCGAGTTCCTCTCCGCTGATCGATGCCGGAGACGTCGCCAGGGTCGATCCGGACGCCTCGCGATCCGACATCGGGGCCTATGGTGGATTCAACGCCAGTCGCTGGGACCTCGACAGCGACGGCTACCCCGAGTGGTGGCAGCCCGGTCCGTATGATCCGGGGACCTATCCCGGGCTGGGGTGGGACTGTGACGACCAGGATGCGACGGTGTTCCCGGGCAGTGGCTGCTGATCCAGGCGAAGTGCCGGCGGCGGGATCTCAGACTCCCGTGATCACGGATTCATCAGAACCCAGCCGGCCATCATCAGCACCCAGAGCAAGAAGCCCAGCAGGATGAAGAAACAAGCGGTCAGGATTGGCAGGAGCACGCCAGCGAGCCCCGACCAGAAGCCGGTCGAATATCGAAGCTGGTAGGTCGGGGGATTCACCCCCCTGCGGATCTGGCCCAGCCCGATGCGGCCGGCGATGATCGCCACGATCCCCAGCATCACCCCCAACCACCAGATGAAGATGGACAGCATGCCCAGGCCGAGCCACGAGACGGCCAGGCCAGCGCAGCACCCGAAGGCGTAGACCCCCACGCTCGAGATACCCATCCACTGGGCCACGGCGGACATGGCCGCGTCGTCGATCGGAGTGCGTTTGCCGGCCATGTCTCCCCCTCGCTCGTCTCCAGCCCGACGACTGTCGATCCTAGACGCCGATCGTGAAGAAAGGGGACGTTCCTTGGGGATCTTCGTGGGGATCAATCGATCAGCACCACGTCGGCCACGTGGGGGAGGTGGTCCGACGCGGTGGCACTGTCCGAGGACTCGAGCCCGAGGTCGTCGAGCACGTCGTCGGACATCTCCCCCGTGTGCAGGATGAACGAGTGCGCCACCTGCAGCACGCTGTCGGTGTAGATGACGTAGTCCAGGCGGCCGGGCCAGTACGAGCCCCAGTCGTTGCGCCAGGTGTAGGCCGTGCGGAGCTCGGTCTGGTGGGAGATCAGGTCGGCGAGATCGGTGCCGTCCCAGTCCATGGGGCCGGGCTCGCCATAGGTGGACTGGTCCACGATCTGGCCGGTGAGCAGCGTGGTCAACGGCCGGGAGCCCTGCACCAGGTTGGTGTCGCCGACCATCAGGATCGGCGTGCCCTCGGGTAGGGCCAGCTCGTCCGCGGGATCGAGCGCGGCGTGCACGTAGGCCGCGAAGCTGTCCGCCTCCTGCTGGCGGTCCTCCTCGTTCTCGCAGCAGCTCATGTGGGTGTTGAAGATCACGAGCCAGGTGCCGTCGGGCAGTTCCACGGGCGTGACCGCAAAGCGGCTGTCGATCACGTCATAGTGGGGCGGCCACTCCGAGGTGATCGGGTAGCGGGACAGCGTCAGGCGGTCGGACCAGCCCAGGGCGTACCAGCCCTCCTCGGCGAACGGCAGCCGCTCCTGGGCCAGCTCGATGATCGGATCGTGGTTGGTGACCTCCTGCAGGCACAGGATGTCCGGGTCGAGGGCCGCGGCGATGCGCCAGAACTGGGCCTCCCGGGTGGAATCCAGGGGGCCATCCCACAGGGCGTTCCAGGTGACGACGCGGATCGCGTCAGGGTCGGTACGGTCCGTGGTCGTGGGCGGAATCTCGGGGAGGGAGCTCTCGTCGAAGGTGTAGCGCAGGAGCGACCCCTCGTCCGGGGCCAGGTCGCCGTCGTAGATCACCGTTTCACCCTCGGTGCGGTCCTGCAAGGCAAAGGTGACGGTGTCGGCGCGGAAGAGGTCCGTCTCGCCGTCCGGGCGCTCGATTCGACCGATGGCGATCTCGAAGCGGGCGGCCGACACCGTGGGCTCGGCGTGGTAGCGGAGCACGGACCAGGTGACCTCGATGGCGCCGCCCTGGCCGTGGAAGGTGCCGTATCGCTCGCCGAAGACCCACACCAGGTCCGCGCCCACGCCGTGGGCGGGATTCCCGGTGGCGGGATCGCCGTCCGTGTCGAGGAACAGGGTCAGGCCGTTGTTCTCGTCCAGGGCGATCTCGGTGCCGAGGTCGAACGACAGGTACAGGAACTCGTCGTCGTTGGCCGCCTGGACGGCGGTGAAGTCGATGCCCGTGAAGCCGCCGTCGCCGACGGAATCGGTGAAGGAATGCGGCACGTCCTCCCAGTCGTCGAACACGCCGTCGATGGCGATGGGGGCCGCGTGAGCGGGCAGGTCCACGGGGCCGGAATCGGCGTCGGAGTCGTCGCGGTTGCAGGCGAGGGTGGGGATCAACAGGAGCAGGGGGAGGAGGCGGTGCATTGGCTGCACATCGTACCGCGCGCAGGCTGGGGGCAGCCACCGGGTGGGTCGTCGAACAAGGACCGGCTTCTTGCACTCTGCGTAGGCGTCCATGACGTCGGCGCCTCCGAGCATCGAGGCGTAGAAGCACACCGCGTACCTCACCGGCCAGCCGAACCCGTCCGTCCGGGCGCACGGGTCCCAGAGAAGTCCCTGGCACCTCGTCGGATCGCCCCCTTCAGCGACACCCCACTCCTCCTCAAGGCCCTGGACAACGCCCGGGAACATGTCATGGATTGACGCCCTCACATGAGCGCTGCTCCCTGCGAGGTGCCCGGAGCCTGATCGGATCGGCGATCAGTCGGCCTCGGGGGGCGAGTACACCTTCTTGTGCAGTGAGCCCCATCGTCAGCAGCAGCAGCGCGGCCATGGCCCTCGTGAAGTCTCGTGAAGTCCCTGGCACCTCGTCAGGCACCTCGTCAGGGAAGTCCCTGGCACCTCGTCAGCACCTCGTCAGGGAATCACGCGGGAAACACGCGGCGGCCGATCAAGAAGAGGCCGAGGAGCAGCGTGGTCACGGCCGACGGCGCGAGGCCTGCGCCGCTGGCGTCGCACGTGCAGTCTCCGTCGCCATCGGGGGTGTCGTCGTCATCAACCACATCGTCGTCGTCGGCCGAGTCGTCGTCGTCGTCGGTGTCGGCTCCGGGCAGCTCGCCGGTGTACTCCTCGATCCAGTCCACAAGCAGGTCGACCCGCGTACTGATCCCGTAACTACCGCCGGTCATGTCACCGTACGAGGTGACGCCGACGACCTGTGGTCCGGCACCGAAATCGTAGTATGCCGGTCCGCCTGAATCTCCGTGGCAGACCATGATCCCTTCGTTGAAGTAGCTGAAGTCGTAGTCCTGGTAGGCGTTCAAGGATATCTCGCCGACGCGTTTGTACCCGTCGATGAACTCGCCGTAATCGTATCGCCCCCACCCCACGAAGGTCAGGCGCTCGCCGATCATCCCGTCGGAGAGCGGCGTGCGGTTCACGAGCGCCGGATCGTGTGGGATGGGTTCCTCCAGGTGGACCAGGCCCAGGTCCATGGAGTACTCCCCCTCGATCTCGTATTCCGGGTGGATGTGCTGCTCGTCCGCGTGAACGACCCACTCCAGGTTCTCGTAGAACGAACCGAATCCGGCCCACGACGCCTGGTATCCATCGAGGCAATGGGCGGCCGTGAGCACCCACTGGCTGGTGATCAGGATTGCCGAGCAGTAACCGTATTCCGAGCCATGCTCTGCCTCCACGCGGAGTATCGCCACCTCTGGGTAGTCCTCGGTGAGCTCCCCGCCGACGATCGCCGCGACCGCGGACCACGGCGCCTGCGTGGGTTCGCACCCGGACAGACCCAAGGCGAGGAACAGGGCGAGGGCACGAGCCACCCTCGACGCCCTCGCCCCCCTAGCCTGCCCGAACCCGGAACCGCTGCGACCGCGCAGTGTTCGACGGATCGCAAGCCCGGCCACGACGAGCAGCAGTATCAGCCCTCTCGTCCCATCCTCCAGAGCCGCCGAGCAGGCACAGCCGCCGTCCTCGCCGTCTTCTGCCGGCCCGCTGTCGTCGTCGTCAACCACATCGTCGTCGTCGGCCGGCGCGCTGGCGTCGTCATCGTCCCCAGGGGCTGAGTCGTCATCATCGTCGTCGTCGGTAGCTGCACCGGGTAGCTCGCCCGTGTACTCCTCGATCCAGTCCACGAGTTGATCCACGCGCGTGGAAACGCCGAAGCTGCCCCCACCGGTGTCACCGAACGAGGTAACCCCCGCGATTCGCGGGCCGGCGCCGAAGTCGTAGAACGCGGGGCCCCCCGAATCTCCGGAGCCCGTCATGACGCCCTTGTTGAGGAAGCTGAAGTCGTAGTCCTGATAGGAGTTCAACGGGATCTCGCCGACGCGTTTGTAGCCGTCGAGGGACTCGTCAGGATCGTATCTACCCCACCCGACGAAGGTCAGGTTCTCGCCGATCATGTCGTCGTCGAAGGGCGTGCGGTTGACCAGCGCCGGCTCGTACAGGACGAAGTCGGCCAGGCGGACGAGACCCAGGTCCATGGAAAACGCCCCCAGCTGTTCGAAGTCGGGGTGCATGTGCTGCTCGTCCACCTCGACGAGCATGTCCATCTCCTGGAAGTACGATCCGAATCCAGCCGAGTCAGCCCGGTATCCGTCGAGGCAATGCGCGGCCGTGAGCACCCACTGATCGGTGATCAGGGTTCCCGAGCAGTAGCCGACCCCCTCGCCTTCCGCCTCGTAGAGAACGAGGACCACCACATCTGGATAGTCCTCGGTGATCTCGCCGCCGATGATGGTCGCCGCCGACCGCTGGAGTTCGACGGGTGCTTCGCACGCCACCAGCCCCGGCCAGAGGCCCAGACACAAGATCCCGATCCAGCGTGACGACATGGACGACCTCCCCGCGCGGGTCGCGCTCACACGGACAAACGCTCAGACGAGGGGAAGTGTATCAACCGGCGGCTGATATCCGTCCGGCAGCAGCTCCGCCACCTCGCGCCAGGCAGCCTCCCGCGAGTCGTCGCCGCCGGGCGAGGTCACTGTGGTAGCCTCGAACCGAGGGGATCATGGCCGACCACGACCGGCACGAAGACGGCGAACAACCGGCGCTGTCCGACGACCTCGAGCGCGTGCGGCGAAAGGCAGCGGCGAAGCACGCAAAGAGCGAGGCTCGCGGGCGCGAGGCCGAGGTCCACCCGCTCGGACCGAATTGGCTCTGGGTGCTCGGCCTGCTGGGGGGAGGAGCGGTGCCGGCCCTGTTGTTGCTGCTGGTCCTGCTCGGCCCACCGTGGGGATGCCGCCGCGCCGCGGCTGCGGGAGCCATGATCGCGTGCGGGGGACCGGGGCTGTTCGGCCTGATCCTGGCCGCCCTCGGTCTCGAGGGGCTGAGGGACAGGGTCGCGGAGCTGTTGGAGTTCCAGCAGTACACCGAGCGGGTGCCAGGTGTGGTCACGGGTGCCGAGTTGGTGGAGAAGGCGCTGAGCGAGGGCGGATACAGCTGCTACGTGGAGTTCGAGGTCCAGTACGAGGCCAGCGGCCGCATGCGGCGCACCGACGAGCGCGTGTCCATCCCCTCGATGTGGGCCATGAAGCGCCTGGTTCGACGTCATCCGGCAGGAACGGTGATCGACGTGAGGTACAGGCCGGGCCGTCCGAGCGAGCCCCTGGTCTTCGGGCCGGGTCGCCTGCACGTCACCTGGCTGGCCGCCCGGGCCCTGGTCGCTGTCTTCGCAGGCGGCCTTTTCGGGGCAGCGCTGTTCGCGGCGGTCGCCGCGGTCGTGGGTGTGGCCTGACGTGTGCCCACGAAGGATCCGCCTGATAAGCTGCCGGAAGGAGGGATCCTTCGATGCGCAGTGACGCCTTCAGCGCCACGTTGCTCTTCGTCCTGTCCATCTTCATCGGATGTGACCAGGGAGAGTGCGGCGACACCGATGTATGCGACCACAGCGGGCGGATCCTGCATCAGGAGGGGCTCGAAGAACTCGAGCGATGCGTGTCCATTTCAGGAGACCTGAAGTTCCACTCGGAGGAGTGGCTCCAGCGCATCGATCTCCCGTGCCTCGAGTCCGTCGGCGGCTATCTCCGCATGCGCCGCAGCGCCAACCTCGACAGCATCGAAGGCCTTTCCGGGCTCGAGACCGTGGGCGGAATGCATGTCTACCTGAACTCGGTGCTGCCGTCGCTGCAGGGCCTCGAGCAGCTGTCCGCGGTGGACGACAACCTGGTGATCGCGGAGAACCCCCTGCTGTCCGATCTCGGCGCATTGACGGCCCTGGACTTCGTGGGCGGACGCGTGCTGATCGCCGGAAACGACCAGCTCACGGAGCTCGGCGGACTCGACCAGCTGACGTCGGTGGGCGATTGGCTGCACATCCGCGACAACGACGCGCTGCTGGCCATCGACGGGCTCGAAAGCCTCACCGAGGTCGGCGACGATCTGTGGATCTTCGATCACCGGCGCCTGACCACGATCGACGGACTGGGCTCGCTGGTCCTGGTGGACGGAGACCTCAGGGTCCGTGGGAACGCGGCGCTGACCGCGCTGGACGGCTTCGCCAACCTCGAGACGATCGACTACACCCTGGACGTCTACGAGAACGACGCCCTCACCCGCATCGGCGGTCTGAACGCCGTGACCTGCGTCGGTCGTGAGCTGACGATCAACGACAACCCTTCCCTGACCACCCTCGACGGCCTGTCGGCGCTCGAGAGCGTCAGGGAAGACCTCATGATCCAGCACAACCACGCCCTGGTCGGCATCGATGGGCTGGGTTCCCTGCACACCGTCCGGGGCCGGTTCGACATCTCCGAGAACGCCTCGCTGGTCCACCTGGACGGCCTGGCCTCCCTCACCACCGTCGAGAAGAGCTTCCGCGTGGACGACAACCCGGCCCTGACCCGCATCGACGGCCTCGCCGGGCTCACCACCGTGTTCGACTTCCTCTCCATCTCCGAGAACCGCGCCCTCACACCGGCTCTCGACCTTCCCTCGCTGACCACCGTCGGCCACGACCTGCACTTCCGCGACAACGCCCATGTCACCGAACTCAGCCTGCCCGTGCTCGAGAGCGCCGGCCACGACCTCCACATCCAGTCCAACGGCTCGCTGATCACCCTCGACCTGCCAGCGCTCACGCTCCTTCCCCACGACCTGAACATCGACTCCAACGCATCGCTGGCCACCCTGTCCGGTCTGTCCGCCCTCACCAGCATCGGCAACGACCTCAACGTGGCGGGCAACCCCTCCCTGACGAGCCTGGGCCTGACCGGCCTCGAGACCGTCGGCGAGGACATGAACCTCGAGGGCAACACATCACTCGCGGATCTGTCGGGCCTCTCCTCGCTACGCAGCGTCGATGGCTTCTTCTACCTCGACGACAACGACACCCTGACCAGCCTCGCCGGGCTCGGTGCACTCGAGACCGTCGGTGCGTCGTTCATCATCCAGGGCAACGACAGCCTCGCGAACCTGCACGGCCTCTCCGGCCTCACCTCGGTCGGGCAGGCACTGACCATCACGGAGAACGCGTCCCTGGCCGGCCTCGAGGGGCTCGACGCGCTGGAGTCCGCCCCCCTCCTGTACGTCCTCGACAACCCCTCCCTCACCAGCCTCGCCGGGATGCCTGATCTCCACACCTTCGAAGGCTCCTTCTACCTCGAACGTAACGACACCCTCCCCGTCTTCGACGGCCTGCCCAACCTGTGGTCCCTCGGCGGCAATCTGGAGGTCATCGCCAACGCCCAGCTGCACACCATCGCCTCCCTCTCCGGCCTCGAGGCCGTCGGAGGCGCCCTGCGCATCACCTGGAACCCATCGCTGACGGAGCTGGACCTCAACAGCCTCGTGGCCATCGGGTGGGACCTCGAGATCGGCGACAACGCGGCGCTCCCCGATCTCGCCGGGCTCTCCAGCCTCGCCTTCGTCGGCGGCGATCTCCACATCGAGGGCAACAGCTGTGTGAGCCAGCAGGACGCCGAGGACCTCGCCGCGCGGCTCACGGTGAGCGGTGAGGTCGTGGTCCAGGACAACGGGGCGGAGTATCCGTGCGTGGAGTTGATGCGGTAGCGCCCCACAGGGTGGCCTGTGAAGTCCCTGGCACCTCTGCGGGGACCATGGTGGGATGGTGACTGAAACAGCGCGCGGCGCGAGGAGTGCAAGGAGCGCGGGTGATGCGGGCCACGTACAGACGCGGAATCATGGCGTTGACGATAGCCCAGTTCGTGGTGGCCGCGTCGCTCGGTGCCGCGGGCCATCTGGACCGCGCCGCTGCCTGCGGTCTGGCCTGGCTGGCGCTGATCGTCCTGGTGGTGATGCATGCGACCGGCAGGCTGTTGCTCGCTCCGCAGCAACCGCTCGACGAGCCGATCCAGGCCCACCCCGAGCGGGCCATCGCGCTGACCGAAAACTGGGGTGGCGGTCGGGGGCGGGCCGCCATCGCCGTGGGCTTGACGCTGGTCGGGTTCGTCGCAGCCGCCGTGGGGGCGGGCTGGTCCGCGACGGTCTCGATCCTGCTGTCGGCAATCCTCGTGGCCGTGGCCGGCCGGATCATCGCCGAGCAGTTCCACCGCCCGGACGAGCTGCGTATCGAGGCCCACAAGCTCGAGGTGTGGCGGCTCAGCCTGTACGACGGCAAACCGCGCCGGCGCCTCCGGATCCGTCTGCATGAGGTGGAGCGCGTCGAGGTGATCGAGGACCGCGAACACAGCGTGTCGCTGCCCTCCAGGACCATGTGCCGGCGGCTGTGCATCACCGACGTACGCGGCGAGCGGGTCGAGCTGAAGCTGCCGATGAAGGTGAGGGCCGCGGACCGATTCGTGAAGCAGCTGCGAGAGCTGATCGTCCAGGCGCGCTCCGTGGAGCCCGACCAGGATGCGCTGAACCAGCTGAGGTCCATGGGCCGCCGGGCGCAGCACGAGGGAACTCCGACGGCGAACCCGGAGGTCCAGAGGTGAAGGCCCCGGGCGAAGTGCCAGGGGATTCTCAGGGGGATTCTCAGGCGCCTCTAGGGGCCCCTCGACTTCACGGACGGCCGCGGAGAACCACGTCCACGGCGTTGGAACGCAACGCACCCTCCCAGAACGACTCCGAAGCGAACAGCTCGCGGCAGTGGACGGCCGCGTCCGGGCCGCTCACGGACATCGGCTCGCGCGAGCCCAGCGCGCCGGGGGAATCCGCGAGGTGGGCCCGGTAGGTCAGCTCGTACGTGCCGGGTGGCGGCGGCCTCCACGATGAGCCGCCGCAGCCGAAGTCGTCCAGCTCGACGGTGTGGGACTCGCCCGGGCTCAGGTCCACCACCCGGACAGGCAGCCCGCCCTCGAGCTGGCCCAGGCACTGGCAGGGGTGAACCACCACGAACTGCTCATCGCTGTCCACGTCCCGGTACACGAGGGCGTGGACCTCCAGCTCTTCCAGCCTGACCGGCTGGGTTCCCCGGTTGGTCAAGGTCACCCCCAGGGCGCCGCGCAGTCCGGACTTCTTGCCGCGGCGGAGCCGCTCGGTGGCGACGAGTTCGATGTCCACGTCTGCTGTCGTGGGGACCGCCGCCGCGTCGCCCTGGCCCCCCTCGCTTGGGCTCGCCTCGCCCGGTCGAAGCCGTCCCTGGTCGCGGTTCGCCTGCTCGAGGGCGCGGCGGGCGTCGGTCACGAGCTGTGGGGGCAGATCGGGCCAATCGGGCCGCAGGCCAGCACGCTCGGCATAGGCGAGCAGCAGTGAAAACGGCTCGTGCGCGAGGAGATCGCGGATGCCGTCCTCGCCCATCTCCGACTCGAGGTGGTACACGGCCAGCGCGCCGGGCACGGCACCCCACTTCTCCCAGAACGGTACGCCGGCGTGGGAGCTCCACAAGATCTCGCGGCGAGCGTCGAGGTCCTGCTCGGCGAGGTAGCGGGGGTAGTTCTCGCCCAGCAGCTCGAAGACGGCTGCTGCGCGCTGGTCCAGATCGTCGTAGGCCGGGGTCGGGTAGAGCCTGGGATGCAACGAGTAGTAGTGGCCGATTCCCTCGTTGACCATCCGATAGAGGAAGAGGGCGGCCGGGTCCTCGTGCCGGTGGTAGTCCTCCTCCCAGTGGACCTCCTGGTGCCTCAGGAACGCCTGGTGCCACAGCTCGTGGACCAGGATGGCCTGGAACCCGGGCAACGCCTGCTCGACCTCGGCGTCCGCATAGAAACCCAGGTCGAAGAAGATCTCGGGACCATCGAAGATGAGCACGAAGGCATCCCACGGGCTCCCGCAGACCAGATTGAGGGTCACCTCGGAGGGTTGCAGGGTCGCGGGGAGGAACTCGCAGGCACGCTCCACCGACTCGAGGATCAGGGTGTCCCGGTGGGTCTCCAGATGCCGGCCGAACGGCTGGACGAACGACTGGTTCCGTCGCAGCCGGTCGAACGAGAATCGTCCGTCCGGGGTCTCGGCGAGCGCCGCCGCAGCGAACTCCTCCGGTGTGAACGTCACCTGCGGCGCCATGCCGCGGGACATCTTGCCCACCAGCGGGTGCCGGGCCAGAGCCTCCTCCACGGAGTCCTCGCCCGCGAGGATGGCCTCGCACAGGGGGAGCATGGAGTGTTCGTCCATCCCGGGATCGGCGTTCCGGGCCGGGGATTGTTCGGCCACGGCCGGCGGGACGACGAGGGTGCTGAGGGCGAGGACGCCCGCAGCGATCCCGATGGCCCGAATTCCGAGACGGCAACCGGCGATGTTCACGAGCGCCTCCTCCGCGTGCCTTCGCTCAAGACATCCCCTGTGAAGTCTAGATCAGCTGCCCCGCGAACTTCCCTGCAGACCGCACCAGGATCGTGGTGCTGAACCCGTCGGCGAGCTCCGTCAGCTGCTGTGCGTGGGCGGCCTCCTCGCCGGGCTGGCATTCCTGGAGACCGAGGAAGACCACGTCAGCTGTGCGGCTGGTGTCGTGGATGACCTCGATGGGGGTCTTGTCGGGCGGCAGGACGATCACCGAGCTCTCGGCTGGGATGCGTACGTCGTCGATGAGCCTGTCCAGTCGCGCCTTCATCTCGTCGGCCTCGGACGGGTCGGGGACGATGGTCCGCAGGCGCACGCGGGCGCGGCGCCACTCGGTGTTGAGGCTGAGCAGATGCGCCAGCAGCAGCATCAAATCGCCGTTGGCCTGCTGGCCGCGCCACCACACGTCGATGCGTTCGAGATCCTGGGGCAGCTGATCCCAGCTCGGGAGCTTGGCCAGCACCGTGTTGCGCTTGATACGCGACAGCACGCGGACCAGGGCCAGGACGCGTTCGAGGCCTTCGCGGCCGCCTGGCCAGCCGAACATGACCGTGTTGGACTGGAGACCGGCGAACCCGTTGGCCTGGGCGATGCCGAGGATGGCGTCCTCGAAGCGGGGCATCACGTGGACCTCGGAGAAGGCCACGAGCCCCTCCTGCTCGAGGGTATCGTCCATGTCCTGGAGCCGCTCCTGGATGTCGAGCTTGTCCTGGTCCAGATCCGCCTCCAGGGCCTGGCAAACCGTGGTGATACCCCGGTTCTGGTTGAACCAGTTGGCCCAGCGCACCAGGGCGATACGGCTGGCCGGATTGGCGGTGAACAGCAGGATGTTGGGCCGCCAGTTGCGCGCGCGGATGCCGCGCAGCTTCTTGAGGTTGATCAGGGCCCTGCGCGCCACGGCCGTCCACAAGCCGGCCCGCACGTCTCCCCAGGAGCTCTCCAGCGCGCGCTGGCGCAGCCACAGGTAGAGGGCCGCCTCGATCACGATCGCCGCGAGACAGGCCCAGGGGTTGATCAGGAACATCAGCACGATGGCGCCGACGCTGCCCAGCAGGGACACGGGCCAGGGCACGCGGATCGTGGGACGATACGACGGATCGCCGACGAGCTTCTCCAGCGCTGCCGACAGGTTGATCGTCACGTACAGCGTCAGGAAGAACACCGTCACCCACCGCCCCACGGCGTTGAGGTCCCCCAGGGCGACCGCGGCCAGGGCGATGCTGCCGGTGACCCAGGTGGCGATGGTGGGCTGGCCGGTCCTGCTCGTGCGGCCCAGTACCCGCGGCACGAGACGATCCGTCGCCAGGGCCTGGAGCACGCGCGGTCCGCCCAGGGCGCTGCCGAACGCAGAGGACAGGATGGCTCCGAACATGCCCGGGTAGACCAGGATGACGCCCAGCCAGGCGATCTTCGTCCACACGGGCGGGGCGGTCGGGTCGAGCACCGACAGCTCCTCGCCCGACACCTTCCCGGACACGGCCAGCGCGGCCAGGATCAGCAGGTAGACCACCGTGCCGGTGACCACCGCGGCGATGGTCCCGCGCGGGATCGAGTGCTGCGGGTCCTTGAGATCGCCACTCATGCCGATGCCCGCGGTGAATCCGGTGACCGCCGGGAAGAACACCGCCAGCACGAAGAAGAACCCAGCGTCGGCGGATCGCTCGTAGTGGGGTGTCATCTCCGGCTCGGCGAACCCGCCCGTCAGCACACCACCGAACAGTGCCACGAGGCTGGCGCCCACCGCGATCATGATCGGCAGCTGCAGCTTGAGGCTCAGCTCGGCGCTGCGTCCCGCCACGGCCGTGATCAGCACGATGAACACCGCGGCCATGATCTGGATCGGCGGGTCCCCGAGGGACGACGGCCACAGGGGCGCCAGGGACTCGGCCAGGCCGAATGCGTACAGGGTCAGGCTCAGGGTCCGACACAGGAACAGCGGGATGCCGATGGCTCCGCCGAGCTCCAGGCCGAGGCTGCGCGAGACCATGTAGTACTCGCCGCCCACACCCACGCGCATGTTCGTCGAGACAGCCGAGGCGCTCAGACCGGTCACGAACGTGATCGACGACGCCAGCACCACGATCAACAGCGCCAGGGGAAGCCCCACGTTGCCCACCACCCACCCGAAGCGCAGGTACATCATCACGCCGAGGATGGTCAGGACGCTGGGGGTGTACACGCCCAGGAAGGTGCCGAACTTGACGGCGGGCTGGATGCGTACGGACGTGGTCGTGGAGGTGGTCAAGGGAGAATTGTAGTACGAGTCGAGGCCTCAGATTCGCGTGGAACCTCATGCGGCAGGATCACTTGTCGCGGGAAGGTCCCTGCTTGGACTGCCCTCCACCCCGCCGCCGCCGTCGCCGCCGCCGCCGCTTCTTCTTGGGGGGATCGGTCGGCGCCGGGTCCTTCTGGGCCTTTGCGGGGGCTCCCTGTTCGGCTGCGGGTTTGCCCTTGGGCTTCTTCCTGCGGCGCGGCTTCTTCGGTCGGGGTTTCTCCGGTTCCTCGGCCACGACCGGGCGTCGGGCACGCCGTGGTGGCGGCAGGCCCAGCTTCTCGCGCCGCTCGCGCGTCTCCCGCTCCATCTCCAGGATGTCCTCGAGCAGCGAGTCGACGTCCGCCTTGCCCTTGCGTGACTTGAATCGCCCGGTCAGCTCGGTGTCGGGCTCCAGCTGGCTGCGCTCGTACAGGTCCCACATCTCGGGGCCGTACTGGGTGTGCCTCAGCCTGGGGGCATAGCGGCCCAGGAAGCTGGTGAGGTTCTTGACGTCCCGCAGCAGCAGCTTGCGCGCGTTTCGGTTGTGGGCGGGGTCCACGGCCTGGGGCAGGTCGATGATCACCGGACCGTCGACCCCCATCAGGATGTTGAAGTCGGAAAGGTCCGCGTGGACGATGCCGGCGCACAGCATCTTGACCACCTCGCGCAGCACGAAGTGGAAGACCTCGGTCGCCTCCCGGGCGTCGAAGCGGCGGTCCACGAGCCGGGGCGCTGGCTCGCCCCTGTGGTCCTTGATCAGCTCCATGACCAGGACGCCCTCGGTGAAAGCCAGGGGTGTGGGCACGCGGACGCCTGCCGCGTACAGGGCGTAGATCGCGTCGGCCTCGGCGCAGCGCCACGCTTCCTCGGTCTTCATCTGCCCGTGCCGCGACTTCTTGTTCATCGCGCGCTGCTCGCGGCTGTTTCGGACGCGGCGTCCCTCGATGTACTCGGCCCTGTGCTGGAAGCTGCGGAACTGCGCGTCCTTGTAGACCTTGGCCACGCACTCCTCGCCGTCGGCGTGCACGAGGTAGACCTCGGCCTCCTTGCCGCTCATCAGCGGACGCACGACGTCGTCGATGATGCCGAGGTCCAGCAGGGGTTCGAGGCGGCCGGGGACGCGCATTCGGTCGATTCTCTCCACTCGGTGCGAGCAAGGGGCCGCGGGATTGTAGGCGAAAGTCGCCATCCCTGGCAGGGACGGATCGGGAGTCCAGCCGGAAGAACCTCGCCAGAAGCCTATGGCTCGTCCTCGATGCAGCAGCGGAACGAGAGGTTGTGCAGGGCTGTGCTCTCCGTCTCGTCGTGCCGCGTCGCACAGCGAGTGGCCAGCCGTTCCGGCTCCTTGCTCCACCCTCCCATGGCGATCTTGCGGTCGCCCCTCTTGCCGCAGGTCCACTCCCGGTGGCCACCGGCCATGTCGGCCGCGCCATACCCGGATTCGCACACGCGACCCGTTCCTGCCTCGACGTCGTCGCCTGCTGCCGGATCGCGGCGTGGGCACATCCCCTCGACCCCTGTGAAATCCCTGGCACCGCGACGGGACTCCTTCACAGACACCGTGCAGGGAGCTGCCCGCCTCGGGATCCTCTCGATGTCGTAGGATCGAATGCGAGGAGGGAACCATGGTCTCGATGCGCACTTCCCAGCTCCCGATCCTGCTCGCAGTGCTCGTCGTCACGGTGTTCACATCGCCAGCGCTCGCGGACATCGCGCCGGTCCCCTCGTGCTTCGTGAACGTGGACGACTCGCCCGCCGACGGTGCCGAGGAGATCCCGCTCAATCCAATGCTCCTGTACGAGTCGATCGCGCCCTTCGAGTGCGAGGACAAGGACCCGGGCGGCTCCGGCGACATGCCCCAGCTCTCGCTCACCGACGAGGAGGGCACCGTCGTCGGTCTCACAGCCGAGTACATCACCGACTACTGCGTGCTCGTCTTCTTCCCCGAGGAGGATCTCCAGGCGAACTCGGTCTACCACGTGCTCCACGAGGAGGACCGGCTGGCCAGCTTCACCACGGGTAGTGCCGCGGATTTCCAGGCTCCCACGTTCACGCCCGCCGAGGACGGTCCGTCGCCTGCGCTCAGCATCGAGTACGAGAGTGACGAGCACCTCGTGCTCGCGACGGTAGTGTTGGATGCCTATGAGGGCTCGGAAGGGTACGGGATCACCCCAGGAGAATCGACCCTGAACCTGGTCTCGTATACGGACCCCGGCATGCACGGCGACGTCGTCTACGTGTCCGTGTTCGACGCGGCCGGGAATTCCGCGGGGGCACAGGTCACGATCGACCGCGGCGGCGACGACGATGACGACACCGACGGCGACGACGACGACAACGACACCGGAGACGACGACACCGACAACGGAGACGACGACACCGACAACGGAGACGACGACGACGACAACGGCAACGGAGACGACGACGCCGACAACGTGGATGACGACGACGCGGGAGACCCCAGTAGCTGCGCGTGCACCCACGGCCAGACGACGGCGGTGCCGGCCGCACTCCTCATGGGCTGCGTACTGAGCTGCGCTGTGTGGATGCGCCGCCGCCGAGCCGATCGAACCTGAATTCCCCCACAGATTCCCCTGGGTACTCACCGAAGTGAAGACCGTCCTCCACGAAAGGACCCACCGATGCCGATCCGTTTCATGCTCGTCCTCCTGGGGATCCTCGCCCTGCTCGCTGGCTGCGGAACCGACGCCTACGACGACGACAGCGCCGACGCCGCGGACGACGACGACGCCACCGCAGCCGACGACGACGACGACACCACCGCGGCCGACGACGACGACGACTCCAGCGAGGTCACCGACGAGGACGGAGATGGCTGGTCCATCGAGGACGGAGACTGCGACGACACCGACCCCGCAGTTCATCCCGAGGCCGAGGAGGTGGCCTGCGACGGCATCGACAACGACTGCGACGGGAGCCAGCACGAGTACGACATCGACGACGACGGCGACGGCGTCACCGAGTGCGACGGCGACGGC
>CAZLEO010000158.1:0-22420 GCA_964558555.1 uncultured Rickettsiales bacterium | reverse complement strand
GCTTTCCTTTCAGCAGTACTATGTCCCCGCCGACGAGGACGACGAGGACGACGAGGATGACGACGACGACGATGACGACGAACACCCGGCCGGCTTCGAGGCGCCCGAGGAACACGGCATCGCCCTGAAGGAGCAGCAGACGGACTGCCGCGACTGCCACGGCGCCGACCTGACCGGCGACGGCGACGCGGACAGCTGCGACGACTGCCACGACGCTGGCTGGCGCACCGACTGCACCTTCTGCCACGGCGGCACGGACAACAACCTGGGCGCGCCGCCAGAGGACCTGCACGACGCCACGGCCTCGTCCCTGCCCACCGTGGGCTCGCACACCGAGCACGTGACCCAGACGACCCACGCTGCCCTCGACTGCACCCACTGCCACGTCGCCCCCACCGACGTGCTGAGCAGCGACCACGTGTTCGACGCCACGGCCGGCAGCGCCGAGGTGACGATGGGCGGCGGCCTCAGCCCGGCCGGCAGCTTCAGCGGCGGCGGATGCGCCAACCTGTACTGCCACGGCAACCGAGGCCAGGACAACGGCACCGTCGCGGACTTCACCACCCCCATCAACGGCTGCTCGGCCTGCCACCCGGACCGCAGCTCGGGTCCGTCCGCGTGGAACTCGCAGATGAGCGGCGAGCACCGCGACCACCTCGAAGAGGGCGTGACCTGCTCGGGCTGTCACGGCTCGGTGGTCGACTCCAACCAGATGGTGATCGCGCCCCAGCTGCACGTGGACGGCGCGGTGGCGCTACAGATGGGCGGGGGCATCACGTGGAACCCGGGGGCGCGCACGTGCTCCAGCGGCTCGTGCCACGGCGAGTATCACCACAACGGCGAGAGCTGGTAGTCAATCCCGCGGCGGCAGCACCTCGTAGCGGATCCAGCGGCAGTCCACCTGTGCGATGCGCACCGGGTGGCGGCGCGCCGCGCGCAGCTTGAGCACCTGCGTCAGGGTCGGCTCTCCAGACAGCAGGTAGGCGGTGGAGCCGCCGCAGTGGGTCTTGAGGAAGGTCCCCAGCTGGCTCCAGGTCTGCCTCAGGCCCTGCTTCTCCTGGCGCAGACCCCAGGGGGGATTGCTGACCACGAGCGCCGGCGGGCCGTCCAGCACGGCGCGCTCGACCGACATGCGCCGCACCTTGACCGCGTCCCGCACCTGGGCCGCCTCGAGGCTGCGCCGCGCCAGCCCCAGGGCGCCCGGATGGGCGTCGCTGCCGACGATGGACACCTCCCGCTCGCGCCCCACCGCGTACCGCTGTTCGGCCTCGTCTCGCAGCCGCCGCCACTCCGTCTGCTCCAGGTCCGGACACTGCTCGAAGGCGAACCGGCGCCTCAGCCCCGGCGCGCGGTCCTGCGCCAGGTGGGCCGCCTCCACCAGGAAGGTACCCGACCCGCACATGGGGTCCACGAGCGTGCCCTCCCCGGTCCAGCCCGTGAGCTGCAGCAGCCCCCCGGCGATGGCCTCGTTCAGCGGGCTCTTGACCTGGATCGGCCGCCAGCCACGGCGGTGCAGGCTGTCGCCGGACAGGTCGCGCAGCACGGTGGCGCGATCCCGGTGGACCAGCACGCGGATGGGCATGTGCGGGTCGTCGGCGTCCACGTTCGGCCGGCTGCCGCATCGGTCGCGGATCTGATCGACGATGGCGTCCTTGGTCACCAGGGACACGAACCGCGTGTCCGTGGCACGGCTGTCGCGCACCGAGGCGCTCACCGCCAGGGTGTTGTCCGGCTCGATCAGCGGCCCCCAGTCGAACGCGCGAACCGCGTCGTACAGGAGCTGACGGGACCCGGCCGGCCTGTCGCGGAACAGCTGCTCCTGCACACGGCTCGCCGAGCGCAGCCACAGGCACGCCGCATACCCCAGCGACAGGGAGCCGTGGAAGGACACGCGTCCGCGCAGCGCGCGGGCGTTGTCCGCCCCCAGGGCGACCAGCTCGTCGCGCACGACCTCCTCGAGGCCCAGCGCGCACGTGGCGAAGAAGGTGCGGCTCATGGAATCGCCAGCTCGATGCGGTAGATCAACGTCTCCTCCAGCTGGCCGTCGAGCCAGGAGATGTCCAGGTCGTCCAGGGGCGACGTGTAGTTGTAGATCCACATACGCCCCTCGTCCTCGGTGGGCAGGGCGGACGCGAAGCAGGTGTCGCCGCACGAAGGCAGGTCGAGCACGAAGTGGACCTCGAGCGTTTCGGGGTCCACCTCCCACAGGGAGCACCGCTTGGGGTGGACCCAGTAGTCCACCAGGTACTCCAGGGTCTGCTGGGACGGCTCGAGGTCGCGGTAGAACAGGTCGTAGTTGCCCGTGTCGGTGACGTTGCGCCGACCCACGAGCCACACGCGGCCGCCGGCGCGGAAGACCAGCGGAGAATCGTACTTCTTCGGATCGATGGCGCAGGTCCAGTCGTCCAGGGCGCCCGCCTCGGCGCGGCAGATCTTCGAGCCCCAGCCGTCCTCGTCCCCCAGCTCGTTGCGGCCCACGATCACGGCCGACCCGTCGTCGAGGAACGCGAAGTCCGCCTCGGACACACCCCCCTGGTGCACGATGGGCTGGTCCGGCGCCACCGGCTCCCAGTTCAGCCCGTCGTCGGAGCGATACCAGTACACGAACTCCGTGCCCTCGGAGAAGTCGTAGATGTCCGCGCCGCCCTCGTACCCGATGAGGTAGGCCGTGCCGTCGATCACCCGCGCCCGCCACGGGATGAACCCCTCGACGAAGATCCACTCCGGCTCGGTCCACTGGTCCACGCCGAGGTACTCGGTGACCAGGGTGCCCTGGGGTTCGAAGTCGGCCGCGGACTGCCCGAGGACCGCGTAGTAGAGGAACAGCCGGCCCTCCACGGCCAGCAGGCGCGGCTCGCGCAGGTCGGTCTCCATCCAGAACGACCCCTCGTAGCGCCAGGTCTCCTGGTCGGTGGAGCTGACGACGTACAGCATCGTCTCCGGGGCTGCGAAGTGGCTGGGCGCCGTGCGGAACGCCAGGAAGACCCGGTCGCCGAACCACGCCACGTCCAGGTTGTTGTTCGCGTCCTGCAGCTCCACGTCGGCCGGCAGCCCGTCCGACGGCACCACGTCGATGGCCTCGCCGATCACCGGCGTCGTGTCCTCGACGGCGCTGTCGTCGTCGTCGCCCTCCTCGCCGGGGGAGCAGGCGAACGCCGCGACGACGATCAGCGGCCACAGTCCGATCGAGACCCGGGGCATCTCGGCCTCCTCGCTGGCCAGGGTAACACCGCGCGCGCGGAATTCACGCGGCCCTGCGCAGTAGAAGCGGACGTGGCGCGCTCGCGGTAGACTCGATCGCCGAGGGGAACCATGGACGAACGCCGAAAGGACTGGCACGAACTACCCGATCGGTCGGACGCGTCGGCGTCCGCGTCGTACCCCATCGTCCACAGACCTCACGTTCCGACGATCGACCCCGTGACGATCTGGGGCTACGTGCTGTCGGCGATCGTGCTCGTGGGCGTCGGCGGATTCGCGGGGTTCGCGTTCACGTTCTGGTTGCTCTCCGAGCACATCGGCGCGCCCTACGGCCTCACCCTGGCCTCGGCCCTCACCACCTTCACATCCATCGGCCTCGTCTGTGCCGTGTTCAGCCGCCACGACTTCCGCCGGCGCTACCGGCCACCCCACCGCGAGCTGCGCATCTGGCCCGACCGCGTCGAGGCCGACCGAGCCGGGAAGGTCACCGCCGTGCTGACCGAGGCGGTCTACCGCATGATCGTCACCCCATCCCTCGGCGATCCCGACGGCCCCGTCCGCATCACCCTGCACGACGTCGAGGGCGTCACCCTCGAGGCAGACGCCACCGGCGACATCGCCGCCCACCTCGAAAAGCTCCTCCCCCCCGAGACCCAGCGCAGCTGGGACTAGCAAACCGTCGACCGCCCAACCGTCGACCCAAACCGTCGACCGTCGACCGTCGACCGTCGACCGTCGACAAACGAGACAGGGGCAGCGCGGAAACCGCGCTGCCCCTGCGAGTTGACCGGGGTCACTGGCGTCACACCAGGTTGATCACCCGATCGGCGAGGCCCTGCTCACCGAGTACGACGGTGAGCTTGGCGTGGGTGGAGACCCGCTCGAGCGCCTCGATCTCACGCAGGCGCATCAGGGTCGGGTTGTCACGCAGCAGCCGGGCGCTGTTGGCCTGGCTGCGCATGGCGGCGACCTCCTCGCGGCGAGTGATCACCGCGGCCTCGGCCGCCTTGCGCGCCTCGGTCACCTGGTTGAGCAGGTCCTTCATCTCACCCGGCAGGATCACGTCCTTGATGCCGAAGGAGACCAGCGCGACACCGTAGTCGGCCGCGCGCTGCTTCAGGACCGCCTCGAGCTCGGACGCCACGGCGTCCTTGTCGCTCAGGATCACGTCGAGCTCGCGGGTTCCGACCACGGCGCGCAGCGCCAGCTGCGCCTCGCGGTACAGGGCACCGCGCAGGTCGGAGACCGCGGACACGCTGCGGCGCGCGTCCACGACACGGTAGGTCGCCACGGCGTTGATGCGCAGGCTGACCTTGTCCGCGGTCATCAGCTCCTGGCCGCCGACGTCGACGGAGGTCTCGCGCAGGTCCACCAGGTGGCGGGACTGCATGCCGACGCCGCGCCAGAACGCGTAGCGTCCCGGCTCCAGCTCGTGCTTCAGCACGCCGTCGAGGTACACCAGGCCGACAATGCCGTCCTGGACCGCGAACACGTCCAGCCCGTGCGGGTTGTGGACGAGCCGCGCGAGGATCGGCTCGATCTCGGCGTGGGCGAAGATCTCCCCGTCGAGTTCGACCCGCTCCACCTCGATGCGATGGAATCCATCCAGGATCACGTGCAGGCCCGGGACCAGCAGACGGTCGAAGCGCCCGTCGATCCACACCAGCGCACGCTGGCGGTCGGTCAACTCGATCACCTGGGCCACGCCCTCGAGCGCGCCGGACTTGACCAGCACGTCGTTGTCTTCCCGTACCAGGAACGGCTCCCGCGCGGACACCACGTCCACCCGGATGCGTCCCAGGAGGTCGACGAACCAGTGCACACCCGGCATCAGCACGCCGACGAACTCGTCCTCGACGTACTTCAGCCCGAACTCGTGCCGCAGAACCTTGTAACGCTTGAACATGACGTCACCTCCTTGCCTGGCAGTGCCCCATGCACTGCGCTCCATGAATTCCGAATCGCCAGCCGGCGCCGCGGTCGTCAGAGGGAACCCGCGGATCCAGCCACGGTTGTCGACGCGGAGCCCACGTGCGTCCGCTGTCACGACCGCCATTGCGACCGCTGGGGCGGACGGATCCCGCAGGCTGCTGGCGTCGTCCCCGCTGCCGCACCCGCGGCCTCGGCACGCCGTCCCCGATCGGAGATCGGTCGCGGCGCACCTCCGCTGCGAATACGGCCGGCCGGACGCGCGGGACTCCCCCATCGGACCTCGGTAACCTGGCTAATCAGGCCAGTAAAGGGACCCCTGGTTGTAGGAGTCTGGAGAAGGAATCGAACCTTCGACCTCACGATCTCAAGTCGTGTGCTCTACCTGCTGAGCTATCCAGGCGTCGTTGGCCTCTCCGGGTTCGGAACCCCTGGACGGAACGCGCACGGTCCAACCCCGTTGTACTCGCCTTCCGGCGGCTCACGTTGGGGCCGGCGCGCCGCGGGCCCGGCTGACGTCAACGCTGTCAAATCTATTTTCTGTTACACCTTTCGGGCGCTCCTATCCCCTGACGGAATGCCCCGCTTTGGCGATTTTGTGTTCCAGAACGACGAAGCCCCCGCTGGCGGCTGCCGGCGGGGGCTCCCGGTCACGACGGTCTAGCCGTCACACGGGAGGGCCCCCGGCCAACAGGTCTCCGCCGATGAAGGCGGGCTCGTCATCGTAGTGTTTCGTCCACATTGCGCTCCAGAGAATATCCCCCTCTGACAACGTGTCAACAAAAAAGTTCCGACACCGCGCCTTTTCTTGTTTCACCGCCCTCCCGAACAGCCCCTGCGGCTTGACGACCGGGAGATCCCGGCCCTAGTCTGAGCGCGTCCGGAGGACAGAGCCATGGCCCCCAGAAGAACCCTCACGCGCAGGCGAATCATCCAGATCCTCGGAGCGAGCGGCCTCGCGCTGCCCGGTGGTGCCCTGGGCCTCGTCGGCGGCTGCGACGGCGAAGCCACCGGCGACGACGACGACAGCGCCCCCGGCGGCAGCGGAGAGGTGCTGCGTCTTGCCGTCATCACCGACATGCACCTCAAGCCGGACGCCGACCACTCCAACAACCAGACCATGGCCGAGACCATCGAGATCCTCAACGCCATGGAACCACCTGTCGAGCTCGTCCTGCTCACCGGCGACCTGATCGACGAGCTTCCCAGCGACGAACCGGCCGACTACGAGGGCACCTCCGACACGGCCTTGCACCGCGCCGAGGAGCTGCTCGCCGACCTCCAGGTGCCCTGGCTGGCCGCCCTTGGCAACCACGACTACTACATCTCCGGCGGCGGCATCCTCAACGACCTCACCGACGATCTCCCGGCCCGCGAGGAGCTGCTACTGGACCACCTCGGCCTGCCCGGCCTGTGGTTTCGCCACGATCTACGCGGCGTCGCCTTCTACGGTCTGAACACCATGCAGCCCCACCCCGACGCCGGCTGGAACCCAGAGGGCGTCGGCTCCTTCGGCCCCGACCAGGTGACCTGGCTCGAGCAGCAGCTCTCCGACGGAGCGCCCGCCGTGTTGTTCTTCCACCACGCCCTGGCCCTGGACAACGCCGTCACCGCCGGCTTCTCCGCCGGCATGCCCTTCGAGGTCCCCCGGGCCGAGGGCGGCTACGCCAAGTACGAGGGCACCGAATACGAGGGCTGGACCGATCCCATCTACGCGGTCCTGGAACAACACGCCGACCAGATCCTCGGCGTGTTCGTCGGCCACGGCCACTGGTTCGTACACGACGAGTTCCACGGCTTCCCGGTGATGATGACCGACTCCACCGGCAACTCCGTGCTCCAGACCACGGTCGGCGAGGGCGACGACGCCCAGCCCATGCGCTACCACGTCGTCGAGATCGACCTCGACGCCGTGGACCTGTTCATCGCCAACGGGGACTGGTTCGAGTACAACCCCTGATCGGCTGCTTTCCCGGAATACCCCCTCCCCGCCGCCGTACTGTGGGCATCCACAGCGCACCGGAGAGGAGAACATGGGACTCGGACATCAAGCAGGAGCCGAAGCCCTCGCCCGACAGACCCGCCAGTTCCAGGACAAGATGGCCGAGCGCCAGGCGCGCATGCGGCGCCGGATGCACGACAACCAGCAGCGCTACGACGACGATCCGACCTTGGCGCAGTCCGCCGAGGCGCTCGCCTGCCCCGCCTGCAGCGAGCAGTTCGACTTCGGCAACACCTGCCCCACCTGCAACGTCCCTCTCACCTCGGCCTCCTTCGTCCACACCGCCTCCGACGACCCCCACCAGGGCCGCCGCATCACCGGCCGCACCGTGGTCCACATGCTGGTGGTCGCCACCCTCACCTGGGTAGCGTTCATGGGTCTGGTCTTTCTTGGGATGTCGATCGACTGACCGTCCGGTCTTACTGGAGATCCCCCAGCAGCACGTAGTCCAGGATCACCTCACCATCCAGGATCTGGTCCGCCCCCTGGAACTCGAACAACTCGCCGTCGGGATCGGGTCCACCCTCGATCCGCGCCGAGTGGGGCCCCCACAGCCCGGACGTCGGGTAGTCGCGCATGACCTTGGACATGGAGGTCACCCCCCACGAGAACGACCAGTGGATGTTGGTGACGTGGTGGGAGGTGATGCCCAGCGGCGGCATGCTGGCGTAGCGCCAGTCCTCGCCGGTGTCTGCCTCGTAGACCCAGATCTCGTTGTCCGCCGCGACCATGATCTGATCGCCGGCGGTCTCGCTCACCACCCAGTCCAGGCCAGGTTCGGGGAGCTCCCAGCACGGTTCGAACTCGCCGGTGTCCAGGTCGAAGTTCAGCAGGAGGTTGTTGGCGAGATCGGTCACCCAGAAGGTGCCGTCCCATCCCTCGGCCACGTCGTAACACGAGCCGCCGTCGGGCAGGGGGTGTTCGACCACCTCGTCGCCGTCGCCGTTCACCCACAAGATGGCGTTGTCGTCCTCCTGGGCGGTGGCGCCACACACCACGAAACCGCCGACGCCGTCGGGCTCGATGGCCAGGCCGCGCAGGGGGGTGGACCGCTCCAGCAGGTACGGCTCGCCGCCATCGTCGGGGATGACCTGGATGCCGCCGCCCCAGCCGTCGTCCGCGTTCATGGTCACGCTGACGCTGAAGAAGTCGCCGCCGTAGTACTCGTCGTCGCCGCGGAAGATCCCACCGGCCGTGCTGAAGCACAGCCCGGCGTTGCGTACCATGAAGTACGTGTCCTCGCCCGGGCCGTAGTCCACGACCTGCAGCCCGTAGTCCCGCAGGTGCCGCTCGCCGATGTCGAAGTTGGGGTCGCCGATGGCGTACAGCACCAGCATGTCCCAGGAATCGGGATCGGGGTCGTCCCCGAAGCCGTGCCAGGCGTTGGGACATCCGCCCTGGGGGACCGTGTCGTCGTCGTCGTCAGCGCCCGTGTCGTCGTCCACGGCGTCGTCGTCCGCCACGGTGTCGTCGTCCACGCCGAAGCCCTCGCCCTCGCCCGAGCAGCCCAGCAGCAGGGCGAGGGTGAACGCGATCAGCGTGGCGTTGCGGGTGCCCATCGTGGGTCGACGATAGCAGCCCCCACCCCGAGGATACACACGGTCTACACATGCACGTGACCTCCGCGGCCCCGGCGTGACCACCCGGGAAAGGAGGCCCCATGAATCCCCACAACGCTCCGTCCCTCATCGCCTGCGCGCTCGCCCTCGGCCTGGCGCTCTCGGCCTGCAGCTCCATCACCGGCGTCACCGGCATGGCCTGCGACGATACCGCCGAGATCCTCTACCTCGGCAAGGCCAGCGCCACCCTCGACGCCCTCGCAGACGCGTCGCTGGTCGAGGACACCATCGTGGTCAAGGACACCGACAACGTCCTGATCGCCGAGATCGACGTCAGCGACCACGTCACCGTCCTCGAGGGCCTCACCTTCGACACGACCCGCCGCACCTTCTGGATCTGGGCGTTCGACGAGGCCGCGCCAGGGACGCCGGTGCGCGATCTGCAGGGCCACTGTTCATTCTTCGAGGTCGATCTGGCGGGCAACCTGCTGACCACGGTGCCGGCGGATCCGGCGATGTGCGATCTCGGCGGCCACAAGCCGGGCATGCTGGCCTACGACGCGGCCCGCGGCGGCCTCTGGGTCAAGGCCGAGGGATCGCCCCTGGCCGAGCTGTACGCGCTGCCGTCGTGGCAGCTCGTCCAGTCCCTCGACACCGGCGTGGCTGGCGAGGGGGTCGCGCTGGATTCCACCGACGGCACCCTGTACCTCGTGGACCCCGACGGCGTGTACCAGCTCGACCCCGACTGCGCGGGGTGCCCCGCGGTACGCCTGGGGCCGAACCCGGTCTGCGCCGGCGGCTCCGAGGGGGTCGCGGTGGATCCCACCGACCGCACCGTCTACATCGCCGCCGACTCCGGCGTGCACGGCCACTGCCCGGAGGGCAACAGCGTGTGGCACATCGATCCCCACGGCACCCACGATCCCTACGTGGGCTACGAGATCGAGGACTTCCAGGTGTTCTGAGTCAGTCGTTGGTGGCGATCAGGATCGCCATGGCGATGAAGAACACCGAGAACACCCCCACGGCGAAGGCGACCTGCATGGCCACGCGGCGCTGGGGCGTGTTGGGCTTGCCGATGCGCTCGTACAGCCACGCCTTCCGGGCGTCCGAGGGTAGCTCCCCGGAGCACTCGCCGGTCAGCCCGTTGACCACGGCCCGGTGGGACTTGCCGCGGTAGGTGTAGGTGGTGAACCAGGTGGGGACCAGGCAGAGGAAATAGGTCTCCCGCGACCAGCTGGGATCCACCCGGGTCTCGACCACGTGGCCGTGCTCCGCGGTACAAGCGGCCGCCCCCTCCTGCTCGCACTCGTCGCGGTACTCGCCCACGAACTGTTCCTTGCACCACGTCCACGCGTCCTCGACCGCCCGCTGGGCCCGCTCCGCCGGGAAGCCGGCGAGGTAGCGCGCGTCGTAGGGCACGATCTGCCGGGCGTCGTAGAAGAAGTCCGTCAGGCCGTCGGCGAACGAGGACGCGAACACCAGCCGATCGATGAACTCCCGATCGTACCCACCGGCGCGTTCCTCCTTCTTCCAGTTGTCCTTGCCCTTGGGGATCTTCACCGTGCACTCCCAGGCTCCGGACGCCCGGGCCTGGAAGATCCACGCGGGGAGGTACACACCCTGTGCCGTGGTGAGTTCGAGGTGGTCGGCCACGTCGGACGGGGTCTGAGGGTCCTCGTCGGCCCACTCACGCAGGCGATCCTCCAGGGAATCGCGGTCCAGCCGGAACGGCACGATGCCGTCCGGCTTCATCGGGTCCTCGTCCGCGTAGTCGCGCAGCTGGTCGCTGCCGCAGAACGCGCACTGGGTCAGCGCGATGTGGGGCCCCAGATCGATGGTGGCGCCGCAGCGGCCGCACTGGATCGCGGACGTCTCCACGCCGTACGCGCGCCCCAGCTTGAGCGCCTTGACGGTCACGTCACGACGTTCGACATCCCCCGCGGCCGGCCGCTCCAGCCGGGTCGGTGCCGCGCAGTGCGAGCACACGACCTCCTGACGGACGGGCGACCACTCGACTTCGCCGCCGCAGGCGGCGCAGGTGAAATCCTGGGTCATGGCTCCTCCCCCGAGAAGGTGTGATCCGATTGTCGATCACATGCCGGGAAAGTAGAACAGCGAACCCGCTCCCACCGTCTCGAGGCGGGTCAGCGGATCGTCCTCGGGCGCCGCGGCGTGGTAGCGCTCGAAGGTGTGGCTGCCGCATTCGCCGTGGCTCCAGTCGCCGGCCTCCAACGTGGTGAGGAACGACCCGGGCACGGCCAGCTCGCCCGTGTCCGGCCCCTCGCACTCGATCTCGGCCGGCGCGAACCCGCCGTGGCTGCCCACGCAGTCGGTCATGTGCAGGCGGACGCGCGCGTCGAGGATCGGGTCGTGCCAGCGCAGCACCGCATCCCCCGACCCGCGCGACGTGATGGTATCCACCCACGAGCCGTCCTCCACGGGCGGGCCGATGGTGGGCACGGTCAGGGCGAGGGTGTCCACCTCGATGGCCACGTCGCCCTCGGAATTCGCCGATCCGGTCGCGTAGTACAGCAGCGTCCCGTCCGGCGACACGGTCTGCTCGCCGTCGGGCCACGTCCACAGCAGATCACCGCGGTCCTCCCGCACGGGCCACGCCACACACTCCCCGGCGAGACAGGTGGAGTCCACGTCACACGGCGGGTCGCACGTGGACGGTGTGTACGTCATCAACCGGCAGTTGCCGGTCACCTCGGCGGGCTCGTGGTGGCGGGGCAGCGGCTCGTCCGCGAACCAGCCCTCCAGCGAGGTCTGGCCGTAGTCCAGCCACGTCTTGACCTCGATCCGGCTGTTCGGAACGGTGAAGTCCGGATCGTCGTCTAGGTCCCCCGTGTAGTTCCCCGATCCCCCGTCGCGCGGCTCGTCGGCCGGGCAGCCGACGATCAGGATCGCCGCGACCCCCAGCGCCGTGGCAGCGCCCCGCATCCTCATCCCTCCAGCGGATCGCACAGCAGCGCCCGCAGCTGGGGCAGCTCGTCACTGCCGAAGGTGCCCACCTGATCGGTACCCGCGGCGTTGATCCACAGCTCGAATCCGCACTGGTCGTCGAAGGTGATCGCGGTCCAGTGCCCGCGCTGCTCGTGGTACTGGGCGAGCACACCGCCGTCAGGGCAGCGGCAAGCATCGGGGGCGTCGGTGCCGTGATGCAGCGTGCCCTCGGGGACGATGATCCACACCGAGGATCCGTCCGCGGTGATCCAGGCCACCCCATACGTGCCCACGCTGGGCCCGTCGCCGAATGCGGTCGGACCGACCGAGGGGGCTTCGAGATCCCCGATCGGGCCGTCGTGCGGGCCGAGGATCTGCGACCCGGGGTACGGCGTGGAGCTGTCCAGGGCGTGCGTGATGCTGAACGACGTCACGTCCAGCGGCCCCGAGCCGATGAACGACAGCCCGGCGCGCGTGCCCAGACCCAACACGCTGCTGCCCGAGAACGCCACCTGCCCGTTGCGCACGTACTCGTCGAAGGTCACCTCCACGCCGAACTCGTCGTCGGACCGCGCCAGGACCAGCCGCCCCTCGATCTGCTGGCCGCGGAAGTTGGTGCACCCCTCGGCGTAGTCCAGCACGATGCCCTCGCCCAGCGAGAACGAGACGTCGGGGCACGTGCCCTCGGGCAGCTCGAGCCCCCCCGGGTCGATGCCGTCGGCCAGCGGCGAGAACAGGGCGTACACCGCGTCGTCGCCCGCGAGGTCCGCGAGCAACGCGTACTGCTCCAGCGCGATGGTGGACGCGTAGGACGCCGCCTCCAGGTCGTCCACCGCCGAGGCGGCGAACGCCGAGGTCGCGCTGTCGTCGTCGTCGTCGGTGGCCGAGTCGTCGTCCGCCGTGGCGTCGTCGTCCGCCACGTCGTCGTCGTCGGCCCCCGGGCAACCCGGCAGGACGCCAGCGAGGATCAGGCAAAGCAGCAGGTGAAGGATCGGTCGGTCGAGCATCGATTCCCCTCGGTTGGATTGGATCGATGGTACACCCTTTCGGGCCGACCTCAGCGGTAGATGTAGATGCGCAGCGCGACGATCTCGTAGGGCAACAGGTCCACGGGGCTGTTGTTGTTGTACTCCACGCCCGTGGTCGTGAGGATGTCGAAGTCGATGACGTTGTCGGCGCCGAGCTCGACGGCCTCGGTGATGTCGAACACGTGGCCCACGGAGATGGCGCCGGGGCACCACCCGTTGCGGTCGTACTCCCACGTCCCGTACTGCGGGCTGACCGGATTCTCCTCGCAGTCGTCGCGCCACGGGTCCACCGAGAACACCGTCTCGTTGACGATCACGTCCTGGCGCAGGTGGCAGAACTCCGCGCAGTTGAGCGAGTTGCCGAAGGAGTGGCCGGTGGTGGTGAGGTGGGCCTCCACGCGGGTGGCGTCGGCGGGGATGGCCACGGTGGTCGGATCCACCTGGGAGTCCACGTTGACGTCCTCCTCGGTCTCGCCGACCGTGATGTTCTTGGTGCCCCAGATGTTCACCACCTCGGCCGCGCCGGCCGCCGGCCCCGAGAAGAACACGAAGTCCACGGTCAGGTACCACCCGTCCCCGTCCGAGTGCCCCGGGCCGACCCAGGTGTCGATGAACGACGTCAGCGTCTGCGTCCCCACGAGCAGGTCGGCCACCGGGGTGACGTCGATGAACTGGCACATGGGGATCTTGTACGGCGTGATGTGGCGCGCCAGCTCCAGGGTCTCCCACTGGTCCTCGGGGTCGCCGGGATTCAGCACCAAGCCCACGCTGCCCCAGCGGTCCCAGGAGTCGCACGTCCCCCCGTCCGGGCAGTGCAGGTCCAGCCACAGGCCCACCTGGCTCCACTCGCCCTCGGGGAACTCCACGTCGGTGTTGACCGTGCGGTGGTTCTCCTCGCCGAAGTAGTGGTACGCCGGATCGTACGCCCGCACCACCGTCGTGCCGTCGATCGCGTCGTACTCGGGGCACGAGTACCAGGGTGCGTGGTCCTCGAACGCGTACTCGACGATGGGGGTCGCGTCGTCGTCACCCGCGTCGTCGTCACCCGCGTCGTCGTCGTCGCTCACGTCGTCGTCGGCGGTGTCGTCGTCCCCGCTGTCACAGGCCAGGAACAGGGTCATGCCCAGCGACAGCACCATCAGAGCCAGCCATCTCGCGTACACCACACACCTCCTCGGGCGCTCGCAATCTGACGTCAAAGGGGGGAATCGTCAAGGCGGAGGTGTCCGAGCTCGCGGGCCGGCTCACTTCATCTCGTCGAACTTGAACCAGCACAGCCGCCCGTCCGACGCGCGGATCATGGCGATGGAGCGCCGCTCCTTGTCGATGCGGAAGATGGCCGAGTGCAGCTCCTTGCCGGTGAAGGCCACCGAGTCCTTCTCCTCGCCCATGGCGTTGATGCGCACGAGCCGGCGGCGATCGGTGGCCACGGCCAGCAGGTCGTCGTTGTCGTCGGGGTGGGGGCCGATGATGCGGGAGACGGGCAGGTTGCGCTCTGGAAGCGGCGTCAGGGTGGCGCCGTCCACGGCGTGGCTGCCCACGTAGACGATGAAGTAGTCCTGCAGCATGCCGGCGAAGTCCACGGAGTTGCCGGCGGCGAGCTCGTCGACGACGGGCTGGTCGAGCCAGACCGAATCCAGCGTGCCCGACTCCGGGTCGAGGCGCTGCACGCGCGCGTCGTTGGATCTCAGGATCATCACCGACCCGGTGGCGGCATGGATGCGCATCATCAGGTGGCCGATCTGGTCCGGGTCCTCGATGGCCGGCCCCTGCAGATCCCACGTCTGGACCACCTCGCCGGAGTCCGGATCGATCTCCACGACCTGGTCCGTCTCGGCGTGGGCCACGAACAGGGTGCTGCGCGCGGGGTGCATGATCATGGAGTTGAACGTGAGCAGCACGTTGCGGCCCAGGCCCGGGTCGATCTCGGTGAGGAACTCGAGATCGCCGCGTCGGTAGCCGTGGATCACGCCGTCGGCCTGGGACAGCACCCACAGGGTGTCCCGCCCGGAGTCCACCACGGGCGAGAAGGGCCAGAACGTCTCGTCTGCCTCCGCGACGACGCCCCCCTCGGCCGAGATCCGGGCGATGGTGTTGGACAGGCGGCCCGTCACGTAGAAGTTCTGCTCCTCGCGATCCAGCGCCATCCCGTCGAGGAACGCCCCCGTCTGTACCCTGGCCATGAGGGAGCCATCGTCCGTCGACAGGGCCCACACGTCGCCGGTGCCCTCGCTGTTGACCCACATCGCGCCCGTCTGGGTGTCCACGTCGCCGTAGCCGGTGTTCTTGGCCGTGGAGAAGTCCGCGCCCTCCACGTATCCGTCCGCGGTGAAGAACCGGCCCACCCCCCAGTTGGCGTCCTCCTCCCCGAGGCGGTCGAGGACGACGGCCCGCTCCCCCAGCGAGATGACCTCGTGGTTCTCGGCCCCGGCGCTCCACGACGGGGCCTCCTCGCCGTCGCACGCCACCGTCCCGACGGCCGCGGACCGGGCCACGAGCACGGTGCCGTCGTCCAGCTCGTCGCCGTGATAGGCCACGAACGGCAACGCGCAGGTCTTCACCACCTCCAGCGACGGCAGATCGAGGACCTTGTACGCCTCGTCGCCCACCGGCTGGGTGAGCAGGGCGATCTGCCCCGACTCCAGGGCGAACATCCCCGTGGCCGAGTCTTCCAGGTACAGCTGCTCGAGCAGCTCCCCGTCCGGACCGAACAGGGCCACCACCTGCTCCTGCTCGTGGGTGAACCCCAGCGCGACCATCCCGCCGCCCGGTACCGGGGCCAGCGTCCCCGCGTGCCCCAGGGGCTCGAAGATCTGGGTGCGGTGGTTCGTGAAGGGATCGAACCGGATCACGGAGGGATCGGACCGGGTGATGACCCAGATCACCCCCAGCTCGTCCACGGCCACGTCCGGGTAGCGCAGGGGCTGGTCGGCGAACGGCTTGACCCCGATCAGCTCATGGGTGTCCAGGTCCCAGCTCAGCACCCCCCGGCTGGCCAGCCCGGTGACGTACCCGATGCGGCGGTCCACATCCACGGCGACCTCGAACGGTTGTGTGTGGTTGGGGATGTTCTCGTCCGGGCCGAGGTAGACGCAGCGGGGCTCGCCGGTGCAGCCCGCGAGGGTCAGGATGGTCAGGCCGAGGATCGAGATCCGTGCGAAGGGATTCAGGGAGGTGGCGCCCATGTTCTTCAGGGTACAACGTCCCCGGGTCCGGACGGGAGCCCCGGACGGAGCCTAGCGCCGGCGTCGGATGATTCCGACCAGCGCCAGCGCGATCAGCATCGAGGAGCCCACTCCCACGGAGCCGGCCGCGTCCAGCTGGCATCCCTTGCGCTCGACCTCGTCCACGGCCTCGGTGACCTCGGGGGCGGCCGTCGGCGCCTCCACGGCCTCCTGGGTCGGGGCCTCGACCTCCTCGACCTCCTCGGCCGCTTCCCCGGCGCCGGGGCCACCCGCCGCGGGCACGCACACCTTCAGCTTCTCGCACGCGCCCTGCGCGCAGTTGCCCTCGGGGTCACACACACCCAGCACCACCTTGAAGGTGAACGGGCCGCCGCGGGACGCGCCCTGCTGCTGCTGTGTGCACAGCCCGTGCTCCTGGCACGTCGCTCCGGTCGCCGCGCAGCGTCCCGGCTCCTCCGCGCACAGGTCGGCCGCGCAGTGCGGTCCCCCGTGGTGGGTGTCGCCCACCGATCCGGGCGGGCAGTCGGTGGGGGCGGGGAAGACGACGTCGGCGCGTGCGGTCGTCGCCCAGCCCAGCATCCCGACGACCAAGACGATACCCAGCGTCCAGCTTCCTCGCATGCGTTCCTCCCTCGGTGTGTGAGTGCGAGCCCAGTCTACCAGAGGGAGTGCCCAATCCACTTGGTCCGCGCAGGCAGGATGGGTATCCTCCTGCGTATGTCCACCCGCGGCGGCAGCCTCATGATCCTGCTCTCCCTGGCCTGCTGCGTGCTGTGCTCCGCCTGCCAGGAGGAGGATCTGCCGCCCGACGGCGTCGGGGACGACGACACGTCCGCCGAGATCGACATCGAGCTGAGCGAGGTCGTGCCCACGGTGGTCACGGTGCGCTGGGCCAGCGATCGGACGGACGTGACCGACGCCTACGTGGAGTTCGGCGTGGGTGACGGCCCCGTGGATCGGGCGCCGGCCACGGCCACGGACGACGGATTCGAGGCCCTGCTGCTGGGGATCCCGGCGGACACCGAGGCCTGGCTCCGGCCGGTGGTCGAGGACGAGGACGGCAGCGCGGCCCTGCCCGACCAGACGGTCACTACCGGGTCGGCCCCCTCCGTCCTACTGGACGTGGATCTCGGCGTGGCGGGCGAGGTGGGCGACGACGCGCGCTTCCTGCTCACCACGGTGCTCTCCATCCCCTCCTACGCCGTGATCCTGGACCGCGACGGCAACTACGTGTGGTGGTACACCGACCCGGACCCCGAGTTCGAAGCGTGGCCGATCACGCGGGCTCACCTGACGCCGGACAAGCGCAGCGTCGTGATGCTGCCCAACCGCATCCCGGGGGGCGACGAGGAGCCCGAGGGGCAACACCTCTCCCGCGTCACCCTCGACGGCGTCGCGTCCGAGCCGTTCCCCATCGACCTGGTGCACAACGACTTCGTGATCCTCCCCGACGACAGCTACGCCGTGCTCATGGAGGATCGCCAGATCGTCGACGACGAGCCCATCTGGGGCGACCAGCTGGTGGAGTTCGCGGCCGACGGCACCTCCCGCGTGGTCTGGTCGGTGTGGGACCACGAACCCTTCAACCCCGAGATCGTGCAGGACGGGCGCTGGTCCCACGCCAACGCCCTGGACTACAGCGTCGAGGAGGACATGTACTACCTCGGCGCGCGCCACCTCAGCGCCATCTACAAGATCGAGCGTGAGACCGGCACCCAGCTGTGGAAGCTCGGGCGGTCGGGCAGCGACTTCGACGCGGTGGGCGGCGAGGACGAGCTGTTCGCCGGCCAGCACCAGTTCCAGCTGCTGCCCGGCGGTCTGGTGGTGTTCGACAACGGCAACGACATCCCCGCGGGCTCCCGCGCGGTGGAGTACTCCCTCGACGGCGAAGCCTGGGAGATCGAGCAGATCTGGGAGTACCGCGCCGATCCGATCCTGTACTGCGTGGGCCTGGGCGACGTGTCCCGGCTGCGAGACGGCAACACCATCGTCACCTGGAGCTCCAACGGTGTGCTCGAGGAGGTCTCGCCCGAGGGCGAGGTGCTGTGGGAGCTCAACGCGGAGATCGGCGGCGGCTTCGGCTACCTCACGCCGCTGGAGTCGCTGTACTAGCGGCACGCACACGCCGCATCCACACGTCCACGACCACCAGCGCGAGCACCACCACCAGCAACGCTGCGACCAGGGCGATGGCGCCGTGGATCACGTCCACCGATGCCAGCGCCAGCGTCAGCACGGCCGCCACCAGCAGCCCGGTCACGGGGATCGTCCGGCCGTACCGCGGAGACGACCGCTTCACCACCAGCGTCAGCAGGGCCAGACAGACGAACACCAGGGCCGCCGAACCGCACAGCAGCCAGCGCACCGGCGCCTCCACGCCGTGGTCTGCGTGCTCCACCACCCCGAGGACGGCCGCGCCCAGCGCGGTGATGCCCAGCACCAGCGGCAGGTGCAGGTAGTTGCGCGCCAGGCTCGAACGCAGCCCGCCCCGCGGCGGCTGGTGGGAGATGCCGTCGAAGTACAGCCACCACAGGCCGAACGCCAGGGCCATGCCGAGCAACCCGACCAGGCCGGTCTGCCAGGTCAGGTGATGCACCTCGGTCAGGCCCGACACCACGCCCACGATCGTCTCGCCCAGCACGATGATGGTGAACAGGCCGAACCGCTCGGGCAGGCGCGAGGTGCTGAACCTCGGCAGGGCTTGCTGGTGCGGGATCGTGGTCAACGGGATCAGCAGGTCGATCACCAGCGCCACGGTCCACAGCTGGTAGCGCTGGGGCACGGGCAACAGCAGCGATCCCAGGAAGAGCACCACCGAGATCGAGAAGCCCACGGCGAACATGTTCGTCATCGGCCGGGCTTCGGGGTTGTGCCACCCGCCACGAACCCACATGACGATGATCAGCACGCGGCCGGCCGCATACGCGAGCGCGAACCCGGCCGAGTCGTGCTCCAGGCCGTGGTGCAGGAACACGGCCATGGCCGCCACCGGGATCATCTGCAGGAAGGTCAGCACCCGGTGGCCGACGTCCTCGGTCTCGAACCGATCGCCGTAGATCGTGCCCCCGATCCACAGCCACCACGCCGGCACGAACGGCAGGGCAAAGGCGGCCACCCCACGCCAGCTCACGTCCGCGGCCAGGCCGTGGGAGAGCTGCGCGATGATCACCACGAACACCAGGTCGTAGAACAGCTCCAGCCAGGTGGCCTTGCGTCCCCCATCGTCGTCCCGCCGCAGCACGGGCCTCTGCCACAATGCCAATCCACTCATCGCGTCATCTCCAGGTCGCCACGAAGATAACAGTTGGTAAGATCTCCGCGAAGAGAGGCCCCGCGTGAAACGACGACGACGCACGGATTATTCGCGCCGCCAGTACCCGCCCGCAGCGGAGGGGCTGGGCCGTCGCCGCTTCCTCGCGCGGATGGGGGCGGCGTCGGGGCTGGTGCTGCTCGCAGGGATCGGCCGGGCGAGCGCGCTCTACGCCGCCACGGGCCAGAACGAGGGGTACTGGGTGCGCATGCCCTCGACCGACGAGTGGCGCGAGTTCTACCCAGGCGGTGCAGACGATCCCCTGTACTACGAGGTCTTCATCGAGGTCGTGAGCAGCGACGTCGAGGGGCGCCTCGGGGGGGAAGAGGACGCGGTGTTGACCGGGTTCGACGCAGCGCTCGAAGGCTACCCTCGCGAGGACCTGCTCGAGGAGACGCTCCGAGAGGACATCGAGGACGGGTTGCTGGTGCAGCTCGTCGACGGCCTGGCCGGGTCGGGCAGCTGGACTCCGGCGGGATCGTCCGGGGAGTTCACCGAGTCGGACTTCGTCCGCCTGGACCTGGAGGTCTCGACCGTGCTCTACGGCGACGACTGGGCGACCTCCGGGGGCTGCTCCTGCTCGTCCGTCCGCTGGCGAGGGCGCCGCAGGGCCCGCCGCTGAGTCCTCGCCGGGACACACCGTGAACGTCGCCCTGATCCTGGACCACGCCTGCAACCTGCGGTGTGGCTACTGCTTCGGCGGCCGCAAGTTCTCCCGACCCATGCCCGCCGACGTGTCGGACTCCGCCCTCGACCTGCTCTTCGCCGACGCGAGCGCGGGAGACGAGCGGGTGCTGACCTTCTTCGGGGGAGAACCCCTGCTCCACTTCGACCGCATCCGTCAGCTGACGCTGCGGGCGCAGCAGCGGGCGGACCGCGCCGGTGTCCGCCTTCGGTTGATGCTGGTGACCAACGCCACGCGGATCGACGCCTCGGTCACGGACTTCCTGGCCGGGCACGGCTTCCAGGTCGCGGTGAGCGTGGACGGCGGGCCCGCCGCCCACGACGCCAACCGGCGCTTTCCCAACGGACGGCCGAGCTACGCCGCCGTGGAGCGGGGGGTACGCCTCCTGCTCGACCGCGCGCCAGACCTGTGGGTCCGCGCGTTCGCCGTGATCCACCCGGCCAATGTGTCCCACCTCGCCGACTCCATCGACGCCCTGCTCGACCTCGGCCTGTGGGACCAGGCGTTCAACCTCGACGTCCACCCACGCTGGCGATCCGGCGACCGGGCTCGCTTCGACGACGCCATCACCGCCGCCGGCGACCGGTACATCCAGGCGTATCGGGACGGCCGTCAACTCGCCCTGAACCTGTTCGACAGCAAGATCGTCACCGGCCTCACCTCGCGCCCCCACGGCCGCCCCCGCTGCAACTTCGGCTGCCTGGAGGTCTTCGTCGCCCCCAGCGGCCGGCTCTACCCCTGCGACCGCGTCGTGCGCGAGGACGACGACGACACCTTCGTCATCGGCGACGTCCGGTCCGGCATCGACACCGCCAGGCGCGACGCCCTGGTCCAGGCCAAGGACCGGATGAACGACGACTGCCTCGCGTGCGACCTCCGCGCGCGCTGCGTGCACTGGTGCGGTTGCGTGAACTGGCTCATGACCGGCGACGTGGGTGACGTGGACGGCGTGTGGTGCTGGTTCGAGCAGCGACAGATCGAGGAGGCGGATCGCTGCGCTTCGGTGCTCTACGCCGAGCGCAATCCCGGTTTCCTGGATCGGTTCTATGCGGGGGACGCCAGGTGAAGCTCGACGGGGGTCAGTAACTCCAGATCCACAGCGGGAACGGCGAGTACAGCCCCTCCAGCCCCTCGCCCGGCTCGTTGGGATTGGTGGTGTCGGCGTGGAAGAACCCCATGACCGACCACGAGTCGTACAGCCCCAGGCCGCCGACATCGCCGTTGGGCGCGGGAAGGTGCTCGACGCCGAGGCCCTGGGCGCCGGTGGAGGAGTCGCTGGGACGGACCCACAGGCCCTCCAGCTGGCCGGAGGTGGCCGCGGCGAGGGAGCCGTACTCGCTGCACCAGGTGCCCATGGTGTCGTCGCTGAGGCCCAGGGACCACGCGTCGTCCAGGAACGAGGTCGCGGCCAGAGCCGGGTTCGCGGCGATCTGGTCGCACGAGATGATGGCGAACGGGTTGAGCCACCACGCCAGGCTGATGTTGGGATCGTCGAGGGGATCCGTGTACGGGGCGAACACGTCGTGGAGGCTCTCCGGGCAGGTGCTGTACACCGCGTGGACGGTGTCCCACCAGACCACCTCGTCGATGAACTCGTAGAAGTCGTCACCCTGGACGGGCGCGATCTCCTCGTAGGTGCCGGTGAGCTCGTAGGTGTACGAGCACAGCTCGACCCACGGATCGGCGTAGATGTCGTCGACCATGATCCACTCGATGGTGGTCGAGGCGGTGCCGGGTCCGAGCCCCCCCATGGCCGTCATCTCGACGTCGAAGTACAGCCCGCCGGGCCCGACAAAGGCCGAGGCGGTGACCTCCTGGCTGAAGTCGGTCCCGTCGAACGCCTTGGCCCGGCAGGTCCACTCGCCCATGTCCATGGTGGCGCTGGCCGGCACCGTGTCGCCGGTGATGCCGGTGGTCATCCCCTCGCGGTCCCACTCGAACGCGTAGGCGATGGGGTCGTTGTCCACGTCCTCGGACTCGATGAGCACGACGCAGGTCATCACCTCGCCGACGGCGGGCGCCTCGGGCTCGATGGCGACCAGGGGCTCGGTGGGCGGATGGTTGCCCGTGAAGTCGTCGTCGTCGTCCGACACGTCGTCGTCCGACACGTCGTCGTCGCCCACGTCGTCGTCGCCCGCGTCGTCGTCGTCACCGCCGCTGTCGTCGTCGTCGTAGCCGCTGCCACAGCCGGCGGCGACGAGCCCCAGGCCCAGGATCAAGAGCATCAGGTGAGATCGCATGTTCGCCCCTCTCGCGATTCGGAAGCTTCCTCGTTCCTTGCATTGTAGGCGAAGAGAAAGGTGCCATTCGTTTCGTTTTTCGCTTTTCCTGGTAGGCTCTCTCTGTGGCCAGACCTCACCGCATCGACTACCCAGGAGCCCGCCATCACGCAATGAACCGCGGTGCGCGCCGCGCCACGATTTTTCTCGACGACGAGTGCTGCGGACAGTTCCTGGAGCTCCTCGGCGAGCTGCCGCAGCGGTTCGGGATGGTCGTTCACGCGTATACCCTGATGCCGAATCACTTCCACCTGATGCTCGAGTCGCGAAGCGGCCGCATCAGCCAGGCCATG
>CAZLEO010000157.1:0-22547 GCA_964558555.1 uncultured Rickettsiales bacterium | reverse complement strand
CAGGAAACGTGCCACATTTCAAGAACTTAGGCGGCTAAACCGATTGCCGATGGTGTCCGATGAGTGGGCCGATCCGGCGACCTCCGGCGAGGCCAAGCCGGCCGAGGAGATGGTCATCGAGCGCGCGGGCGAGGACGGCGACTTCGGCGCCGAGGACGAGGAGGACATCCGCACCCTGCGCGAGGACTCCAGCGCGTCCGCCGAGCTCGTCAAGATGGTCGACGACCTGCTCACCGACGCCATCCGCATGGGCGCCAGCGAGATCTTCGTGGACGCCCTGGCGGACCGATACCCGTTCCGCGCCCGCATCGGCTCCAGGATCGCCACCGTCCGCGACATCAGCCGCAACGACGGATCGGACGTCCTCAACCGGCTGCGCAACATGGCCCTGATCAGCGAGCGCAGCGAGGACGGCTGCGACGCCGGCCGCATCGACTTCCGCCTCGAGAGCAAGGGCCAGGTGGACCTGTACCTGCGCACCTTCCCCCGGCACCTGTACGAATGCCAGGTGATGGACGTCATCCGCTACCCGGGCGTCAAGATCGAGCCCCTGCCCCCGCGCGGTCTGTCGGCCGGCTCACCGGGCAAGCTCCGCGAGCAGCTCGGCGCCCGCCTGAAGGATCGGCGCCTCGGCGGCAAGGTCGCCAAGCTCCTCTGCGGCCCGCCCACCCTCATCGCCGTGGCCGCCTCGCGCCACCGCACCCGCGAGTCCATGCTCTCCATGCTCGCCGGCACCCTCGCCGGCCCGGCCATGGGCTCGAGGGTCGTCTACATGGGCGAGCGCCCCCGCTTCTACCTCGAAAAACAGCACGTGGTCCTGCTGCTCACCGACCACGCCGGCTACAAGCAGGTCCTGACCTACGCCCCCCGCATGAGCGCCGACTACCTCATCGTCGAGCACTGCAAGGACTACGACGACGTCCTCGCCGCCATGCACGCGTCCGCCTCCCAGCACGTCATCTTCGGCATCGACGCCTCCGATCCCACCGACGCCCTGGTCAACCTCACCTGCGCCCCCGAGACCCAGCGCCTCGCCCACCGCCTCGGCGCCATCCTCTACCTCGACACCGCCACCATGAAGGTCGTCGAGATGACCCAGCCCCTGCGCGACGCCGTCACCTCCGCCAAGAAGCCCGCCAACATGCGCCGCATGGTCGAGAAGCAGGTCGAGGAAGGCTCCCCCCTGCTCGGCCAGTCCATGGAGCTCAATCCGTCGGACTTCATGCCGGACGGACCGCTGGGCGGGGGTGGGGGTCGGAAGTCGAGGGGTTAGTCCCGTTCCGTCGTCTCACAGGCAGTCCGGCAGGTGAGGCGAGCAGTGGTACGTCGCGTCTTCCTCGCAGTACTCCTCGATGCAAGAGATCCAGAAGTCGGCCCTGAGGACCGGGCATTCCCGCGTCTCACAGTCCTCCACGCACTCCTCGTAGGTCCAGTGCACGAGCTCGCCGCAGTCGTCGAGCAGCTGACACAGGCCGCCGCAGGTCTCCGTGGATGCCTCCGGGACCACGTAGAACTCCTCCGGTGACTCCTCGTACATGCAGCTCGTGATCCCCAGCGCCACGGCCAGCACGATCATCGCCGTCAACCGACCGGCCACCCTTCCACTCATTCGCTCGATAGCCCTCATCTCGTGTTCTCCCTTCCAGTGGTTTCGATTCACTGGTCCGAGAACACTCGCAAGCCCCGTGCCAGCGTCCAGAATCGACGCACGTCGCCACAATCAGGCGATATCTGAGATCAGGGGATCGTCCGATTTCCGGACGGGGTGACCGATTTTCGGTCGGTGGGAGGCGGGAGGGTCTACTGAGCCTTCTTCTGCACCTCGGCCGCCTCACCCTCGAAGACGAGGTCGTGGACGACGAGGCGGACCTTGCCGTCCCAGTAGTCGGGCTTGACGGTGCGGCCGAACTCGTAGTCGAGGTCGCGGGTCTCGCCGGGCTTCATGGGGATCTGCATCCACTCGGCGGTGGGGTACATGTCCAGGGGCGGAGTGGCGACGTACCACAGGCGCTGGAGCAACACGACGTCGGCCTCGGAGAGCCACTCGATGCGGATCTGGCAGGTGGAGAGGGTGGCGTCGCCGTTGTTGGCCACCTTGGCGTAGATCCCGTGGCCGTCCAGGGGACCGTCGGGGTCGGCCTGGAGGTTGACCTTGCGGGAGGTGACCTCGGTGATGGCGATGTTCTCGGCGTAGCGGTAGACCTTGCCGTAGTGCCTGGCCTCGGCCGCGGACGCGCCCTCGGGGTAGCGCCGCAGGTACTCCTCCATCTTGGCGCCGCTGACCTCTTCCTTGGCCTCCTCGAAGAGCAGGCGGGCGTGGTTCGCCTTGGCGTCGTCGGAGTTGGAGCCGTCGGGGTGCGCCTCGAGGAACTTGCGGTACGCGTCGGCGGTGCCGAGCTCGGAGGCGGCCACGTACTCCTGCTCCTCGATGCGCTTGATGGCCTCGGCAGCGAACTCGCTGTCGGGGTACTTCTCGAGGAACTCCTCGTACGCGTCGGCCTGGTCGTTGAGCTGGGTCTGGCGCCAGGCCTCCTCCTCGCTGCAGCCGAACAGGAACAGTCCGACGAGGAAGGTGAGGATCAGGGCGATGACGGTGGCGAGTCTCATGACTACCTCCCCTGGGGGCTGAGCGACTGGGTCGTCAGTCGAGCCAGTCCTTGAAGTCGACGCCGAGCATGATGCCGCCGTCGGCGATGATGTTCTGTCCGTGGATCCACTGGGCGTCGGGTCCGCACAGGAAGCTGACGATACCCGCGAGGTCCTTGGGCTTGCCGATGCGGCCCATGGGGGACTTGCGCTCGGCGAAGTTGTAGACGGCCTCGGGGTACTTGAACCACTGGATGGCGCGCGTCTCCACCGGCCCGGCGCTGACGGAGTTGACGCGAATGCCGTCGCGCACGAACTCGAACGCCATGTAGCGGATCAGCGCCTCGAGGGCGGCCTTGGAGGTGCCGATGGCGGTGTACTCGCTGAAGCAGGTACGCGACCCCTCGCTGGAGATGCCGATGATGTTGCCACCCTTGCGGGCGAGCCACTTGTGGCCGCCCTGGACCAGCAGCAGCATGGCCGTGACGTTGGTCTCGAACGTGGCGTTCCAGCTGAAGCGGCCGATGCGCAGGATCGGGCCCATGGTGCCGAACGCGGCGTTGTGCACGAGGATGTCGATCTGGTCCCAGGTCTCCTCGATGGTCTTGTACATCGCCTTGATCTGGTCGGGCTTGCGCATGTCCGCGGCGATGGTCATCGCCCGGCGCCCCAGCGCCTCGATCTCCGCGGCCATCGACTTGGCCGAGTCCTCGTCCGATTTGTAGTTGATGATGATGTCGGCGCCGTCCTTGGCGAGCCGCGTGGCGATGGCCTTGCCGATGCCACGGGAGCCGCCGGTGACCAGCGCAACCTGTCCTTCGAGGTGCATGTCCTTGTCCGTCTCTTTCTGCTGTCGGGCCAGCGGGACAGTGGAGGGGTCACCACGACGGCGACCCGTGAAAGCGCGGGCGAGTATAAGAATCGGGCCCGCGAGCTGTCAACGCGCGTCATCGGCACGCGTCGCGCCCGCGTCGCGCGCCGGCGGGCCGTTCTTTACAGGGGTGCTGCCCTGTGGTACTCAGGGCTTGAACCGGCGGGGGCAGGGACGAACAACCACCGGAAATTACATGGCTTTTTCCGATACAGACGATTCACGAGGACGCCGGCGAGTGGTGGTCACCGGCATGGGCGCCGTCACCCCCCTGGGCGTCGGGGCGGACACCCTGTACGAGGGGCTGCTCGAGGGGCGATCCGGCGTGGGCCGGATCAGCCTGTTCGATCCCTCGGACTTCCCGGCCCAGATCGCGGCCGAGGTGCCCGTCCTGCCCGACGTCCCCGACACCGTCGGCCCGTACCGCATCGCCGATCGCCCCTACATCTTCTCCTGCGCCGCCGCCCTCGAGGCCCTCGAGATGGCCGGCGTGGCGGACAGCGGCGTACCCACGTCCCGGCGCGCCGTGGCATTCAGCGGCGGGTCCACCGACCAGCTGCTGGGGTTCATCGCCGGCGCCGCCGCCCACGTGGCGGGGGACGATCGCGCCATCGGAGACATCACACCCAAGGAGCTGGTCCCCCGCTTCGCCGAGGAGGCCGACCTCGGCCTGCTGGACCACTCTTCCGGCTCGCTGCTCGGACCCATGCTGGCCGCCCTGGCCGAGGCGGGCGCCGTGTACACCCTGTCCACGGCCTGCGCGGGCGGCTCCCAGGCCATCGGCAACGCGGTGCGCCTGCTGCGCAGCGGTGAGGCCGACCTGGCCCTCGCCGGCGGATGCGACTGCCTGGTGACCCGCCAGATCATCTCCGGCTTCTCCAAGCTCAGCGCCCTGAGCACCCGCAACGACGATCCCCACGCGGCCAGCCGGCCCTTCGACGCGGACCGCGACGGCTTCGTGCTGGGTGAGGGCGCCGCCCTGCTGGTGCTGGAGACCCTCGAGACCGCCCTACGCCGCGGAGCCACCATCCTCGCCGAGGTGGGCGGCGTGGGCCTGTCCGGCGACGCCTACCGCCTCACGGATCCGCAGCCGGACGGGGACGGCATGGTCCAGTCCATGGCCCGCGCCCTCGACGACGCCGGCGTCGCCCCGGACGCCGTGGACTACGTCAACGCCCACGGCACCTCCACGAAGATGAACGACGCGGCCGAGACCAACGCGCTCAAGCGCCTCATGGGCGACGCGGCGTACTCCACGCCGATCTCGTCCACCAAGTCCATGGCCGGACACCCCATCCACGCCGCGGGTGCGGTGGAGTCGGTGGCGTGCATCCAGACGCTGCGCCACCAGCGCATTCACCCCACCGCGAACTACACGACCCAGGACCCCGACTGTGACCTCGACTACGTGCCCGGGGCCGCACGCGACGCCCGCGTGGACGCGGTCCTGAACAACTCTTTTGGGTTCGGCGGGCAGAACACCACGCTGGTTTTCAAGCGCTTCGGGCTTGATCTTTAGCGGATATCGTGCAATCTCGGCGCCGGCGAGATGTGACCGCACCAACCGGTCCGCCGAGCCCGAGGGACCGAACCAAACACACCCCGTGAGGAGTGCTGACAATGCCGAGCAGAGACGAAATCCTCGAAGAGCTTCGCACCATCATCGTCGAGACCCGTGGCGTGGACGAGAGTGAGGTCGAGCCGACCGCCAACCTGTTCAACGACCTGGGCCTCGAGTCCATCGACTTCCTCGAGATCTCCTTCCGCATGGAGGAGTCCTTCGGCTTCCCCTTCCCCACCGACCAGCTCGGCGAGCTGATGGGCGGCATGACCGAGGACTCCACCAAGGACGAGATCGTCAAGGTGCTCGAGCAGCTCAAGTCCGACTTCCACATCCCCGTGGTGATGGACGAGCTGACCGGCCTGGAGCCGCTGGATTCCACCAAGCTGCGTGACGAGGTGCTGGCGCTGTTCACCGTGGACGCCCTCGTCGCCTTCGTCGCGGCCAACAGCTAGACTCCGGCCGCCGGATTCTCCCCATGCCCCGTCGTGTGGTGATCACCAGCATCGGGATCGCCAGCCCGATCGGCATCGGTGCCGGAGCGTTCTGGGACGCCCTCAGGGCGGGCCGTAACGGCATCGAGACCTTCGAGGAGGGGGATCTCGCCGGCCTGCCGCCCGCCGCGGGCGGACGTGTCACCGTGCCCATGGCGGTGGCCCGCGAGTACTTCGACCCCCGCACCCTGCGCAACGCCACCATGCACGGGTCCACCCTGCACGCGGTGGTGGCCACCGGGGACTGCCTCGCCCGCTCCGGCCTCGACGACGGCGACAAGCCCGCCTACGGCTGCTACGTGGGCACCAAGCAGCACTATCCCCCCTATGCCAAGCAGGCCAAGGGCGCCCTGATCCTGGCCGAGGGGGACGGCGACGGCGGCTACGTCTTCGACGACGTGCGGCTCGGCCAGGCCATGCGCGCCCAGTCCGCCTTCGACTTCCTGCGCACGCTGCCCAACATGACCGGCAGCCACGTGTCCATCCGCGGCAGGTTCCAGGGGCCGGTGTGCACCTTCCTGGGCTCCACATCGAGCGGCCTGCAGGCGGTGATCGAGGCGTGGCGCGAGATCCGCGAGGGCCGCGCCGAGGGCATGCTCGCCGCCGGCGCCTGGACGCCGTACGACACCCTGTACCAGGGCTACCTCGTCCGGCGCGGGCTCGCTGCCCCGGTGGGCGAGACCGAGATGCGCCCCTTCGACCGCCGCCGCCGTGGCATGCTGCCCGCCGACGGCGCGGCGGCGTTGCTGCTGGAGGACCTCGAGGTCGCCCAGGCCCGCGGCGCGACCATCCTCGCCGAGGTGGTCGGCGGCGCCTGCAGCTTTGCTGTACCCGACTCCGACCGGGATCTCGAGGCCCGCGTGGACGCGATCCACGCCGCAATCCCCGACGACCTGACCGTCGACGCCATCGGCGCCGACGGAGCGAGCCACCCCCGGCTCGACGAGCTCGAGGGTCGCGCCTGGACCGAGGCCCTTGGCGAGGAGCGCGCCGCGAGCGCCCACTGGATCGCACCCAGCGCGTGCATCGGGTACGCCGGGCCGGCCGCGTCGGTCCTCTCCGCCGCCGCCGTGGCGCTGTCCATGCGCGACGGTGTGGTCCCGCCCCTGCCCCACCTGGACGAACCGGACCCGGCCTGCGGTGCCGTCACGCCCCGCCCGACCGAACAGCCCGCCACCGTGCGCGGCGCAGCGGTCTCGGCGTTCAGTTTTGAGGGGATTCACGCTACGCTGGCGCTCCAGGCGTGGACCGGAGCTTGAGCAACACACCCCCCAGGGTCGTCATCACCTCGATGGGCCTCGTGACCGCCGCCGGCACGGGCGTCGCGGCGTCGTGGGATCGCGTGGTCGCGGGGGAGTCCTGCGTCGGCCCGATCCAGACCTTCGACGCCACGGTGCTCAAGGACACCCAGGGCGCCGAACTGCAGGCTCTGCCCGACGCGGGCGAGCCCGGCGACGACCGCGCCATCCGCATGCTGCTGGCCGCCGGCGAGGAGGTCTGCGCCGACCTGGCGCCCCGCCTCGCCGACGATCCCGGTTGCCGCGCGCGCACCGCGGTCGTGCTCGGCACCTCCCAGGGGGCGCTGCTGGGCATGGCGCCGGTGCACCGCCGGCTGCGGCGCGGCGGCGGCCGCCTCTCCGACGACGAGGTGGAACTCTTCCGCACCTATCGCCCGGGCTACGGCACCCGCCGGCTGGCCGAGGCGGTGGGCGCCGAGGGTCCCCGGACGACCCTGGGCATGGTCTGCGTCAGCAGCGCCATGGCGATGCTCCACGCCGCGACGTTGATCCGCAACGGGTCGGCCGACCGGGCCGTCGCCGGCGGCTTCGAGGGGTTCAGCCCCTTCATCCACACCGGCTTCTTCTGTATCGGCGCCCTGACCCGCACGGTCTGCCGCCCCTTCGACAAGCGCCGCGACGGCACGGTGCTGGGCGAGGGCGCGGCGCTGCTGCTGCTGGAGTCCGAGGAGGCGGCCGCCGAACGCGGTGCCGTCCCCCTGGCCGTCCTCGAGGGCGGCGGCTTTGCCGCCGACGGCGTGCACATGACCGCGCCCGACCGCGAGGGCCGCGGCCTGGGACGGGCCATCGATCAGGCCCTGCGAGAGTCGGGGGTCGCTCCGGCCGGCATCGACTACGTCAACGCCCACGGCACCGCCACGGCGTACAACGACGCCATGGAGTGCTGCGCCGTGGATCGGGTGTTCGCCGGCGAACCGCCGCCGATGAGCTCGCTCAAGTCCACCTTCGGCCACACCCTCGGCGCGGCCGGCGGCCTCGACGCGGTGATCAGCATCCGCGCCATGCACGAGGACATCCTGCCGTCCACGGTGCACAGCGGCGAGGAGCCGGAGCGCGACGGCTGGGACTTCGTGTTCGACGCCGGTCGCCGCGCGGGAGGTCTGCGCCGAGTGATGAGCACCAACGCCGCCATGGGCGGCAACAACACGGCGCTGATCCTGAGGAAGTGGGAGGGCTGACGTGGACCTGGTGATCAGCGGCGTGGGCGTGATGGCGCACCTGGGCGACGGACCCGAGGCGTTGCGCGCGCTGCTCGATCGCCCCGACGTGCCCGACACCGAGGAGGTCGAGGAGGGCCTCTCGGTGCCGCTGGGGCGCATCGGCCGGCTCCGCAACCACCCCTTTGCGGCGCGGTACGACCGCTTCGGCCAGCTCGACTCGTTCAGCCGCTACGCCTTCGTGGCCGCCGGCCACGCCCTGGATCAGGCCGACATCCAGGCGCCCGACGAGCGCTACGAGGGCGCCGGCGTGATCTTCGGCACCGCCTTCGGCTGCCAGGAGGCCAACCTCCAGTTCGACCAGTTCAGCCTCGACCCGGCGGTGGGCCTGCGCGGCGCCAGCCCCCTGGCGTTCAAGGGTACCGTGGACAACGCCCCGGCCGGCTGGGTGTCCGTGGCCTACGGCCTGCGCGGCGTCAACGCCACGTTCGTCAGCGGCTTCGGCGCGGGCGCCGAGGCCATGGTCGCCGCGGCCGCGGCCATCGAGGAGGGGCGCGCCGAGGTGGTGCTGTGCGGCGGCGTCGAGCGGTTGCTCGGGCTGCAGATCGCCGCCCTGCACCGGGCCGACTACGCGCCCACGCCATACGCGGCCGAAGGCGCCGTCGTGCTGGTACTGGAGACCGCCCAGACAGCGCGCGGGCGCGAACACACCCCCGTGGCCACCCTCGCGGCCACGCGCCGCCTGCCTCGAGGCAACCCCGACGCCCTGGCCCGCTTCCTGCGCGACATCGACCTCGATCCCGCCGCCGTGCAGACCGTCCGCATCGCCACGGGCCCCTGGGGCGACCGGGAGGCCACCCAGGCCACCCTCAACGACGCGGGCGTGACCGCGACGCCCACCGCCGACGCGGAGCGCACCGGGCAGATGTTCGCCGCCCAGGCCCCCCTCTCCCTGGCCCTGATGGCCGCGGAGATGGCCGGCGGCGCGATCCCCGCGGCCCCGGCGCTGCTCCACGCCGCGGGCGAGGAGGGCGAAGCTTTCGTGTTCGTCCTCACCCCCGCGTAACCTATACTCTTCGCGGCACAACCCCATCCACGACGACGCCGCGGAGACGCCCGATGAGACGATCCACGACACGACTGCTCCTGACCGTCGCCCTGCTGCTGTCGCTGGGGCTGGTGCACACCCAGCAGGCCCAGGCCGCCAGCCAGCGCACCGTCGGCTTCGGCTTCAACCTCGCCGGGGGGGCATTTGGCGGCTACGCCTGGATCGACGGCTTCAGCGGCGGGTTGCCGCCCGTGTTCCCGTACGCCGAGGGCTTCTCTCCGGAGCTGCGCCTCCACCCGGCGGACGCCTTCTCCATCGATCTCCAGTGGAACCTGATGTGGTCCCTCAGGTTCCACGTCAAGCGCTGAACTCCCTTGGCAAGCCACGCGCGCGCGCTATAGACTCCGGCGCGGTTCGCGCGTGCGCAGACATCACGACGAAGGGCTACACGATGCGCCTCGGCACCCACGCACTCCTCGCGGCTCTACTGCTCGCCATCTTCTGCGTCCCCGCCCTGCCCGCCGCCGCTCAGGAGCGAGCCGTGGGCGTCGGCGTGACCCTGGGCGGCGGCTTCACCGTGCGCAAGCAGGGCAACCTCCTGGGCGTCATCCACTCCAAGGACGTGCCCTACGACTGGTGCGGTCAGGACAACTGCGGGGACAAGGAGCCGCCCCTTCCCACGCTCGAACTGGCCAACATCGAGCTGCGCCTGTTCCCCAAGAGCGACCGCTTCTCGATCGACCTGCAGTGGAACTGGTTCTACTCCCTCGCGGGGGTGATCGAGACGTCGAGTCAGCCGCTGTCCATCCCCACCTACTCCCAATACACCTACGCCCACTTCCACACGGACCCGGACGCCGAGGCCGCCTTTGCCGTGGCACCGGGGTTCATCTTCAACTTCGGCAGCTTCGACACGCTGATCGACTTCGTGACACTGGGCGCCGGGTGCAGGGTGGGTGTGGACATCCTCAAATCCGACAAGAAGTTCGGCATGGGGATCTACGCCCGCCCCGGCTTCTTCTACACCGACATCATCGGCACCGACTCCAGCGACTACGAGGGTATGGGCTTCGAGCTGGTCGGCGAGGTGACGTGGACCTTCTACGCGCTGCGGAAGTGACCGCAGCTCCATGATCCGGGAGCACATCCATGCAACGTAGGGTGGTGATCACCGGCGCCGGGGTCGTAGCACCCCACGCCGCCGGCCCGCAGCGCCTCTTCGCCCAGCTGGCGGAGGGGGTCAGCGCAGTGACGCGCATCCGCAACTTCGACCCCGTGGACCATCCCACGCAGATCGCGGCCGAGGTGCCGTACTCCGTGGAGGTCCCCACCCACGTGGGTCCCTACCCCATCACGAACCGTTCGCTGCGCTTCGCCGTGCACGCCACCGCACAGGCCCTCGACGGGGCCGGCCTGGATCCGAACGCGGAGGATCCGCGCCGCCGGGCCGTGATCCTCGCCACCGGCATCGGCTCGGCCTCGCTGCAGCTGTTCGGGCCGCTGGCGATGGAGATGTTCGGGCACCTCGACAACGCGGACCGCGAGGACGTCGCGCCCTTCTACGCCGAGATGGCCGGCCGCCCCGACGTGCAGATGTTCGACGACTACTACCTCGACCTGGCGTGCCCGGTGCTGGCCACCATGGCCGGGGCGGGGCAGGCCTACAACCCGGCGTCGGCGTGCGCCAGCGGCGGTCACACCCTGGCCGAGGGGCTGCGCATGATCCGCCGCGACGAGGCGGACATCGTCCTCGCCGGCGGCGCGGGCACCCCCACCACGCGCACCATGATCCCCGGGTTCGCCATGCTCAAGGCGCTGAGCCGGCGCAACGACGACCCCGCCGGCGCGAGCCGCCCCTTCGACGCGGGTCGCGACGGCTTCGTCATGGGCGAGGGAGCCGCCACGCTGGTGCTCGAGGAGCTCGAGCACGCTCGCGCGCGGGGCGCGGACATCCTCGGCGAGCTCGTGGGCTGCGGCGTCTCCACCGACGCCTACCGCCTCACCGATCCCGACCCCAGCGGGGCGGGCATGGCCCGGGCCATCCGCGACGCCCTGGACGACGCCCGGGTAGACCGCGACGAGATCGACTACGTCAACGCCCACGGCACGTCCACGAAGTTCAACGACGCGGCAGAGACGTCGGCCATCAAGCAGGTGTTCGGCGAGCGGGCCCACGACATCCCCGTGAGCTCGTCCAAGTCCATGTTCGGCCACATCATCCACGCGGCCGGCACCACCGAGGCGGTCGTCTGCCTCGAGAGCATCCGCACCGGCGTCGTGCACCCCACCATCAACCAGGAGACCCCGGACCCTGCGTGCGACCTGGACTACGTGCCCAACACCGCGCGCGACCACGCGTGCCACACCGTGGTCAGCAACTCGTTCGGGTTCGGCGGCCAGAACGTCAGCCTCGTGCTGCGGGCCTTCGAGGGGTAGAGCCATGAGACGACCGACACTGGTGACCGGATACGGCGTCTGCTGCGCAGCGGGCCCCTCCAACGACGACTTCCAGCGTGCCCTGGCCGAGGGCGGCGGCACCTTCACCGAGCTGCCCAAGCCGCTGGAACTGCTCCAGCCCGGCTTCGGCGGCGTGGTCGAGAAGAATCCCAAGCTGCTGCGCCAGCTACCCGGCACGCGCGCGCTGCGCCCCTCCACCATGACCCGCTACACCTACCTGTCCTCGGTGGGGATCGGGCTGGCCATGGCCGACGCGGACATCGACCCCGCTCCCGACGACGAAGCGGCGATCCGCCGCAGCCTGTTCATCGGCAGCTACGTCAACCTGCCGGAGATGCACAAGCAGGTGGGCATGAGCTACCTGGTGCGCGACGAGGAGGCGGCCGCCGACGGCGAGTACCGCATCGACGACAGCAAGCTCATGCAGGGCATGAAGCGGTTCACCGGCTTCGAGTTCCTGCGGCTGATGAACAACATGCCGGTGGGCCACGGCGCCATCCAGCTCCAGGCGCGGGGTCCCTGCAACACGTTCATGGGCTTCTGCACTGCCGGGCTGCAAGCGGTCGGCGCCGGCCTGCACACCCTGCGTGACGGCCACGCCGACCTGGCCCTGTGTGGCGGCGCGGGCTCCGCGGTCATCGAGCACGCGCTGATGTACAAGGCCTACCGCGGCTTGATGGCCGCCGGCGGCGACCCCGCAACGGCCTGTCAGCCCTTCGGCGCCGACGCCACCGGCCTGGTACCGGGCGAGGGCGCCGCCTACCTCGCGCTGGAGACCGAGGAGGCCGCCGAGGCGCGCGGAGCCAGCCCCATCGCCTACCTGCGCGGCTACGCCACGGGCTTCGCTCCGCCCAGCGACCCCCGCGGCTATCCCGCCGACTCCGCCAACCTCGTCGCCACCCTCGCCGCCGCCCTGGACGACGCCGGCCTGCGACCCGACGAGATCGACACCCTCGTGCCGACCGGCCACGGCCTGCCGGCCATGGACGCGCTCGAGGTGGCGGCCTGGCGAGAGCTGTTCGGCGACCACCTGGACCGGCTCCAGGTGCTGCCCCACACGCCGGTCACCGGCTTTGCCGAGGCCGCCCACGGCACCCTCGGCGCCGCCGCCGCCCTCGCCGCCATGGGCGCCGAGACCCCGATCACCCCCTGGCGTCCCGCCGATCCCGTGGACGGCTACCCCGCCGCCGTGCCCGCCGCCCGTCCGCAGCGGGTCCTGGTCACCGCCTGCGCCATGGAAGGCACCGCCGCCGCCATCGTGCTCGAGCGGGCCTGAACCGAGGAGGTTGCCGTGAAGCTCGTCGAATGTGTGCCCAACTTCAGCGAGGGCCGAAACCCCGACGTGATCGAGGCCATCGCGGCCGCGTTCCGCGGTGTGTCCGGCGTCGAGCTGCTCGACGTGGACCCGGGCAAGGCCACCAACCGCACCGTGTACACCCTCATCGGCACCCCGGACGCCGTGGTGGACGCCGCCTTTGCCGGCATCGCCCGGGCGCTGGACGTGATCGACATGAGCCAGCACTCGGGGGAGCACGCCCGCCAGGGTGCCTGCGACGTGTGCCCCTTCGTGCCCGTGTCCGGCGTGACCATGGACGACTGCGTCGAGCTGGCCCACCGCCTGGCCAGGCGCGTGGGTGAGGAGCTGGACCTGCCGGTGTACCTGTACGCCGCCGCCGCCCAGAAGCCCGAGCGGCGCCGGCTGCCCGACATCCGCGTGGGCGAGTACGAGGCGCTGCCCGACAAGCTGGGCAAGCCCGAGTGGGCCCCCGACTACGGTCCGGCCCGCTTCGAGCCTCGCTTCGGCGTGCTGACCACGGGCGCGAGGCCCTTCCTCATCGCCTACAACGTCAACGTCAACACCAAGGACAAGGCCAAGGCGCACTACATCGCCGCGCGGGTACGCGAGAAGGGCTACGCCAGGCGCGACGAGAACTACGAGTTCGTGCGCAACGCCCGGGGCAAGATCGAGCTGATCCCCGGCCGCTTCGTCGGCGTCCAGGGCGTGGGCTGGGTCATCGAGGAGTACGGCCGCGCCCAGTGCTCGTTCAACCTCACCGACGCGTCCCAGGTGGGCCTGCACGAGGTGTTCGAGGCCTGCCGCGAGTTCTCCCACGGCCAGCCCGGCGTGCGTGTCACCGGTAGCGAGGTGGTCGGTCTGGTGCCCAAGCAATCGCTGCTCGACGCGGGACGCTACTACCTGGCCCAGCAGGGGCTGTGCACGGGGGTGCCCGAGCGACGGCTGATCCAGGTGGCGAGCCAGTCCATGGGCCTGGACGAGCTGACCCCCTTCGACCCCGACGACCGCGTCATCGAGTACCGCGTGGCCAAGGACGGCCCCCTGGCCAGCCTGACCGTGCGGGACTTCGTGGACACCACGTCGTCCGACGCGCCCGCCCCTGGCGGCGGCTCCGTGGCCGCCCTGTGCGGCTCCCTGGCGTCCGGCCTGGCCGCCATGGTCGCCAGCCTCACCGTGGGGCGCGCCGACTACGCCGACGCCGCCGCAGAACTCGACGCCGTCGCCGTGCAGGGCCAGGACCTCAAGGAGATGTTCCTCCACGCCATCGACGCGGACACCGACGCCTTCAACGAGATGATGGACGCCATGCGCCTGCCCCGGAAGACCCCGGAGCAGAAGACCGCGCGCCAGGCCGCCATGATCGCCGCGCAGAAGCTCGCCACCGACGTGCCGTTGAGCGTGCTCGAGGCATGCCCGCAGACCGTGGAGCTGGCCGGGGTCGCCCTCGACAAGGGGCTCGGCTCCGCCGCCAGCGACGCCGGCACCGCCTCGGCCGCGGCCCTCGCCGCCGCGCGCGGCGCCTACCTCAACGTCATGATCAACCTCGACGGCCTGGCCGACCCCGACTACGTCGCCACCACTCGCGAGCGCGCCAGGGAGGCGCTGGAGCAGACGCAGCTGGCCTCCGACGAGGTGTTCGCCTCGGTCCGTGCCCGCCTCGAGAACGCGCTTGGATGACCCTTCCGCGCTATAAGGAAGGGTGATGGCCAGACCTCCCCGCGAGTTCCGTCTGACGTTCTCCTCGCTGCGGCGCGAGCGCGCCGAAGGTAGCGGCGACCGCGTCGCCGGCGATCTTCAGGTCGAGGCGGTGCTGGAGGACGGCGCCGTCTCGGGGGAGACCACGACCTTCGTCTCGACCTTCGGTCGGCTCGAGACCGACGCGCTGCGCTGGTACCTCGAGATCTACCCGGGCTGGCCCTTCGGCACCTTCCACGAGCGGGCGGCGGGGATCGAGGCAAAGCTCGCCGAATGGGGTCACGCCCTGTTCGGGGCCACCGTCGAGGCCCACGCCGAGACCTATGCAGCGTGGATGGCCGACGCGGGCGAGCATCGTGAGCTGATCACCGTGCGGGCGGAGGGGGATCGGGCGCTGGCCGCCGAGCTGCTGGCCATGCCCTGGGAGATCCTCGCCGACGGTGACGGGTTCCTCTTCGATCCGCCCGTGCGATGCCGCGTGAGGCGCCAGCTGGCGGGCGACGCCAGGGACGTCGAGGCCACCGGACTGCCGTTGCGCGTGCTCCTCGTGGTCGCCCGGCCCGAGGCCGAAGGGCTGTCGTTCATCGACCCGCGGGCCACGGCGCTGCCCCTCTCGGACGCCCTCGCCCCCCTGGGCGACGCCGTGGAGCTGACCGTCCTGCCCGACGGCACGCTGGACGCCCTGCGGGACGCCCTCGACGCGGCGCAGTCCGAGGGGCGCCCCTACACCGTGGTGCACTTCGACGGCCACGGTGTGGTGGACGAGGCCCGGGGTACGGGGCAGCTGTGCTTCGAGTTCCCCGGGGACGTGGACGTGGGCAAGGTGACCCGACGGGTCGCGCTGGTGGACGCCGGGACCTTTGGCGAGCTGCTCTCCGACCGGGGTGTGCCGCTGGTCTTCCTCGAAGCCTGTCAGACCGCGGCAGCGCGCGGCACCGCGCCCGCCTCGGTGGCCGTCAGCCTGCTCGAGTGTGGGGTGGGCTCCGTGGTGGCCATGAGCCACGTCGTGCGCGCGGACAGCACGCGTCGCTTCGTCGACGCCTTCTACAGGATGCTCGGCCAGGGCCGGAGCATCAGCGCGGCCATGGCCGCCGCGCAGTCGGCGCTGCGGCTGCACACCTTGCAGGACCGCCTGGGTGAGCCTGCCACGGCCGGCACCTCCCCGCTGCAGGACTGGTTCGTGCCGGTGCTGTACCAGCAGGAGGGGGGCGACGCCGCGCTGTTGCCCGCCGACGCCTGGACCGGCGAGGGGCCCCCGAATGAGCCGGAGGACGATCCCCTGCCGCCGTCGCCCGAGCACGGCTTCGTGGGGCGCGCCTGGGACCTGATGGTGGCCCAGCGCCACCTGCGCACCGAGTCGTGGTTGACGCTGCTGGGCGACGGCGGCCAGGGCAAGACCGCGCTGGCGGTGGAGGCGGCGCGCTGGCTGCGGCGCACCGGCGCGGTGCAGCGCGTGGGGTTCGTCTCCGTGGAGCAGTACGGCGAGGCCCGCGTGGTGCTCGACACCCTCGGCGCCCAGCTCGTCCCGGGCTACTCCGTGGCCCGGGTCGAGGGTACCGGCTCGGCGGCGGAGCGGCTCACGGCTGCCGTCGCGCCCCTGGCCGACGCGCTGGAGCACACGCCGACGCTGCTGGTGGTGGACAACCTCGAGTCGGTGCTGTCCAGCCCGGGCGAGGCGGTCCCCGAGGCCGTGACCGAGCTGCTGAGCGTGCTGCGCCGCCTGGCCGACGTGGGCGAGACCCGCCTGATCCTGACCAGCCGGCAGATCCCGCCGCGCCCGCTGGACCGCAACTTCCACCGCCTCGCGCCCCTGTCTCCGTCCGAGGGCAAGCAGCTGGTGGCGCGCATCCTCCAGCTGGACGAGGTGGAGCCCGCCCGCGAGGGCCACGAGGACGAGACCTGGATCGAGAAGCTGGTCGAGGCGGTGGGCGGCCACCCGCGTTCCCTGGTGCTCCTCGCGCCGCTGGTGGCCCAGGAGGGCATCGAGACCACCGCCGACGCCATGGTGAGGCACCTGACCCTGCTCGAGGAGCGGCACCCGGGGCAGCGCGAGTACTCCCTGCTGGCCAGCGTGCGGCTGTCCCTGGGACGCCTGTCTCCGGAGACGCGGACCATCCTGCCCCGCCTGGCCCTGTTCCACGGCGGCATCCACCCCGCGGCCATGGCCGGAGTCCTGGGCATCGACGTGGACGGCGCGCTGGAGGTCTGCCGCGAGCTGGTGGAGGTGGGGCTCGCCGACGCCGACGGCCCGTACCTGCTGCCCGATCCGGCGCTACGCCCCGCCCTGATGCTGGAGCTGCCGCCCTGGGAGTGGGCCGACGCCGAGTACCGCTGGATGGAGGTCACCATCAAGCTGGGCCAGGCCCTGTACGACCAGCAATTCAACGAGGCGCGCCAGTCCGCCCAGGGCACCGTGCACGCCCTGCCGGACCTGCTCGCGGCCTTGCACGAGCTCGAGCGGCAGGTGGAGGGCGGCCTCGGGGTGGCGGCGAGGGCCACGGCCTACGCCACCTGCCTGGAGCAGCTCGTGAGCCACCTGGGCCGTCCGCGCGTGCTCGACGAGGTGGTCGAGGTGCGGCGCAGCCTGTCGAGGCGGCTGGACACCTGGAGCCACGACGGCTTCGCCGCCGAGGGTCACGAGGTGATGCGGCTGCTGCAGCTGGGAGACATCCCCACGGCCTTGGAGAACGCCTACGACCTGCTGGAGCGCGCCGAGGCTGCCGGGGACGCGTACCCCGAGGCCCGCTACGACCGCGCCATGGCCCAGTGGTTGCTCGGCCGCGCCCTGGTCCGCAGCGGCCAGGCCGACGCCGCGCTGGCCCCCCTGCGCAAGGCCGAGGCCAGCTTCTCGGATCAGGCCGCCGAGGGACTCGAGGAGGCGTCCCGCATGGCCTCGGTCGCCCTCGCCGAGCAGGGGGACGCCCTGCGCCACCTGGGTCGTCTGGAGGAGGCGGCCACCGCCCTGCGCCGCGCCATCGCCCTGCACGAGGAGCGCGGCGATCAGCGCCAGCTCGCCGAGGTCCGGGTCAACCTGGGCATCGTGCGCATCCGCCAGGGCCGCACCGCCGACGCCCTGGAGACCTTCCACCGCGCCCGCGCCCTGTTCGAGGAGCTGGACGATCCGATGGCCGTGGCGAACACCTGGCACCAGGTGGGCACCGCCTACGACCAGATGGGCCAGGCCGACCGCGCCGAGTCGGCCTACCAGAAGGCCCTGCGGCTGCGCGCCCGCGCCGAGGACCGCAGCGGTGAGGCCGTCACCCTGGTCCAGCTGGGCAACCTCTACCGTAGCGGCGAGCGTGTCGAGGAGGCGGTCGACTGCTTCATCCGCGCCGCGGATCTCGCCCACGAGCTCGGCGATCCGCTCCGCGAGGCCGGCGCCCTGAACAACGTGGCCGAGGCCTACCACGCGCTGGGGCTGCTGGACGAGGCGCGGCGGGCCCTGCGCGCCACGCTGCAGCTCGTCGCCCCCCTCGGCCACGCCGCCCAGCCCTGGAAGACGTGGGCCATCCTCTACGACGTGGAGGTCGACGCGGGCAAGCGCCGCCGTGCCGCCCAGGCCGTCGCCCAGGCCCGCCTGCTCTACCGGGCCTATCGAGTCGCCGGCGGGGCGCCGGTGGACGGCGCCACCCGGCTGGTGGCCGAGGTGGCCGACCTGCTGCGCACACGCAGCCCCCTGGACGCCCGCATGGCCATCCCCCCGGAGGAGGCCTTCGGCCCGGACGCCCAGGCCCTGCGCAAGTCCCTGATCACCCTCGTCCAGGGCTCCACCGACCCCGAAGTCATCGCCTTCGACCGCTTCCCCTACTCGCTGCAGGTGGAGTTCGAGCTCGCCCTGGACCGGACCATGGGGCTGGGCAAGCTGAGCCGCGACTGAGCCGGGATCCCCCCGAAGCTGAATTTCGAGTTCGCGCGCGTTAACCTATCGGCGTGCGGGGGTGTCCACCCCACCGTGTCTGCGTCTGCGCGGCGTGGATCGAGGAGACGGACATGAGCAGCTGCCCTCCCGAGGACGCCCTGATCCTCCTCGCATCGGGCGAACCCGACGACGACGTCGCCGGGCACGTGGCCGGGTGCGAGACGTGCCGCGCAAGGGTCGAGCAGATCCGCGAGGTCGAACAGGCCCTGCGCGCCGACGACCTCGACGAACCCGACGACGCCTTCTTCGACGCCCTCGCTGCCGACGTGATGGGTGCCCTCGACGAGCCCGAACGCACTGCCGAGATCGTGGAGCTGAGTCCGTCGCCCGCGGCCGACGAGCGCCGTTCGCGCGGCTGGACCCTCGGGCTGGCCGCGGCCGCGGTGATCCTGCTCGGTGTGGCCCTCGCCCTGGCCGCGCAGCGGCGCGCCCAGGAGCCCGACGAGGTCCCCGTGGCCGAGGACATTCCCGCGCCAGGCCTCCCCGACGAGGCCACCGCCCGCGCCCTCGCCGAGGAGCTGGGCATCTCCCTGGACCCCATCGACCCGGCCGCCGTGGCCGAGGCCGAGGCCGCCGACATGGACATGCCGCTGCGGTCCGGCGGCCTCGACGCCCTGGTCGTCAACCTGCAAGACAACGAGACCGAGGCCCTGGATCTGGGGCTGGGTGACGACGTGTTCGCCGCCCTCGCCGAGCTCGACGTGGACGAGCTCGCCGCGGTCCTCGAGACCCTGGAGTCCTGATGTTGCGTCCCATCCACACCCTGTTGCTGGCCCTGCCCCTGATCTGGTCGGCCACTGCCTCGGCCCAGCCGGGCCACGGCGGCCCGCCCCCCGGCGGTCCTCCTCCAGGCGGCGAGAACTACGCCGAGCTCATGGAGAAGATCGCCACCGTCCGCCTGTGGAAGCTCGTCGACGCCCTCGACCTGGACGACGAGACCGCGCTCAAGCTCAACCGCTACCTGCGCACCAAGGACGAGGCCCGCGCCGAGGTCATGCGCGAGCACCACGACCTGCACCGCCGCGTCAAGGAGTTCATCGACGCCGGCACCGACGACGACGCCCTCGCCACCTCCCTCATCGAGGAGGGCGTCGCCATCGAGCAACGTAGCCAGGAACTCGAGGTCGAGACCATCCGCGGCCTCGAGGACGTGCTGAGCCCGTCGCAGCAGCTGCGCTTCATCCTCGCCAACCGCGAGTTCGAGCGCGAGATCGCCGAGATCGTCCGTCAGCACCGCGGCGAGAAGCGGCGCGGGGGTCCGGGACCGCCGCCGGGCGGGCCCTGATCGTCGGCAGACACCGGACCGAGCCGGGCCGAATCACAGCTCCAGGTACGGCACCTCCACGTCGAAGTAGAACGCGTCGTGGGAGCAGTCCACCTGCGGATCGTTGTCCCCGGTGGCGATGAAGGTGAACTCGGACCGCCCCTCGTCGATGGCCATGAAGCTCAGCTCGGACGTGATGGCCAGGTCGAAGGTCAGGGAGATGGGGCCGTGGGTCTCCGGCGGTGGGATGTCACACTCGGCCAGGTCCGTGTCCTCGCCCACGCAGTACGTGGGGATGGAGCTGCTGAAGTCGTTCTCCATCCCGACGATCCGGTCCCAGTCATAGATGTGGAACACGTCCTCGGTCTCCAGCTGCTCGATCCAGGGCCGGTAGCTCGAGGCCAGGACGACACCGTTGAACACGAAGATGAAGTTGTCGTCGTAGACGATGTCCTGCTCGAGGCCCGCCTCGCCGGCGAACGCGAAGTCCATGTCGCACACCACGAGCCCCTCGAGGTCCAGGGTCTCGGTCTCCTCCACCCGCGCGGTCAACACGCCCTGCTGCTCCCCGAGGTTGTCGTCCTCGCCCCACGGACAGCCCCCGTGGGTGGCCGGGAACTCGACGCGGAACGTCTCGGTCAGGATCTGATCGGCGTACTCCTCGCACGCCTCCAGCACGTCCTCGGAATCGTCGATGTCGTCCACGTCGTCGATGCCGCCGGTGTCGTCGTCGTCGCTGACGTTGAGCTGGCCGGCGCAGCCGAGGAACGGGATGGAGACGAGAATCAGCAACAATCGCATGGGTCCTCCAGGTGGTCAGACGACACGAGCTGCGGCTGCGGGGACATCGAAGCGGCGGTTCCGCGGTCTACCAGTTCCCGTCCGGCCCGCCGTATGGGTCATGGGTGCAATATCGGCTCGAGATGACGAGCCGGGACGTGAAGCAACCGCGCGCAAGAAGGCCCACGGAAGTCGCCATCGGGAAGTGACCTCTCAGCCTCGGGATCGAGCCAGGGCGAGCGCCCGGTCCATGCGTTCCGTCACCTCGTCAGACTCGATGCCGGCGTCGAGAAGTCGAGTCCACTGTCCGATGTAGTCCATGTCGAGGGTGCCCTCCTGGACTCTCAAGATCTGGACCAGATCCTCGAAGTCGCGATCACGCTCGGAGAACGCCTTCAGGATGGCGAGGTCCTCAGCCGAGATCAGCCACAGCTTTCGCTCCCCATCATCGACCTCCACCCTGCGGTCCAAGATCGCGCTGCCAAGGGGGCCCGTGGAGCTGAACACGTCCAGGAACACCCCCGCCTCCCCCGACCGGCAGCGGAACACGCCGTAGGTTCGAAGTTCCTCTTCCATCGCGGGAACGACGAACCCGTGCGACTCGAGTTTTTCCTGGAGTCGGGAGGGGGCTACCCCCTGCAAGTCGGCGTACAGGTCGACGTCCCTCGTCGCTCGTGGAGAAGCCCACGCACTCACGGCCAGCCCACCGACCAGCGCCCACCGGACACCGGCTCCTTCCAAGGCTGCGATGGCCGATTCGAGAACGTGGTCCAGGTCCGGATTCATGGGCTGGTGAGCGCTCGGAGTGGTGCTGCGTAGAACCTGGATTTTTCGTCCAGGTCGTGTCCCCGCGAGCCCGGCGTCGCCGCCCGGTTCAACCTGATACCGAGTGCGCTCAGCTGGATGGCCAGGCTCAGTCTGGCACCTGGCCCCTCACTGCGAGCCAGGGAAACATCGTCGCTGCGTTCGCGCTGGTTCCAGGACTTGAGCCGCTCACGGTCCAGGGGAAGCTCCATGACCTGGTCCTTTCCACAGGGGGCGGGGGTGGGGCGGGGCGGTGGGCGGTAGGAAAATCCTTCGCCGCCGCGAAACCCATCCATCCCTGAACCCTCCTGTCACCCGAGGATAGCAGGGGGATTCACACGCCACCAAGCTCGTTGAACCGCCGTTCGGCCCTCGCCGAGTTGACGACGGCCACCGCGACTTCGATCCCCGCCTCGGCGAGGGCCGAACGGCGGCGGCGCGACGTCACCATGGGAGGTGTCCGTGGCGCCACGGTGCGTGTTTTGGGGAGTTTTTCGAACCCGCTTCCCGACGACGAACCGCCCAACTACCGGGAAACGGTGCGGAATCGATGGATGTCGTTGTCTTGGGGGATGAGGGCGCAGCGGTCGGGTTGACGGCGCGGGAGCCGCCTTCAGTGAGGCGCGTCAGGTGAGTTCGATGACGGGGAGCCCGTCGTCACCGGGTGGCGGTCCGACGCATCGGTCGACGAAGTAGGCGTCGTCATCGCCGGGTGGATCGACGGCGTCGAACTCTGCGGGAGGGACGACGTCGAACCGGGTCGCCGGCCGCTCCACTCCCCTTGAAGCCAGGGAGGCGCGTGGCCGATGGCGGCCCCTTTGGCTTGAGTTCGGGGACCTCGGTGTCGAGCGGTCCGGCGTACCGGCCGTAGTGGTGAGTGATGCGCTGCAGAGAGTCGGCGTCGTGCGGATGGCGGTGACGATCTCGAGCCGGCCCCCCCGGCCGGGAGCGGACAGTCGGGGTACTCCAGGGGATCGAACCCCCATGTTCGCGAAAGAAGCGCGGCCCACGCCGAGGAGCACTGCTTGCGGCCAGGACTGGGCGGTGGTGGCTGAGCCTCGTTGTCCGGGACGTCGTCGGCTTCAGCCTCCCGACGCCAGCGCGCACGCACAACCGCGGAGTAGGCGCCGTACTGCCTCCAGGCCGGGGCGGCCACCCGCTTGAAATTGAGCCGCGGGATGTGCTGGACCAGCCGCGCCAGGAATTCGAGTGGCTCGAAGGAGATCTCGCGGCTGCCCGTGCGCCAGTGGGGGCGCTTCAGACGTATCCGCTCGGTGGACCGCATCTGGGCGTGCGGGGTGCGAGGTGGCATGGTG
>CAZLEO010000156.1:0-22564 GCA_964558555.1 uncultured Rickettsiales bacterium | reverse complement strand
GGGGACCGTCGTAACGTGTATTGAGGGGAAGGGGGAGGGTGCCGCGGCGCCTACGGCGCCACGATCTTGCCGTCGGCCTGGAGCTGCTGCACGCCCTCCTCGGTCAGCGTGAGGATGATCTGCCCGTCCTCGATGGTCAGCAGCTCGATCCAGTCGAACGTCTGGGCCACCTGCGGATCCTGCACCCGCTGCTGCGCCAGCGACTGGTTGACGTCGTCCTTGAGCTGCTGGCCGGCGAGGTACTGGCCGAGATCGAACTTGCCGATGTCGATCTCGTCGACGGTGAAGTCGGTGAACCAGCCGTCCTCGATGGTGAAGTCGCCGACGGTGTGGATGTTGAGGTACTGGGGCTGGGTGGGGTCGAGCTGGATGGACATGTCCATGTCGGCGCGGCCCTGGTCGTCGATGTCGATGCGGAAGGCGACCATCTGGCCGGTGTCCCCGGAGATGATGAGCTGGGTGAGCTCCTCGCCGGTGAGCTCGATGGTGCGGTCGGTGAGCATCTCCTGGGCGAGGCGGTCCTCGATGTGCTCGACGCGGGCTTCGTCCCACTTGACGACCTGCACGGGGAGTGGCTCGTCCTGGACCACGAGGCCCACGAGCATGCCGGGGCCGATGAGGAACACGGCACCGATGCCACCGCAGCAGGCGAGCAGGCTCAGCAGGATCAACAGGCCGAGGCAGCCGAGGATGACGATGAGCTTGTTGCCTTTTTTCTTCTCAGGCATGTCTTTTCCCTCTCAGCGTGTGCGACCACGGTAGCAGCTCGCGCAGGTCCTCGACGATGACGTCGGGCTGGGCCTCCTCGAGGAGCTCGATGGGGGTGGTGGTGTCGGCGAGGACGGCGGCGTGGAGGTCGAGGGCCTGGGCGGCCTCGATGTCGCGGACGGTGTCGCCGACGACGATGACGGGGCCCAGGTCGGTCAGCGGGCGGCCGGCGTCGGTGGCGACGGCGTCGAGGGCGTCGCGGAGGATGCCGGTGCGCTCGCGGTGGTCGCTGCCGTAGCCGCCGATGGGCAACAGGTGGTCGAGGCGGGCGCGGTGGAGCTTGGCGCGGGCGCCGGCCTCGATGTTGCCGGTGGCGACGGCGAGCCAGGTGCGTTTGCGACGGCGCAGGGCGTGCAGGACGTCGGGGACGCCGGGCATGAGCCGGAAGCTGGGGTTGTCGCGCAGCTCGCCGGGCAGGACCTCGGTGTAGCGGTCGCGGATGCGCTGGACGAGGTCGTCGTCGGGGTCGTGACCCAGGGCCTTGCGGCAGGCCTCCTCGATGATGGAGCGATCGGTCTTGCCGGCGCAGGAGACGCGGTCCATGGCGCCGGTGACGGGCAGGTGCTCGTCCATGGCGCGGTCCAGGGCCGCACGGCCCGACCCGCCGCTGAGCAGCAGGGTACCGTCGATGTCGAACAGGAAGATCATGGCTGCCTGCGTGACCTCTCCCGCAACACCCGGACGACGAACTGGGTGTTGCCCACGAGGTAACGCTGCCACAGCCGGTGGGGATCCACCAGCAACCTCGCCAGCCATTCCAGGCCGTGGTCGTACAGGACGGCCGGTCCACGGCTGACAGCGCCGGAGATGAAGTCGGCGGTGGCGCCGAGGGCCCACACCACCGGGGCGTCGATGGCGTCGCGGTTGGCGGCGATCCAGCGCTCCTGCAGCGGCGTGCCGAAGCCCACCAGCACGATGTCGGGCCCTGCCGCGTTGATGTGGTCGACGACCGCATCGCTCTGGGGGCCCTCCTTGTCGAAGTACCCGTGGTGGGTGCCCACGACGCGCAATCCCGGTGCGGCTGACGCCAGCTTCGCCGCCGCCGCCTCGACCACGCCCTGCTTCGAGCCCACCCAGTACAGGCCCAGGTCCTGCGCCGCCACGTGTCGCGCCAACACCCAGATCCAGTCCGCGCCGGTCATGCGCGGCGGGAGTCTGTGCCCCAGCATCGCCGCGCCCAGCCGCACCCCCTGTCCGTCGCAGTACACCAGGTCGGCCTGGCGCATGAACTCGGCCACGTCGCGTAGCTCTACGGCCTGGTTGACGGTGTGGACGTTGGCGTAGCAGACGGTGTAGCGGCCGCCGGACGCGATCATCGCGTCGACGGCGTCGAGCAGGGAGGTCAGGTCGTGGACGTGGACGGGCAGGCCCAGGAGCTGGACGCGGGCGCCGAGGGGTGGCTCCATTCCAGGCTCCTGGAGGGGGGAACTACTCGGAGGCGGTCTCCGTCGCCGTGGGCAGGGGCACACCGGCGCGGGTCAGCTCGTCGTCGATGATGGCGGCGAAGGCCTCGGGGGGCTGGGCGCCGGCGATCATGCGGCCGTTGATGAAGAACGCGGGGGTGCCGGAGACGCCGGCAGCGGCGCCGTCCTCGAAGTCCTTCTGGACCTCGTCGGCGTACTTGTTGGAGTCGAGGCAGGTGTTGAACGCCTCGGTGTCCAGGCCGAGGGTCTCGGCGTGGGCCTTCATGTCGTCGTCGGTGGTCTTGCGCGGGTTGTCGAACAGGATGTCGAAGAACTCCCAGTACTTGTCCTGGTCGTGGGCGCAGTTGGCAGCCTCGGACATGCGACCGGCGCGGGGGTGCTTGGGGATCGGGTAGTCGCGGAAGACCAGCTTGATCTGCGTCGGGTACATCTCCATCAGCGCGGAGGTGGTGTCGCGGGCGCGGCCGCAGAAGCCACACTGGAAGTCCGCGAACTCGACGATGGTGACAGGAGCATCGACCGGGCCCTTGAAGGGATCGTCGTCCGCGCTGACCTCGATGCGGAAGGGCTCGAGCATCACCTTGACGCCGTGCTTCTCCTTGAGCTCGACGAACAGCTCGGTCTTTCGCTCGGAGCTGCGCTGGCGCGCCATGTACTGCTTGACGCGGTCCTTCATCTGCTCGAAGTCGCCGCGGCCGCCGCGGGGCGGGTTCTCCTCGAAGAACTGCCGCGCCTCGTCGTCGGTCACCTCGGTCACCTTGTCGTCGACCTCCTGCTTGACCCAGGCTTCCGTCTCCATGCCCACGGCCTTGGCCTCGGCCTCGGCCAGGGTGTCGAAGAGCACCGTGTCCAGGGTCCGCTGGCGGGCCTGGTCGATGTTCATCAACGCCTTGATGATCTGGGGCTTGGCCTCGTCGTCGAGCTCGGAGAGCTTGATCTCCTGGTCGTCGAAGGTCGCGACCACGGGATCACCCTCCACCGCGAGGCCTTCCACCGACGCGTCGGCGGGGACGCACACGGGGGTGTTGCCGCTGTCCGCGGGCGGGCAGGCGGTGATCAGCAGGGGGAGCAAAAGCAACCACAGAAAATGTCTCACGTCAGGCTCCTTCCACAGGAGGATGTTCATCTCGAATATCGCCGCCGGTCGGCGACGGGGGGGGACCATACCACTTTCGCCGAGTTTGCGCGTCAAAACCTCGCCGCGCGCGTTTGTTCCAAGGGCACGCGTACCTCCAACCACAGCTGCGGGTAGACCGCAGACGCGCCCGGCACGAACCCCTCGTTGGCGACGTGCTCGAGCTGGAAGCGCACCTGGGCCCGGATGGGGACGCGGCGGGTGCGCAGCTCGGTGCTCAGCTGGACGCCGGCGCGGGTGACGTCGCGGTCTGCGACCAGGGTGTAGACGTCCCCCTCGTGGGTGGCCACGGCGCCCTCGTGGGTGACGCGCTCGAACCAGCCGTGGAGCGCGACGCGCTCGCTGACGTCGGCGCCGATCTCGACGTAGGTGCCCTCGGCGTCGCCGCCGCTGGGGTGGCCCATGACCCGGCCGTGGTGGTGGAAGCCGTCGTGGTAGATGCGGTGCCCGGAGTACCAGCGGAAGCGGTCGTCCATCATCCGCGTCCACTCCAGCCGCAGCGTCAGCGGCCCCACCCCCAGGTGCAGCCCCCCCTGGTTGCCCACGCCCGTCAGGGCGGGCAGGGGCAGCTTGCCCAGGTAGGTGCGCATGATGTCCTCGCCCGCGTTGACCCAGTACAGCTGCAGGAACTGCACGCCGGGCACGAGGTGGGCGTAGGGCACGGTCAGGGTGAACTCCCAGCTGGCGATGTCGTTGGCGTCGAAGCCCTCGGTGTCGCCGTCGTAGTCCACGTGGGGGTCCAGCCCCCAGATCAGGTTCCAGATGTCGCCGGCGGTGGGGGAGGGCTCGCCGGCGCCGCCGAACATGGACAGCCGGCTGATGCTGATCTCGAGCCAGGGCTGGAAGGGCCGCCAGTCGAACTTCATGCCCAGCAGGTGCGGGTTCAGCACGTCGGGCCGCGGCCCCAGCAGCTTGCCCCAGAATGCGGTGGCCTTGAACTCGCCGAGCCAGCGGAACACCCACGGCAGGCGCCACATGTGGGGCTGGGTGAAGCGGATCATGAACGGCGGGGCGCTGTTGCCCGAGTAGATCGTACCGCCGCGGTTCGGGCCCCAGGACAGATCGGTGGAGCCCACGGTGAGCTCGAGGTCGCCGCCGGACAGCTTGAAGTACCCCCGGGGCATGTCCAGCACGGCGCCGGCGTCGCCGAGCGAGATGGGGCCGAAGGGCGCCGTGCCGCCGCCGACGGGGTCGTAGGCCACGCGCGGTTCGACCACCACGGCCAGCGGCCCGACGATCAGCTCGCCGGTCCAGGAACACCCGAAGTAGGGGCCGGCGGCATCGCCCCCGTGCAGGGGGTACGGGTCACCCCCCGTCGCGATCATGCCCTCGCAGCGCGCCTCCACGCCGGGGCGCAGCCACGGCTGGCCCATGGGTCGCCCGCCCCGCACCCACTCCAGCTCGGGCGCCACCTGCCGGGCCATGCGGGCGCGCAGCCGGCGGTCCACCGGATCATCGGGCGCGCCGTACCGCCTGTGCACCGCGTCCAGCAGTCGCGCCACCTCCATGCGGGTGAACGGCCGTGTGGTGTGCCCGGGAGAAAGCTCCGGGTACCGCAGCGACAGGCGCAGCATGTCCCGCGACAGCGGATCGTCGGGCGGAATGTCCGGGGAGGCGGGGAGGCCGGCGCGGCAGGGGAGGGGCGCCAGCGCCAGCAGCGCGAGCGCGAGCAGCGTTAGGGTGCGCATCCGTTCAGCGGATCTTCAGCAGCGCTCGCCTCGTCTGATAGCGGGTGTAGCGGTCCTCGGCGTCCAGCAGCGGCGTCAGCGCGTCCAGCGACATGTTCGAGCCGATGTTGCCCAGGGCCCAGACGATGGAGTAGGGCTCCTTCTCGGTCTCGAGCAGCTTGAGCAGCGGCACCACGGCCCGTTCGTCGCCGATGCGGCCCAGGGCGTTGACGGCGGCGAGGCGGACCTCGCGGTCCCGGTCGCTCAGCGCCGAGGCCAGGGCGGGGACCTCCTCGGTGGTGCCGATGTAGGTCAGCGAGTCGGCGGCGGTGAGGCGGATCTCCTTGCTGGAGTCGCTCAGCAGCGGGGTCAGGGCCGCGGCGAGGCGGGGCTCGTTCTCGCGCTTGGCGAGCTTGGCCGTCTCGAGCCGCACCATCGGGTTGGGGCTCTGCAGGTTCTGGATGTGGGTGTCCAGGTCGCTGCCGCAGCCCATCATGGGCACGAGCGCGATCGCCGGCGCCAGGATCAGGACGTACAGCCAGCGGCTCAGAGGTAGTGAATCCGCTCCCGGACCGAGCCGGAGTCGTGAGGCGCCCCGCTGGCGAGGGCTGATGAGGGAGCAGGCCGCCTGGCCTGTGACCGAAGAAGCCCGATGAAGGAGCGAAGCGACTGGTCCAGCGGGGATGGATCGCGGCTCTGGCGACGGGAGTGGAGTGGTTTCACTACCTCTCATGACGACCTCCCGGGCACCACGCGCATCTTGCGACGCTTGCCGTCGTCTCCGCCGCCGCTGCGCTTCCGGTCCGGACCGTAGGCGCTGTAGTACTTGTAGTAGTAGCCGTAGCCGGCGGTGCCGAAGTCCAGCTTGTTCATCACCGCGCCGACGGGGGGCACGCCCACCACCTCGATGCGGGTGCGGGCGTCGCCGAGCATGCGGCGGCTCACGCCCATGGACTCCACCACGAGCACGTAGGCGTCCACCACGCGGGCCAGGGCCGCGGCGTCGTTGACCACCAGCACGGGCGGCGAGTCCAGGAAGATCAGGTCGTAGCGCTCGCGCAGGCCCTCGAGGGTCTCCCGCAGGCGGGTGGACTCGATGAGCTTGGCCGGGTTGGGGGGCACCATGCCCGACGGCAGCAGGTCGAGGCCCGGCACCACGTCGTGGCGGATGCACTCCTCGAGCGGGAGCTGGCCGGCCAGGTAGGCGGTGAAGCCGCTGGTGTTGTCGGCCTGCCACAGGCGGTGCTGGTTGGGCTTGCGGAAGTCCGTGTCGATGACCAGCACCTTCTTGCCCTCCATGGCCGCGGAGGCGGCCAGGTTGGCGCAGGTGGTGGACTTGCCCTCACCCGGGATGGAGCTGGTGATCATCATGGTCTGCGGCGGGTTCTCGAAGCTCGCGTACAGGATGTTGTGCCGGATGGTCCTGTACGCCTCGGATAGTGGAGCTTTCGGATTGAGGGTGTGGATGAACTTACCCTCCCCCGGCCGGATCTGCGGCACGATGCCGAGGTGGGGGATGTCCCACACCTCCTCCAGGTCCTCGCGGGTGCGGATGGAGTCGTCGATGTACTCCAGCAGGAACACCAGGCACAGCCCGACCACCACGCCCAGGAACGCGCCGAGCACGGCGTTGTACATGACCTTGGGCGACGCGGGCTTGTCCGGCAGCATCGCCGGATCGACGATGCGGATGTCGGTGAGCGTCATCGCCTCGGCGATGCCGATCTGGTACTGGTAGTCGGTCAGCGCCTCGAGGATGTTCTGGCTGGCCTGGGCCGCCAGCTGCAGCCTCGTGTCCTCCTTCATCACGTCGGGCAGGCGAGCGAACTCGTCGGTGTACTTGGCGATGTCCGCCTTGATGTCGCGGCGGGACTCCATGGCCGCGGCCATCTCCAGCCGCAGCGCGGTCAGATCGGGGCTGCGCTGGGCGTCGATGACGAGTATCTCGGCCAGGCGGGTCTCTGTCTGGCCGATGAGCAGGCGCAGCTCGATGACGTCCGGGTGGGCCTCCGTGAGGTCCTGGAGCATCCGGTCGAGCTCCATCTCCATCCGGCGCAGGTCCTCCTGCATGGCCGCGATCTCGGGGTTCTCGCGCAGGGTGGAGGCCGCCACCGCGTCCGGGCTGTTCTGGGCCAGGAACTGCTCCAACTCCCGGATTTGCCGGCGGAGCTGGCTGATCTTGTACTCGTTGCCCTCGGCCAGGCTCATGAGCTCGGAGATCTTGGAGACGGCCTCGCGGGTCTCGGTGGACAGGTCGATGATGTTCTGGTCGGCCTTGAAGTCGGCGATGTCGCCCAGGGCCTCGTCGAACTCCGCCTCGACCACCCCCACCTTCTCGTCGATGAACTCCTTGGCGCTGCGGGTCTCCGCCCGGGTGCGCTCCTGGCTCACGTCGATGAACACCTCGGCCAGGGCGTCCGCCATCATCTGGGCCTGCTCCGGGTACGGGGCGTTGGCCTTGATCAGCAGGATGTCGGTGTTCTGGTACTGGCTGATGGTGAACAGCGGTGTCGGTTTTATCGAGTAGAACAGGCCCTTCTTGAGCAGGGTCTGCGACTTGATCAGGTGCCCGTCGTCGTCGCGCAGCTGCAGCCGCCACACCACCTCGTCGAGGTTCTCGGTGATGGTGGCCAGCGCGATCTTGTTGGAGACCTCGTTCGACGAGCCGCTGCTTCCCAGGGTGGTGACCAGCTCCTCGAGCCCGACCTCACTGAGCAGCGAGGCTGCGGCGTCGCTCTGCTCGATCATCACCTTGGCCGTGGCCTGGTAGGTCTTGGGCAGGAAGCGCGTGGCGACCAGCGACGCCACCGTGAAGAAGATGAAGGCCTGGACCACCACCCACTTGCGGCGCTTCAGCGTCGTCCAAAGGCGTATCAATTCCATGGATTCGGCCTCTCTCGAACCGTCTTCGCGTCCCGGCGTCAGGGGTGGAGGGCCGCCAACAACCCCTCGTCACTCGCACACCACGGCCCCTGGCCGAAACGCTACGGCTGGCCGGAATATAGCCGCGGCCTTTCGCGCGGGCAATCAAATTGACTATGCCCCAACCCGATGCTACGTTCCGCCTGCTCCAATGAGACGTCTATCGAACATCATCGTTTTCGCGCTACTCGTGTCGCTGGTACTGCCCAGCTGCGCGCGGCGCAATGTGCGTCCCGTGACCGATCTCGCCCCCGCCGAGAATGCGGAAGGCGAGGCCCTGATGCCCGATACCGTCCCCGAGTTCGTCTTCGGACCCGGCGACGAGATCGACATCGCGGTGTGGCGTCACGACGACCTGAACATGCGCATCGTGATCAGCCCCGACGGCGCCATCAGCTACCCGCTGGTGGGACGCCTGCACATCGCCGGGATGACCTATCCCGACCTGATGTCGATGCTGAGCTCGCGCATCTCCGAGTACTACAAGGAGCCCCAGGTCTCCATCAACGTGGTCAAGGTCAGCTCGATGAAGGTGTACGTGCTGGGGTACGTGCGCAACCCGTCGATCCTGCAGATCGAGAGCGAGCTCGACGTGGTCGGCGCGCTGACCAAGGTGGGCTGGCTCACCGAGGACAGCCGGACCAACAACATCCTGCTGATCCGCGGCGGGCTCGAAGAGCCCGAGCTGTACGCCATCGACATCGAGCAATTGCTCGCCACGGGCGACATGCGCCAGAACGTGCCCCTGCAGAAGGGGGACATCCTGTTCGTGCCGCCCAAGACCATCGTCAACGTGGAGAACTTCTTCCGGCGCATCACGGGCATGCTCAGCCCGTTCGTCTCCGGGACGGTGATCTACCGCAACGTCACCACCGGCAACCCGGTGGGTGCGTCGGGGGCGCTGGACTAGCTCTCCGGTTGCGCCTCCCCCATTTCTCGGTCATAGAACCCAATACGGCACGTCCATGAGAATCGCCATCTCCTATCCGCCCTTCCACGAGAAGGGCAGCCCGATGCTGACGCAGAACCGGCAGTTCCAGTGGATGTCCGTGGGGTCGTACATCTACCCGGTGGTGCCCGCCACCGCTGCGACCCTGCTCCAGCACTGCGGCCACGACGTGCTGTGGGACGACGCCATCGTGCGTCAGCTCGACTTCGACGCCTGGTGGCGGGGGCTGGAGAACGCCCGGCCCGAGCTGGTGGTCTTCGAGACCAAGACGCCGGTGGTCAAGCTGCACTGGCGCCTCATCGCCGAGCTCAAGCAGCGCCTCCCCGGCGCCCGCGTCGTGCTGGTGGGGGACCACGCGACCGCCGAGCCCCACGAGCAGTTCGAGAACTCCGAGGTGGACTTCGTGCTCACCGGGGGCTCGTACGACGTGGGCCTGCTGGCCCTGGTGGACCACCTGGAGCAGGACACCGAGCCCCCGCCGGGCCTGTACTACCGCGACGGCGACGACATCAAGGACACCGGCGCGTTCGTGCTGACCAAGGACCTGGACTCCCTGCCGTTCATCGACCGGCGGTTGACGCTGGCGGACCGCTACTTCGAGAAGTGGAAGCGGCGCGACCCGTTCTTCTACACCATGGCCGGCCGGGACTGCCCGCGGCCGCGGTGCTCGTTCTGCTCGTGGACCACGATCCACCCGCGCTTCGCCACCCGCAGCCCCGAGAACGTGCTCGACGAGCTGGAGATGCTCGTGCAGGACCACGGGGTGCGCGAGGTGTTCGACGACACGGGTACCTTCCCGCCCAACAAGTGGCGCCGCCGCTTCTGCGACGGGATGGTCGAGCGCGGCCTGGACCGCGAGATCCTGTTCTCGAGCAACGACCGCTTCGACTACGCGCGGGACTTCTCCATGGCCGAGCGCATGAAGCGAGCGGGCTGGCGCAAGGTCAAGTGTGGGCTGGAGTCGGGCAACCAGGCGACCCTGGACCGCATCGACAAGGGCATCAAGGTCGAGGACATCGTCCGCGGCTGCCGCCACTTCTCCGAGGCGGGCATCGACGTGCAGCTCACCGTGATGGTGGGCTACCCCTGGGAGACGCGCGACGACGCCCAGCGGACCCTGGATCTGGCCCACGAGCTGATGAACAAGGGGTACGCGGAGATGCTGCAGGCCACGGTCGTGGTACCCTATCCAGGAACGCGCTTGTTCCGGGAGGCCCTGGATGAGGGCTCCTTCCGCTTCGATCCGAGGGACTACGAGCGCTACGACATGACCGAGACGGTGTTGACCACGCCGGACATGGAGCCGGCCGAGGTCATGGAGATGTGTCAGGGCGTGTACCGCTCGTTCCTGCGGCCGCGATTCATCGTGCGGCAGCTGGCGCGGATGCGGTCCGTCGAAGATCTGGACTACGTGAAGAGGGGTGTGATCGCTGTATGGGGTCACCTGAAGGACTTCGGGCGCGAAAGGGTAAAGGGCGACCGCGGCTGAGGTCGCTGCCCCGGCCGGGAACCCCGGTCGAACCCCGCGTTCGGCGACTCGAGCTCGCCCGCGACCTCGCGGTGGTCGTGGACGTGTTCGCCATCGTCGCGGCGTACTGGCTCACCCTGCAGGGGTGGAAGCTGCTGTCGCCCGAGCTGGCCCAGCTCGCCCCCATCCCCTTCGGCCGCCTGCTCCTCAAGGGCCTGATCGTCCCGCCCATCACCCTGCTGGTACCCCTGTGGTGCGTCATCGCGTACCGCATGCATCTGTACAACCCCCAGCGCAACGTCTCCACCCCACGCATCCTGCGCGACGTCACCGAGGCGGTGGCGGTGTTCGTGGTGGGCGTGGTGCTGGTGGAGTTCCTGCTGCCCCAGCAGCACTTCAGCCGCACGGCCGCGGCCATGCTCGGCTTCACGACCCTGGTCAGCGTGGGGGCGGTGCGCCTGCTGATCTTCTGGGGCGTCCAGGCCGCCCCGCTGCGGGGTGTGCAGACCCAGCACGTGGCCATCATCGGTACCGGGCCGGTGGCCACCCACCTCGCCGAACGCGTGCGCAGCTTCGAGTGGCTCGGCTTCGAGCTCGTGGGCTTCATCGAGGACGACCGGACCACGGACATGAGCGGCGGTCCCTTCGTGGACCCGGAGCGTGTCCTCGGAGACCTGGACGAACTGCGCGACCTGGTCAACGCGTACAACCTGCACTTCCTGGTCCTGTCCGACTTCGCCTACCCGCGCATGGACGCGGTGCGCCTGGCCGTGGACATGGACCGCATGGGTGTGCAGCTGCTCAAGGTGCCGTACTCCCACGGTGTGGTCTCGTCGCACATCGCCACCGAGAACATCGGCGACCTGGAGCTCGAGGCCTTCCGGCCGGTGCAGTACACCGCGGTGGCCTACCGCGTGAAGCGGGTGTTCGACGTGCTGGCCGTGCTCGCCGGCGGGTTGTTCATCCTGCCGCCGCTGCTGCTGGTGTCCCTGCTGATCAAGCTGGACTCGAAGGGGCCCGTGTTCTTCGTGGACCGCCGCTTCGGCAAGGGCGGCCGCGTGTTCCCGTTCTACAAGTTCCGGTCCATGGTGGCCAACGCCGCTGAGCTCCGCGAGGAGCTCGACGAGAAGAACGAGACCGACGGGCTGCTGTTCAAGATGAGCCACGACCCGCGCATCACCCGCGTGGGCCACTTCATCCGCAAGTACTCCGTCGACGAGTTCCCCCAGCTGATCAACGTGTTGATCGGTGACATGAACCTCGTCGGCCCCCGGCCGCTGCCGGTGAACGATCTGGACAAGATCGACGACAACCCCGAGTGGCGCTACTGGTTCGAGCAGCGCTGCAACGTCAAGCCCGGCATCACCGGCCTGTGGCAGGTCCTCGGCCGCTCCGACCTGGGCTTCGAGCGCATGGTCGAGCTGGACATCTACTACATCGAGAACTGGTCCCTGTGGCTCGACATCCAGATCCTGCTCAAGACCCTGCCCGTGGTGATCAGCGGCCGCGGCGCGCGCTGAGTCGCCGCCTCCACACCCCCAACAGCCCCAGCAGACCGAGTGTTGACCCCGCCCCGGGGCGGTCCGTCGCGCTGCACGCGCAGCCCTCGGCGTCGTCCTGGGCGGCGTCGAGGATGTCGTCGTCGTCCCCCGGGGTGCCGGCCTCGTCCAGCGACAGCTCGAATCCGTCGGCATCGCCGCAGCTGGCCAGCACCAGCAGCAACTGATCCGCCTCGGCGGGCAGGGCCAGATCCAGCTCGGCGCGGCCGTCGCCGTCGGGCGACGCGGTGGTGCCGTCGAGGCCGTCGCCGTCGGAGAGGGGGACCGCCCGCGTCGCCCACCCGCCGGCCGGGGGGCCGTCGGCGGTGACGGTGAGGTCGCTCGCGGTGACCTGGGCCACGTTCAGGGAGAACCCGAACGGCTCGGGAGGTGTGGGCTCCCAGGTCTGGGGAGGGACGATGTCGTCGTGGTCCAGACCGGCGCGGATGTCCAGCAGGCAGTCCAGGCCGTCGGAGAGCCAGTGGTCGCCGTCGTCGCGGGCGCAGGCGAAGTACAGCCACTCGCCGTACTCGGCGAACAGGGCGCACGCGTCGCCTTCGCCGTACTCGTCGGCGAGGGTGGCGATGGAGGCCTCCCAGTCCGGGTCCTCGGCGAGGATCTCCCACCACCGGCGGAACGCGGAGGGGTCGCCGCCGGCGCGGTCGACGAGGAACTTCACCCACAGCAGGCCGGCGTACTCCTGGCGGTCGCCCAGCGTGTCCAGGGCGATGCCGGGGTCCTCGATGCGGATGCCCCACAGCAGCTGCATGCCCGCGGCCAGGCCGACGGAGTCGGCGTAGATCAGGTACTGGGCGTAGGTGGCCGACGCCTCGTGGACCCAGGTGTGGGGATCCACGGTGTAGCTGTACTGGATGGCGTGATGGAGCTCGTGGGCGGCCACCGAGGCCATCAGATCGCCGCCCATCTCGGCCAGGTCGGGCTCGATCTGCAGATAGGCGGCCCAGTGGTCGGTGTGCCACTCGTACGACGCGAGGCCGTTGTTGTCGATGTGGCGCAGGTACACGTCGAGGCGGCTGTCGCCGCCCTCCCCCTCGTCGTCACCGGGGGGCCGCCAGCCCTCCTGCTCGACGAACCGCTGCCAGCACAGGGCCAGGCCCTCCTCGACCACGTCTATGGCGTCGGGCACGCCGTTGGCCGGGTCGTCGTCGCCGGACAGCACGTCGAGGGCGTCGCCGCCGTCGAGGGTGTACCAGATGCGGAAGTGACCGTCGGCGCTGGCGTGGGACTCGACGGTGCCGTCGATGATGGGGCGCTCGGCGCGCGCCGGCCCCGCGACCAGCAGCAACGCCAGGGCCGCGGCGATCCTCACTTGGGCTTGATCTCGTGCAGCCGGCCGTGGATTGCCGCGTGGGTGTTGGCCGCGTCCACGGTCATGGCGCAGTCCACCTCGAGCATGCCCCACACCTCGGGGGTCTCGGTGTAGATGGGCAGCTTGTGACCGGGCCACACGTCCATCTCGCGGGGCAGGACCTGGAACGGGCCCGCCTGCAACGAGGAGACCGACGACAGCGAGCCGTCCGTGCCCGGCTTGAACAGGTTGCCGAAGTCGGCGATGCCGAAGCAGCGGTCGCCGCCCAGGTGGTGGAACAGCCAGCGGTCCCCCTTGGCCGCGGTGATCTCCACGGTCTCGACGGCCGCGCCGTCCTCGTCGGTCACCTCCACGGTGAACGGTGAACCGCGCCAGCGGAACACGCGCGTCTCTCCGGGGGCCACCCCCTCCTGGACCGAGCCCACGGTGACCATCACCACGTCCTCGGTGGGGTTGTGGCTGGCCAGCTTCCCGGAGGGGCCGCAGCCGGCGGCGATCGGAGCCAAGAACAGCAGCAACATCCATCGCATGGCGGGAGGATACCAGACGTAGACGGACCCGTGATCCGGGGCTATAAATGCCACCTCTCCTCACCCGGTCCGGCACAGTTGGCTAAAGTTGAAGCTGGAGGGACATGTACAACCCGCGCGCCGTGATGATCACCGGCACCACCGGCGGCCTCCTCGGAGGCGCCACGGTGGGCGTGGTGGAGGCGGTGTACCTGCTGGCCTCCACCCAGGAGGGCGCGGACTACCAGCCGCTGGCCTACGCGGCGATCTTCTACGGCCTGCTCGGCCTCGTGATCGGGCTGAGCGCCGTGTCCAGCACGCAGGGGGTGCTGCGGCTGCTGCGCAAGCCGTTCGGCCCGCCGCGGCTGATGATGCTGTCCTACCTGTCCACCCTGTGCGTCCTCGGGCTGGCCACGATCGTGGCGGTGTTGCGGCGTGACGTGTACGACTACACCGGCCCGCCGCCGCTGATCCTGATGATCTTGATGGTGACGCTGCTCGGGGTCAGCGCGATCATCTTCGTGATCGGCTCGGGCCTGCTCGAGCGCACCATGGCCGGCGTGCTCGTCACCCCGGCGGGGGGCTTCGGGCTGTACCTGGGCACGGTGGTGTTCCTGGTGCTGATGCACGTGGGATCGGGGCAGCTGAAGCCGCCGGTGCTGGCCGCGGACAGCGTCCCGCCCGATCTGGCTCGCCGTCCCAACGTCCTGATCGTGGTCGTGGACTCGCTGCGCACCGATCATGTGGGGTGTTACGGCAGCACCCTGGGGCTCACGCCGGCCCTGGACGAGCTGGCCGCCGAGGCGGTGGTCTACGAGCAGGCCATCGCCCAGTCGCCGTGGACGCGCGCCTCGTTCGCCTCCCTGCTCGCCTCGCTGTACCCCTCGAGCCACGGCATCCAGGGGCCATCGGACACGCTGGTGGAGGCCATCGACACGTTGCCGGAGGTGATGCAGACCGGGGGGTACGTCACCGGCTCACGGCTCAACAGCCCGGACCTGACCACGCGGCTGGGATTCCACCAGGGCTTCGACGACTTCGAGTACCTCGCCCCGCTGCGCCCCCTGGGCGCGAGCGAGGCCAGCAGCCTGCTGGTGCTGTACGCCGCCATACGCTTTCGCCTCGGCGGGATGGTGCCGACCGACCGCCGCAGCGTGACGAGCTACTACCAGGACGCCGGCACGGTGACGGCCGAGGGCCAGGAGTTCCTGCTGACCCAGCGCCGCGGTCGGTGGATGCTGACGTTGCATTACATGGAGCCCCACCAACCCTACTTCCGCCACCCGCGCGACGGCCACGCCGTCGCCCGCCGGGACGGGGTGTCGCCGGACCTGGAGACGGTCCGCGAGATGGAGACCCTCTACCGCGGTGAGGTACGCCACGCCGACGCGAACCTGGGCGTTCTGCTGGAGTTCCTCAGGGCCGAGGGGCTGTACGACGACGCGCTGATCATCGTCACGTCGGACCACGGCGAGGAGCTCGGGGACCACGGCGGCTGGTGGCACGGCACCACCCTGTACGACGAGCAGATCCGCGTCCCCCTGGTGGTGAAATACCCGCGCGGCTACAGCTACGTCGCGCGCCAGGTCGCCGCGGTGGACCCGGAGATCGACCCCACCCTCGAGCTGGTGGAGGTGGGCAACGGCGAGCGCGTCAGCGACCTGGTGCGGACCATCGACGTCGCCCCCACGGTCACCCAGCTGGCCGGCCTGGGGCTGCCCGGCGGCTGGCAGGGGGTGCCGCTGGACGGCACGTACAACCTGCGCGAGCCTCGCGATCAGGTGGCCTTCTCCGAGGTGGACCTGGGCGGGAACGTGGCCGCATCCCTGCGCACGGCCACCCACAAGCTGGTCGAGGCCGAGCCGGGTGGTCCGAGCGGCCTGCCGGCGTGCGCCCTGTTCCACCTGACGGAGGACCCACGGGAGCGGCTGGACCTGTGCCTGACCGAGCCCCACGATCCCCTGCGTGTCCAGCTGGCGACCCTGCGCGCGTACGCCCACGGTCAGACCGATCTGGCCGACCTGGCGCCGGCGCAGGCCTGTCCCCGCCTGCGCGAGCTGGGCTACCTCGACGAGGCCGTGAGCTGCGAGCCATGAGGTCCTCCGCCCGCGCGCTGGTCCTGCTCCGCCCGACCCTCTCCGACGTGATCGCCGTACTGGTGCTGCTGTTCGTGCTGCTGATCCGCCCCCACATCACCGGATACGACGTGTGGTGGCACCTGCGCACCGGCGCGCTGCTTCTGGGGGGGGAGTTCCCGCGGTCCGATCCCTTCTCGTTTACCGCTGCGGGCGCCCCGTGGGTCCTGCACGAGTGGCTGGCCCAGGTGATCATGGCCTGGTTGTGCGACCGCGGCGGTGAGGTGGGGCTGGCGCTGCTGCGGGCCGGGGCCGCGGCGGCCACCACGGCGGTGGTCTTCACCGCGGCCGTGCGGCGTGGGGCAGACGTGCTGCTGACGGCGGTGCTGGTGGGCCTCATGGTGCTGCTGACGCTGCACGCCTGGGTGGTGCGGCCGCTGGTGTTCACCACGTTGCTGCTGGCGGTGACCCTGCTGCTGGTGGACGAGATGCGGCTGCGACAGCGGCGGTGGCCGGCATTCGCCCTGCCGGTGGTGGCCGCGCTGTGGGTGAACCTGCACGGTGGGTTCGTGATCGGTCTGGTCGTGATCGGGATCGTCGTCGCGGTGGACTACGCGCGCTACGCGGTGAGCCCATCGAGGCGGACCGCGGCGGACCGGACCGCGCTGGCCTGGCTCGGTGGGGCCGCCACGGCGGCGTGCGCGGCGACGCTGCTCAACCCTTACGGCTTGCGGGCCTGGGCGTACCCCCTGTCGTACCTGGGCCCGGACAGGGCACAGCACCAGACGTTCATCGCCGAATGGCTGCCACCGACGTGGGCCGACTCCGCCGGGTTCTTCCCCTACGCGGCCGCCGCCGCGGTGCTGCTGCTGGTCAGTCGACGGCGGTCCTGGCCCGTGGATGCGGCGTTGACTGCGCTGCTGCTCGCGATGGCCCTGTCCAGCCGGCGCCACGTGGTGCTGTTCGTCGTCGCCACGGCGCCCGCCGTTGCCGCGAACGCGCAGGCGTTGGCGACTCACCTCGCTCGCCGCCTCGCGCCAGCGCTGCCCGGGCTTGCGTTGACCGCTGCGACGCGATCGAACCGGCTGCGCGAGAACGAGGCCGCCCCGGCCGTCCACGTCATGGGTCTGCTGTGTGTCGCGGTGATCACCGCGTTGCTGCTGGGGGGTGTCTACTCCGGACGGCCCCTGCGCGCGGGTGACGGCTTCCCCACCTCCACCCTGGAGACCCTGCGTGGCGCCCCGTCCGGGGACCGCGTCCTCGCCCAGTACCGCTGGGGTGGCTTCCTGCTGTGGCACCTGCCCGACCGCCCCGTGTTCATCGACGGCCGGCTCGACGTGTACCCCACCGACGTGTACGAGCAGTACCTGGACGTCGTCCAGCTGCGACCCGGCTGGGAGAAGGTGATCCGGCGCCACGACGTTCGCTGGATCCTGGTCCGGCCCGACCTCCCCGCAGCGTCGTTGCCCGACGTGGATCCATCGTGGTCCATCGTCGCCCGCGACCCCGCCGCCGTGTTGCTGGCCCGGTGACCTGGCACGCTCTTCGCACCGCTACCTCATCAACATTCATGTTCGGAGGTGAGCGATGCGAGCTCTGTTCGGTCTTTTCCTGATGACGATCTTCATACCCGTCCTGGGCTGCCCGGCCATCGTCGACGAGGGCGAGGTCAGCGAATGCGGCGGTTTCGACGACGGTAGAGCGGACCTGGCCATGACCCAGTCCGACATCGACGATCCGCGCGGCTACTGCGACGCCCAGGTGCTGTACTGGGAGTACACGGGGGACACCCTCTCCGTCCTCGACTCCCGCGTCATGCTCAACTGCTGCGGCCGGCATTCGGTCAGTATCAGCGGCGGCGACACCGTCACCATCCACGAGCAGGACGATCCCGAGCCCGGCGACCTGCGCTGCGACTGCCGCTGCGCGTACGACTTCCGCGCCGAGCTCGAGGGCCTGATCGCCGGCCCGGTGAACCTCGAACTGTTGCTGCACGTCACCGACGTGACCGACGAGCCCACCGTCATGTGGTCCGGTGCCGTCGATCTCAGCGAGGGCTCCGGCGAGATCGTCATCGACGCCACGCCCGAGCCGGATTTTTGTGAGTAGAACCGGCCTGGCGGCCGGTTCTGGGGTCGACTGTCGACGGTCGACAGTTGACGGTTCTGGTCGACGGTTGGTTGGTCGACGGTTTGTGCAGAACCGGGAGAACCGTCGACCCCAGCCGTCGACCGTCGACCGTCAACCGTCGACGCCCGAAGCGCAGCTTCGGGCCATCAAGCCTTCGGCTTGATCTCGTACAGGTTGTCGTCCTCGTCACGGAGGAAGATCACGTCCTTGGTGCCGGTGAAGAACCGGCGGACCTCGAGGTCCATGGCGGCGGCGCGGTCGAGGAAGGCGTCCATCTCGTCGACCTCGAAGCACAGGTGGTCGAACCGGCCGCGGGGGGAGGGGCGGTCGGGGTCGATGAAGACCTCGATGGCGGCGTCGCCGGCGTCGTACTGGATCAGGCGCGCGCCGCGGTCGAAGGCGAACAGGGCCTGGCACAGCTCGGTGCCCACGTCGAAGGCCTTGATGACGCCGAAGCCGAAGAGCTCGCCCATGATGCGCTGGGCATAGTCCTCGGTGGAGAACGTGATGGCGGCGTGGAGGGTGTTGGTCGTCATTCTACTGTCGTGGCTCCTCTTCACTGTCCAACTTGCAGCAGTCGATAGGTCCCGTCCCCGTTGGAGCCCCAGGTCATCTCCACGTCGGCGAGCACGCTGTTGACCACGAGGGTGATCTCACCGGGCTGGTCGCTGTCGCTCTTGGGGAGGCCGTTGAACTCCAGCACGATCTTGTCGCCGTCGATGAGGTTGGTCTCCGGGGCGATCATCTCCTCCTCCACCTGCAGGCGGAAGACGGGGCTGAGGATGCTGAACTGGCGGGGCAGCTCCAGGGTGACCTTGTCGCCCAGCAGCTTGGACTCGAACGACAGATCGGACTGGACCTCGAGCTCGTCGAGGACGGACTGGACCATGGGGCTGGGATCGAGGCGGCCGGTGGTGTCCTCGAGGAGGCCGGCGGCGCGCTGGCGGCGCAGCTCGCGGAACTCCTCGGCCTCGGCGATCTTGTACTCGTCCGTGTCCACCCAGGCCACGGCCTCGTTGGAGATGATGACCGCGCGCTGCAGCACGATGTGATCCACGGTCTTGAGCTCGCCGAACCACTCGAACTCGATCTCCAGATCGCCGAAGTCGGTGCGGTCGTGGGCCATCACCGCCGGCTGGGTGGGCGACGTGTAGGTCTGGTAGTCCTCGGGGTGCATGTCGGTGAACTGGATGCAGTGCACCAGGGTGGCGTTGTGCAGGGTCTGGGGGCTGCGGTTGTCGATGGCGACCTTGATCTTGTTGCCGAACATGGTGGGCTTGACCACCAGGTCCAGGTAGGCCTCCTCCGGGAAGATGGCGCGGAAGTCGTCGCCGAGGTTCTCCTCGCAGAACTGGATGTCCGACAGCACCAGCTCCCACTGTTCCTGGGTGCGGCGGCGGGCGAAGTGGTCGGCGACCTTCTTGCGGCCCTCCTCGTCCTCGCCCGCGGCGAAGTGCACCTGGGCCATCTGCAGGTCCGGGCTGAAGAAGCCGGCGCCGAGCATGGTGGACTGGTACTGGCCGAGGATGAAGTTGCCCTCGCGGGTCTTGCGCAGGAACGCGCGGTGCTTGTACGGGTCGAGCAGGTCGGCGAGCTGGCCGGCCTGGCGTGGGTAGTAGGCCGCGGCCTGCTGGAGCTGGAGCGTGGCCTCGTCGCGGTCGCCGGTGCGGGCGTAGTGGACCCCCAGCAGGAGCTGTGCCGGGGCCGTGCTGTCGGGGTGGTCGCGGATGTAGCCGTGCAGGATCTCCTCGGCCTGGCTGCCTTCGGTCTCGCTCTCGATCAGGGCCATGGCGAGCAGCAGGTGGGCCTCTTTTTCGTAAGGGGCGACCTCGATGGCTGCAGTGGACGCCTCGATGACCGCGTCCCAGTTGCCGTCGTTGGCGGCGAGGTAGGCGCGGTCGCGCATGATGCACAGCCGGTCCCACTCCTCCACGTAGCGGTAGTAGGCGTTGGCGTACTCGAGCATGGCCTCGAACAGCTCGGTCTCGAGCTTGGCGCGGTCCTTGACGAGCTTGAGCTGGTCGTCGTGGCGGTCGCGCAGCTCGCGCAGCTCCTCCTGGGCCTGAGCCTGGTCCACGGAGAGCCCGCCGATGGGGCCGGTGGGCGCCATGGCGCCGTCCACGTCCACCACCGAGAGCATGGTCAGCAGCATCTCACCGCTGTAGTTCCACAGCTCCTCCTGGGCCTCCTGCTCCACCTGCACGGCGTACAGCTGGAACAGGATGTCGAGCATCTCCCGCCGCGCGTCGAGCACCTCGGGGGCCACGCCGCGGTAGTCCTCCGCGGCCATCTGCACCAGGTACTCGCGCAGGGACGTGTCCTCTTCCAGGGCGCCGCGGATGCCGGCGTCCATGCCGTGGAGCACGCGGATGGTCTTGTCCAGGTCGTAGTCGGGGCCTGCGTCCTCGGCCTCCTCCATCTTGTCGAACACCGGGGCGAACTCGGTGCGCGCGCGCTGCTCCTGCTGGTCCTGCAGCTTCTGCTGGCGGATGTCGTGGACCACCATGAGGCCGGCGACCAGGGCGACGATCAGCACCATGGCCGTGAGACAGCCTGTCTTGAACTTGCTGCCGCCCTTGCTCTCCTCGGGCGGGGTCTCCTCGCTGGTCATGCGCTCCTCCATCGGGCGGCCCAAAGCGTAACACGATCGCGCCCGCGCCCCCCATGCCCGGGTCGGCACCCGCGGGCATCCGTGCTAATCTTCGGGCCGAAACCAAGCTCGCGCGGAGATCGTATGAAGCTCGACACGCTGTTTGTGCTGGTCGCGGTGGCCGTCACCCTCTCCCTTGGCCTGCCCGGAGCGGCACAGGACGAAGAACCTACCGACACCACATCCGAGGAAGCCCCCGCCGATACCTCGGACGGCGAGGAGGCTCCTGCCGAGGAGGCTCCCGCTGCCGAGGAGGCCCCGGCGGCCGAGGAGGCTCCCGCTGCCGAGGAGGCCCCGGCGGCTGAAGAGGCTCCTGCGGCCGAGGAGGCTCCTGCGGCCGAGGAGGCGCCCGCTGCCGAGGAGGCACCCGCCGCCGAGGAGGCGCCCGTCCCCGAGGAACCCACGCTCGACGAACCAGCGCCCGTCGACGAACCAGCGCCCGTCGACGAAGCCGCGCCCGCCGAGGAGCCGGACTCCGGCCTGCCGGAAGGTTGGGTCGACGTGGAGGGCGGCGTGGTCATCGAGGCGTACTCCCAGGCGTCCAAGCGGGGCAAGAAGGGCGCGCCCAACACGCTCAACGTCTCCTTCACCTTCCGCAACACCACGGAACACAAGGTCCACGGCTTCCAGTCCGAGATCATCTGGACCGGCTACGGCGGCGTGAAGCTGCTGGTCAAGCCGTTCCACTACTCGGACGTCATCGAGGCGGGGCAGGCGGTCGAGGTGGACGGGATCTACCCCGAGACCTCGTCGGCGTCGAGCGTCTACAAGATCCTCGCGCCCATGCGCAACAACGAGTACGAGGTCACCATGCAGGCGGTGCAGGTGATGTTCCGCGAGCCCACGATCGTCGAGGAGGTCGAGGAGATCCACCCGCCGTTCGCGGAGGTCGTCACCGCCGCCATCCTGGACCGGAAGCTGGCCCAGAACGGATCGCTGGTGTCGTGCTTCGTCATGGCCATGCAGGGAGGCACGGCCCTGCCCGCCGTGTTCCACGTGGGCTTCACCGTCAACCCCGACGGCACCACGGTCAACGGCCACATCGTCGAGGAGGAGTTGCAGGGCTCCGACGTGGAGGCGTGCGCCGCCGAGGCGCTCAACGAGCTGCAGTTCGGGCCGTTCGCCGGCAAGAAACCGCACAACCTCAAGTATCCGTTCCGCACGCAGTGAGGAAGAGGTTGAAGGTTGAAGGTCTGCACTAGCGCGCTGCTGGTCGCCTTCGTGGCCTTTGCCGGCTGCCAGACGGGCTACGCACCCTGCGTCCCCCCCGACTCCATCGTCACCGACATCGACGAGACCCTGACCACCGACGACTTCGAGTGGGTCACCCAGCTGATCGATCCCGAGCACGATCCCGAGATGCGCCCGGACGCCAACGCGCTGATGCGCGGCTACGACGAGCTGGGCTACACCGTCTACTACATCACCGCCCGCGGCGAGGCGATGGAGCTGCCCGACGGCCGCACCGCCCGCGAGGCCACCCGCGCCTGGCTCGAGGACCACGGCTTCCCCGTCCGCGACGGCACGCTGTTCCTCGCCCCCGGCAACGGCGCCCTCGGCGACACCGCCGTCGAGTACAAGTCCTCCACCATCGAGGACCTCGAGCTCGCCGGCTGGCCCGTCCATTACGCCTACGGCAACTCCGACACCGACATCGAGGCCTTCCAGCAGGCGGGCATCCCCGACGACCGGATCTTTGCCGTGGGGGAGGATTGCGACGAGCTGGATGGGAACGACGTGCCGGATGACGAGGCGTTCGTCGTGCACATGCAGGAGCACTTGCCGACGGTGGTGGAGGCGGAGTGTGAGTAGGGGGATCGTTTCCAGCCGCTGAGTTCGGACCTCGCCCGTCGCCTGGACAGGGTGCCCCGGTGCTCGGCTGCGTCAAGGGCGAGCGGGCTCCGCCCGTCGCCGCGCAGCGGCGACCCTTGACTCAGCCTGCGCTCCGGGGCTTGGGGGTTGTTGGCGACGGGGGAGGGAAGGCGAGATCAGGCTCTGG
>CAZLEO010000155.1:0-22582 GCA_964558555.1 uncultured Rickettsiales bacterium | reverse complement strand
CGGCGACTGCGACGACGCCGACGACACCATCCACCCCGGCGCCGACGAGATCCCCGACGGCCGCGATCAGGACTGCGACGGCGTCGTGGACGAGGGCACCACCGCCTTCGACGACGACGGCGACGGCTGGTCCGAGGCCGACGGCGACTGCGACGACTCCGAGCCCTTCGTCCACCCCAGCCAGGACGACACCTGCGGCGATCTCATGGACAACGACTGCGACGGCATCGTCGACGACGGCTGCGACTCACCGTCGGACGACGAACCCCAGCTCGACGCGCCCGCGGGGGGGGATTGTTCGTGTGATGCGGGGGATTCACACCCGCAGGGAGTCTGGACGGCCCTGGTCCTCGTCCTCGTCCTCTACGGTCGCCGCCTGCGCTGAAGCGAACCCGCGAGGGCCAGCACGACGAGCAGCGCCAGGTTCGTCGGGGCGCCGTTCGACGTGCGGCACCCACACCCCGACGGGGCCGTGACCACCTCGAAGTCCCCCGCGACCTCGACACCGTAAGGATCGAACTCGTACTGCAGGGTCACGACGAACTCGCCGGGGTCGACCTCTTCCTCCGGGGCGACGGTCATGACGTCGAGATCGAGGTGGACGGAGTCGCTGCGGATCAGCTCGTCGAGCTGGATCCACAGCGTCTCGTCCTGGACGTCGGTGGTCAGGGAGACGGTGGCGCCGTCGGAGCTGAGTAGCGCCTTGGATGTGGGACGGAAGCCGTCGGGGAGGTCGACGCGGATGCGGTCGAAGCCGAGGTGGTCGGGGCCGGCAATGGCGTCGATGGAGAACGTGAAGGACTGCTTGCCCTGGTCGGCCTTGACCCGGCCGGGGGACAGGGTGCCGGAGGCCGACTCGAGGGGGTAGCGGCCGATGGGGTGCTCGTCGCAGGCGACCTTCCACGGGGAGGCGAAGTCGTACCCGGACCAGCAGATCAGGGCGCTGCCGTCGCGGGTGTCCATCAGGACGGGGGTGCGGGAGAGGTGGTCGGCGTCACCGAAGACGACGCGCTCGGTGATCAGGCCCTCCTCCACGGCGACGAGGTGGATCTGCGCGCGGTCGAGGGTGTCGAACTGCGACCAGGCGATCCACACGCGGGAACCCTCGGGCAGCAGGGCGGGCTCCCAGGCGCCGATCTCGGCGGTGGACAGCACGGTGGGCTCGCCGAAGCTCTTGCCGCCGTTGCGGGAGACGGCGTGGTGGATCTGGTACGTGCCAGACTCCATGTCGGCCCAGACCAGGTGGATGCGGGCGTCGGCGCTGGTGTCCGCGTCGGGCTGGATGCTGGGGGCGATGTGGCCGGTCGCGGCCCAATCGCGGCTCTGGAATCCGCCCCCCTGGGTGGACTTGATCCAGTAGATCTCGGTGTTCTCGCTGGGGTTCTCGGGGTCCTCGAAGTCGTTGACGTTGGCGCTGAACACGACGATGTGGTGGCCCGAGCCGGTGTGGACGAGGTTGGCCTCGCGGGGGAAGCGGCGCACGTCGTAGAGGTGGTCGGTCTGGCGCTGCCAGGTGAGGCCGTCGTCGGCGCTGGTCCAGGAGCGCAGGGAGCGCGCCTGGGGGTTGTTCTCCATCAGGTGGAGCTTCTCGGTGAACTTGTCCAGCTCGATGTTGGACAGGGGCGTGGCGGCCTTCTCCAGGGTCTCGTCCAGGGTGCTGCGCCAGGCGGTTGCGCCCACGTCGAGGGTGCGGATGCGCAGGTGCCACTTCTCGGTGCGGGGCATGAACTCCAGCGTGCCCACCACCAGGCCCTCGCCATCGGTCCACACCTCCGGGCTGTACTGCAGGGCGCCGCCGCTGGGGAAGTCCGTGTCGTACCAGGTGGCGCCGCCGTCGTCCGAGGCCTCCACGACCACCCGCTGCGAGCCCTCCGTGTCGGTGACGGTGTGGTCCTGCTCCTCCCAGGCGCGCACGGCGCGGTCGTCCTTGCGCATCATCACCGGCGCGAACTGCCCCCCGTGGCGCTGCTGGCCGTCCTCGAGGACCTCGGTGAGGACGCGGCCCCGGGCGTAGGGCATCGAGATGCCCATCATCGCGGCCACCGTGGGGGCCAGGTCGAGCATCGAGACGGGCTCGTCGCTGGTGAAGCCCTCGCGGATGCCGGGTCCCAGCATGAGCAGGAAGGACTTGCGGCAGCCGTTGCAGTAGCAGTTGTGGTCGTGCCAGCCCGTGGCGACGTGGTCGAAGTGGCGGCCGTGGTCGGTGGTGACGATCAGGGCCGTGCTGTCGCGGTACACCGGATCGTCCTGCAGCCGCTCCCAGAAGTCGACGATGGCGGCGCTGGCGTGCTCGATGGCGCCGGTGTAGCCCGCCCAGTTGCCGGCGTGGCCCATGCGGTCGCTCTCGTGCAGGTTGACCAGCATCAGGTGGACCTCGCGCGGGGTGAGGATCTCCTCGATCTGCTCCCAGACCCAGTTGTCGGGCAGGGCCGAGAGGTGAGCGCGCAGCTGGGCTCCCGCCTCCGGGCCGTACCCCGGAGCGACGCTGTGGTGGCAGTCGATGACCTGGCCGGAGTTGGCCACGACCCAGCACGAGTCGGCCTCGGCGCCGGTCTGCTGGCGGTACATCTCGAACAGCGTCGGGTGACGCGAGCTGAGGTACTGCCGGTCCGCGTATGCGGGCACGGTGTCGTGGTCGCCCCAGGTGCCGGTGACGAAGACCTGGTGTGCGGGCAGCGTGATGGTGACGCCGCGGTTCTCGACCGTGGTCAGGAGGCTGCCCTGGGGGACGAGCTCCTCGAGCAGCGGACCCGCGAAGCGGGCGTCGGGATCGTCCATCACCTCGGAGGACCGCACGCCGTCGATGACGACGATGAAGACGTGCTCGACCTGCTGGGCCGCGGCGTCGCCCGCGCAGGCCAGGATCGCGATGAGAAGCAGAACGCGCGTGAGGCGGTTGGAGAACATGGAGGTCCCTGGACGGGAGCATATCAGTGAGGGGGCGGGGGAGGGAGAAAGGGCGAGGGGGGATCAGTCGCGGGCGTTCGAGGCGTTCGAGTTGCCCCGGCGGGAGCCGCGGCGGTCGCCGCGATCGTTGCCGCGGTCGCGATCGTTGCCCCGGTCGTTCCCACGGTCGTTGGCGCGGTCATCGCGCCGGTCGTCACGTCGGTCGTCTTGCCGGTCGTCCCGTCGGTCCTGGGCCCGGTCGCGGTCGTCGTCCCGGCCGCCGTGATTCCCGTTGGACTGCACGCCGTGGTTGTTGCCGTGGTTGTGGCCGTTGTTGTGGCCCGCGTGGTGATTGTTGCCGTGCGCGTGCCCGCTGTGGTGGTTGTGGTGCACCGTGTGATGGTTCACGTGGCGCACGGGCGTGGGCTGGACGGCGCGTGCCGTGCGGTTCCAGTGACCGGCGACCCAGACCCAGCGGCCGGCGCGGTGATCCCAGTGGCCGGGAACCCAGGCCCAGCCGGATCGTGCGGCGGTCCACACGCCCGAGACCCAGACCCAGTTGCCGTGGCGCCAGGCCCAGTAGCCATCCACCCAGATGTAGTCGGCCGCGGGCCGGAGGGGGCGGACCTCGGCGCGCTTGGGTGGGGGGGCGACGTTCACGTACACGATGCCGGGAACGGGCAGGGGTGACGGCGGCGCCTGCGGCTTGGGCTCGAGCTGCTCGGTCACGTCGGCCGGCTCGGACTCCACGACGGGCGTGGGATCGGCCGCGGGCTGTGCAGCCGGTGCGGCGGGTGCCCCTTCGGGGACGATCACGGTGATCGGTTGGGGCACGACCACGACGGCGGGCTCGGCCTTGACGATCTTGACCGGCGGCGGGGCCGCGGCGGCGCTGGGTTTACGGTTGAACGCGGTGCAGGACGCCAGTGCGAGTCCCAGGATCGTCACACCGCTGACCAGGAAGATGCGCTTGGTGATAGTTCTCATCGTTCCGCTCCTCTATGTCGGCACTCTAGGGGGACCGACGCACGGAACGATGGTTTCTTCGATGCAGTCTGGACCGGGGCTTACCTCGGGGCTACCTGCGCCAGAACGAGAGATCTACTCGGTGTCGATGTCCTCGAGGGTGGGCGGGTCGCCGGGCTCGATGACCATCAGCAGCTGGTTCTCCTCGACCACGTCGTTCTTGTCGGCGACCATCTCGGTCACGGTTCCTGCCACGGGGGTGAAGACGGCGTTCTCGGTCTTCATCACCTCGAGGTTGGCGACCTCCTCGCCCTCCTCCACGTAGTCGCCCACGGCGAGGACGCGCTTGCGGCTGCCGATCCGCCAGAGGTTGCCCTTGACCGTGGCCCCGATCTCGCCCGGGGCCGCGGCCGCGAAGCGGGTGGCCAGCGCGGAGCCGGCCGCGTCGGGCATCTGGACCTCGTACAGCATCAACGTGTTGTCGAGGGTGACCACCACGGTGCGGATGCCGTCGGGGCCCACCGGCGACAGGGAGACCAGCTCCACGTGGTGCGGCTTGCCGTGGAGCTCGAAGTCCACCGTGTCGCCCTTGGCCTTCAGGCCCGAGAACCACACGGACGTCGGTAGCACGGTGGTGTCGCCGTACTTCGCGCGGAAGAGGAGGAAGTCCACCGCGGCCTGGGGGTGCGCCAGGTAGAGGATCAACTCCTCCTCGTCGGGCGCCCGGCCGAGCTCGGCCTCGAGCTTGACGCGGCTGTCCTCGATGTCTTCGTCCTCGCCCGTGCGCGGGTTGTGGCCGTCGTCGCGGCGTTCGGCCACCTTCTCGGCCCACTCGGGGCCGAAGGCCGACTCGTAGACCCAGTCGGCGGGCCAGCCGAAGGGCAGGGGACCGTAGGCGCCCATGAGCAGGTTCTTGAGGTCGTCGGTGGCGCCGGAATACAAGGTGAGCAGCAACGCCTTGTCGTCGTCGGACAGGGCGTCGAAGTCCTGGCCGTCCTTGACGAAGCCGTCGAGCACGTCGAGGGTGCGCTGCACGTTGGCGTCGCCGCCGTCCTTGTGCAAGCGCTGGATGATCGCGGCCCAGGTGGTCCAGCTGATCTGGGAGCCGGGGGTCACGTCGAAGTAGTGGATGATGCGGTTGCCCAGGGCCATGCCCTTGAGGATGGCCGGCATCAGCTCCAGGAAGCCGCCCTTCTCCGCTTGCTCGAAGGACGAGGGGAAGGCGCCGCCCGGCATGCGGTGGGCGGTCACGTCGTACGAGAAGCCCTTGTAGGGCGACTCGAACGGCTCGTAGTCCTGGATGAAGCCGCGCACCACGTCGTTGGCCCCGTGGACGGGGTCCATCTCGATGTGCGGGTTCAGGCCGCGCTCGCGCATGCAGGCGAGGACCGCCTGGACCGGTGGCTGGCCGTAGAAGCGCGAGAAGGCGTCGTCGGTGACGTCGATGATGCGGGCGCCCGCGGCCGCGGCCTCGACCACGGCGGGCACGCCCAGGCCGTCGGTGGAGTGGCGGTGGTAGTTGATCACCAGGTCGGGCCAGCGCTGGAGCATGGCGTCGACCAGCTGGGCGATGCGCGCCGGCGGCGCCACCCCGGCCATGTCCTTGATGGCCAGGATGATGCTGCGCTGGCCACCAAAGGTGTCCACGATCTCCTGCGCGACCTTGAGGTAGTACTCGTCGGTGGCCTCGGGGGACCAGGTGTAGGAGATGGCCGGCTCGAAGATCTTGCCGCCTTTCAACACCGCCTCACCCGCGGGGATCATGTTGGGGATGTGGTTGAGGAAGTCGAAGCACCGCCACACGTCGATGGTGGTCAGGAACGCCTCGACCGTGCGCTGGATCACGTTGGCCGGGTAGGCGCGGTAGCCCCACACGTTGGTGGAGCGGATCAGCGTCTGGGTCATGGTGTGGGTCAGCCTCGACTTCCACGCGAGGGACTCGCGGAAGGGGTTGACCTTGTTGTGCATCATGTCCTGGTGGAAGCGCGCGCCGCCGTGCATCTCCACGGCCCAGTAGCCCGCCGCGTCGTACAGCTCGGGCAGCTTCATCAGGTCGTGGAAGGTCAGGCGGTTCTTGAAGTCGCTCTGTCCGGTGTCGCGGGGGCCCGTGTTGACGAGGAAGATCTCGTCGGAGTTGCGCAGCGCGGACAGGTTCTCGGCGGCGGACTTGTTGGGATCGAACGGGCTCATGTCGTCGCTCCTAGCGGCAGTGCGGGTTCTGACCCAGGGCCGTGGCCTCGGCGATCAACGCGACGATGCGGCCTTCTTCGTCGTAGGCCCCGTCGTTCGCGTAGTCCATGACCTCGTCGCCGTACTTGTCGATGAACGAGGTGTCGTAGATCCCCTCCACGAAGGCGGGGTGTTGGAGCACCTTCTTGTGCAGCGGCACCGTGGTCTTGATGCCGGCGAAGCGGGTCTCCTCCAGCGCGCGCAGCTCGCGGCGGATGGCGGTGGCCCGGTCCGGGCCCACCGCACAGACCTTGGTCAGGAGCGAGTCGTAGAAGGAGGGGACCTCCCAGCCCTCGTATACGCCCGTGTCGTTGCGCACGAACGGCCCCACCGGCTGGCGCAGGTAGGTGATCCGGCCGAAGCTCGGCGCAAAGTTGTTCCTGGGGTCCTCGGCGTTGATCCGGCACTCGATGGCGTGGGTGTCGAAGGTGATGTCCTCCTGGCTGATGCCCAGGGGCTCGCCCGCGGCGACGCGAATCATGTGGCGGATGAGATCCTGGCGGACGACCAGCTCGGTCACCACGTGCTCCACCTGGATGCGCGTGTTGACCTCCATGACGTACAGCTCGCCGTCCTTGTAGAGGAACTCCATGGTGCCGGCGGTGACGTAGCCGAGCTTGGCCATGGCCGAGGCGACCTTGTTGCCCATCTCCTGGCGCTGCACCGCGGTCAGCTTCGTGGACGGGGCCTCCTCGACGAGCTTCTGGTGATTGCGCTGCACCGAGCACTCGCGCTCGCCACAGTGGATGCCGTTGCCGTGGCGGTCCGTGAGGAACTGGAACTCGATGTGGCTGGGCTCGAGGATGAGCTTCTCCACATAGACCGCGTCGTTGCCGAACGCCTTGGCAGCCACCGACATGGAGGTGGCCAGCGCCTCCTCGATCTCGTCGGGGCCGTCGAGGCGGTACATACCCTTGCCGCCGCCGCCGAACACCGGCTTGATGAGCAGTGGATAACCGACCTCTTCGCCGAACGCGCGGATGTCCTCGGGGCCGTTGACGTCCTCGATACCCGGGGTGACCGGCAGGCCCAGGGCGGCCAGCTGGCGCCGCGCTTCGGCCTTCTCGCCCATCTTGCGGATCACGCTGCCCGGAGGGCCGATGAAGGTGATGCCCGCCTCCTCGCACGCGTCGGCGAAGTCGGCGTTCTCGGCGAGGAATCCGTACCCGGGGAACAGGGCGTCGCAGCCCGCGGCCTTGGCCACCTCGATGATGTGGGCGCCGTCCAGGTAGCTCTCGCTCGCTGGAGACCCCCCGAGGCGATACGCCTCGTCGGCCATGCGCACGGGCAAGGACAGCCGGTCGCAGTCGGAGTATCCGACCACGGCGGGGATGCCCAGGTCGTGCAGAGAGCGGATCGCCCTGCAGGCGATCTCGCCGCGGTTGGCGATGAAGACCTTGTCGAAGTACTTGGCCATGTCGTGGGTTTCTCCGGGAGGTGGGCTTGGCTCCGGGGTGAACACTTCAGGCTTGTCTACTCCTCGCACGCGCGCGAAGCAAGGACTTCAGCAGGTTTTTGCCTTGTCGCAGGAAAGAGAAGGAGAGTCGGAGGCGGATGAGGTGCGCGAGCTGGATCTTGGCGGTGACGCGGATGCGGCTTCTCATTCCAGACCCTCGATGACCTCCAGGACCGTCGTGGCCACGTTCTCGGCGAGAATGCGGTTGCCGAGAGGGGTGCCGTGGCCGAGGTCACCGTAGCAGTGGTCCCAGAACAGGTCGTCGAATCCGTGCTCGCGCAGGGCCTCCTGGAACACGGCCTCGTTGTCCACGAAGGCCACGTCTGGATGCCACTGGATCATGGTCTTCAGCGGGGCCACCGGCCGGTTGGCGTACTGGACGGCGACGAAGGGGATCCCCCTGTCGGCGAGCAGGTCCTGCAGCTGCGCGTAGCTGTCCCGGGTCATGGGGCTGATGTCCGCCCCACGCGCGGTGCGGGCCAGGGTCAGGAACTGCGTTGCTCGGAGCGGATCGTCGCGGTCGTGATAGTGCTGGGCCAGGCGGAGGGCCACGATGTCCGACGGGACGGCCGCCTCCACCTCGAGGGCCAGCTGGTCGATGCGGTCGGTGCGACCGGTCGACTCGAGCAGGTCGATGCGCGCGATGTAGCCCAGCTCGTCCTGGGGATTCCCCCCTTCGAATCGGGCCAGCTGGTCCCAGACCTCGCCGCCGCGGCCCTCGACGCGATACAGCTGGGCGTAGGCTGCCCCCTCGGCCTCGTCGAGGACGGTCGGCAGGGCACGCTTGTACTTCAGCGCGTCCTCGAGGGCCCCGTGGGCCCGGACCTCGTCCTCCTGGATCTCGAAGCACAGCGCAGCGCCCACGAGGCCGTGGCCGCAGCGGGGATCGCGGGCTGCTGCGCGCTCGAAGTGGGCCATGGCGTCGTCACAATCCCCGCGCCTCAGGGCCACGCGACCTCGCCCGAAGGATGGGAATCCAGCCTCGGGATCATGCGCGGACGCCTCGACGAAGAGTGCCTCCGCTGCCTCCAGCTCGCCCGCCGCTTCCTCGGTTTCTCCCCACTCGACCAGGGCGCGTACCGCCAGCTCTTCGTCGCGCGCGGCTTCCCTGAACAGGGCTGCCGCTCCCTCGGGGTCGCCGCTGCGGGCGCGGTGCTGCGCTTGCTGGAGGACTGCCGGGCGCCCGTGGTCCGCGTAGTACCGGTGGGGACCCGCGTTCTCCTCGGCGTGGCCCGGCGGCGCTCCCATCGAGGCCGGCGGCAACCCGGCCAGCACCTCGGGGGGGGTGCCTTCGGCGATCTCCGGGACACGATCGTGTCGGCTGACGACGGCGAACCACAGCAACTCGGCGAGGCGGTAGGTCTTGAGCCGGTGCCGGAGCCCCTCCCGGTCCGTCAGCGCGGTGTCGGCGTCGGGCAGTGTCTGGTCCCACCGCGGGAATCCGGAGGACCCCAGGCCCACGTTGTCGTTGAACCCCATCATGGCCACGACCACATGCGGTCGATAGGTCTCGAGGTTCCGCGGCATCAGGGAGAGCAGCAGCGCCGTATCCGCGCCGCCCACGCCGGTGTTGATCACGCGGAACTCGCGGTCGGGGCGACGCTCCTGGAGCACCTGCTGGAGCTGTGCGGGGTACGATTGGTCCCCGCCGAGCGCTGTCGTGGACTCGCCTGTACAGAGGACCCGTATGGCGTCCTCGCTGCGCAGGGCCGCGGCGTTGCGCGCACGCTGAACCGTCCGCATCTCGAGCCCGACCAGGCGCAGCCCGCCCTCGATGAGGACGAGGCTCAGCAACGTCCCCAAGGCGGCGACGAACAGGCGCTCGAGGGGTCGCCTCGGGAGGCGAACCCGACCCGGGGTCGGGCGCTTGGGATTCTTCGTTGGCATGGATGCCTATATAGTACCGTGGGAAGCAGGTCGAGCCGATGGTCGAACCACGTCAAAGAGTGCCTTTCGCGCTGGTGATCGCGCTCGTCGCGACCGCGCCGGTGCGGGCAGAGGAGGGCGTCCCACCCCTCCCGGACCTCTACGAGAGCATCCGCCCCTCAGTCGTGCGCGTCATCGTCCGCGGCGGTGCGGGCAGCGGCTTCGTGGTGGGCGACGAGCTCGTGGCCACGGCCTGGCACGTGGTCGACGGCGGCCGGGAGATGGTGGTGGAGACCTCCGCCGGGCAGCTCGTGCCAGTGGAGGTGCGGGCGTTCGACCGTGACAACGACGTGGCGCTGCTGGTGCCTCTGGAGACGCTGGAGGGTGCCCCACCCCTGGAGTTCTCCGATGACGAACTCCGTGTGGGTGACTCCATCCTGGCCATCGGTCATCCGCTGCTCTTCGGACAGGGGCCCGAGGGACGACGGCAGGGGCTGCTGGCGTGGTCGCTCACCGAGGGGATCGTCTCGTCGGTCTCCGAGGGGTTCGTGCAGACCACGACGAGCTTGCAACCGGGCAACTCCGGCTGTCCGGTGCTGGACCGCCGTGGTCGCGTCGTGGGCGTGGCGATCGAGCGGCGAGGGGACTTCGGCACCCTGACGCGTATCTCGGCCGTGTCCGAGCTCTTGGCCCTCGAGGAGCCCGATGCTCCGCGGATCCCCGTCCGCCCCTCCCTCGGGCTGTACGTGCGGGTGGCCGGGCTCCCGGCCGGGCCGGAGCAGCGCCGCACCTACGGCGGCCTGGGGGGCGACATCCAGGTGGTCCTGCTGAACCGGCTCGCGGTCTCGGTGCGGGCGCACTACGACTGGCTCGTGTCCGGGGCCGAGCGGGCGGCCGGGCGACCGGGGAGGCTGCGGGAGCTGCTGTTCCAGGCCGGTCCGAGCATCCCGACCCCGTTCGACCCGCGAGAGCCGATGTACGCGGAGATTCAACCCTACGGGTTCGGCGGCGTGCTGAGCGTCGGCGACGGCGAGGTCTACGAGACGCTCGAGCTGGTGGAACCGAACTGTGATCCCGCGTCGGAAGCGTGCGCCTACGTCGCTGGGGAGGACGCGACATGGGTCAACACCCTCCACCCGGTGTTCGGCGCCGGTGTCCGCATGACCCTGTCCGCGTTCATGCTGGGCTTCGAGGTGGCGGTCGCTCCGGACGCGCCCGGGCGGACCTTCCACCTGACCGGGTACGTGGGCTTGCGGCTGGGCAAACCGTAGCGCTCGCCCCCCATCGGACGTACGATACGCGCCATGTCCAGAGTCCTCGCCGCGGCGATCGTCCTGTGTCTGGTCCCCGCCGCCGCCCAGGCCAACGGCAACGTCTCCCACCTCCAGGTCACGCTGTGGGCTCGCGACGTCCTGCCCGCGGGCGACCTGCGCGACCTGCTGGAGCGCCCGGACGTGGACCTGATGCTGCAAAACGGCGCGAACTTTCCCGACGGCGGGTACGCGGTGGACGACGGGTACGGCGAGATCGCCCACTGGGAGCCGTTCCAGACGGCCTACCTGGACTGGATCCGCGAGACCTACGACCCACCGTGGAGCGACGAGGCCGGGCAACACATCGCGTTTCTCATGGGCATGGCGTCGCACGGCATGTCGGATCAGACCTACGACTGCACCTACCTGGCGCGCGCATGGGCGCACGACGAGGGATCACCCGGTTCGAGCGTGGGCATGGACGGGTCCACGGACGTGGCGTTCGCGGCCGAGGCGGGGCCCCTGTTCGCGCCCGAACTCTGGGTGCCCGACGAGCTCATGGCCGAGCTGATGGAACAGCAGGCAGGGCACGCGGTGGACCCCGGTACGATCCGCGACGGCCAGGCCCTGGTGGCGTTCTCCTTGTACTGGGTCAGCAACACGTCCGTGGATCCCGACGAGGTCGCCGCACATCACGAGGCCTATCCCTGGGCCTGCGCCCACCAGATGGACGAGGAGGTCCCCGGCAATCCTCCCCTCAGCGCCCCCGTGGTGGCCGCCTACTGGGAGCGCCTCTGGCAGCGCCTGCACGGCGAGGATTTCCTCGCCGATCCCCTGCTGGTCGCCTGGCCCGACGGCGCCTCGGAGGCCCTGGAGGGCGATCCGGAGTCCATCGAGTCTCTGGTCTCGTTCGTCGTCGGGCGCGGCCTCGACGCCCATACCGTGACCGCCGAGACCGTCGCCGTGACGGACTCCAGCGGCGCAGCCGTGCCCGTGGACGTGAGCCTCTGCTACAGCTCGCACGTCGTGAACCTCAGGCCCGTGGACGGGTGGGCGGAGGACGACGTCCACCGCGTGTCGGTGGGGGATGGGGTCCGGACCTGGGACGGCCTGGACGTTCCACCCTTCGAGTTCACGTTCGAGATCGCGACGGATGCTCATGGGGAGGCGGACACGGAGGAGCCCGAAGAGGGCTCCTGCGCCTGTTCGAGCTCGGGCGGACGATCTGGCTGGGGGGCCGCGCTGCTGGCACTCGTCGGCCTGGCGGCTCGACGCCGTAGGGGAGGTCAGGGGGAGAGGCAGAGGTCCAGCGGATCGGTCACCTCGGCGTCGTGCCAGGCATCGTCGGCCACCGCCGCGAGCAAGGCCATCTCCGCCTCGTAGCCACAGAGGAAGGCCTCCTGCTGCGCCACCTCGTCGCCGCCCGGGACCCACCACCGCAGATCGGGCTCGCCCGTGGGCCAGCGCGCTGCCGGCAAGGTCTCGCGTGCCAGCTGCATGCCGACGCCGACCGCGAGCCACTCCTCCTCGCACCCCTCCACCCAGGACCGGCCCGGAGGCGTCGCCTGGAGCAGGATGTAGCGCTGGTGCATGAGGGAGCCGGCCAGGCCGGCGCAGGCCGAGGGCAGGGTGACGTGGCTGGGCTCGGCGCCGTCCGCGGAGACGGCGGCGGCCAGGGTCTGGACGTGCTGGATGGTCAACCAGCCGCCGAAGCCGTGGTAGATGCGGGGTTCGACCGGGAGCCCCGCCATCGGCGTCGAATCGATACGCTGCGGCAGGGAGCGGTGGTCGCGGTTCCCCGTCTCCAGCGACTGCATGACCGTGTGGCCGGCTCCCTCCCACAGCCATGGCTGCGCGGAATCGGGGAAGTCGGCGAAGCGCGCGTTCACCTCGGCGAGCCAGGGCGCTCCTCCCCCAGGATGACGGGACCGGGCGCTGGCGGCCGTGGTCTCGCCCACGATGCGCAGGTACTCGGGCCGCTCCTGGGGTCGCGACTCGATCAAGGCGTCCATCTCGTCCGCCGACACATCGGTGCGCAGGTACAGCGCCATGCGGGACAGGAAGTGGTAGCCGCGGTGGTTCTTCTCCCGATAGGCCACCGACGGCAGGGATGCCTCGCCGGCGAGGTCCCACATACCCATCCACAGGGGGATCACTGCGGCGATCACGGTCAGCACCTTCGCGGCGATCCGGACCCGGCCGCGCTCCCGCAGCCAGACCTCCACGCCGCCGCACGCGAGCAACATCACGAACGGGGTGATGGGGACGAGGTAGCGCGCTGCGAGGACGGTCGTGTCGTACCCGGACACCGAGCACGCGCCCAGATGCACCACCACGTTGGCGGCGGCTCCGATCAGCAGCGCGGCTCGCCCCCTTCGCTCGTGCTTCGGGTCGTCGCCTGCGCGCAGCGCGCGGCGCACGCCGAGGGCTGCGAGGATCCCCAGCGAACCCATGTAGATCCAGCCGGCCAGGGCCGCGCGCGGGCCGAGGATTCCCAGCTCCCACGCGGTCGGCAGACGGAGGAAGATCAGGCGCACCGCGCTTGCCAGCGGACCTGCCTGCTCCCCAGCGTGCTGCAGGGGGGCCTGGGCGAGCACGAAGGACATCTTGTCGCCGCCGGCCAGGGCCCACAGGCCCCCTGCGTCGAACCATCCGAGGCGCGCCTGGAGTAGCGGGAGCAGTCCCAGACCAGCGCCCAGGCCGAACGCGGCGACCGACAACCATCCCACCCGCCAGAGGCGACACAGGATGGCGGCGAGCAGCGCCGCGGCGAACATGGACAGACCCACGTAGGTGAAGAACGTGGCGAGGCCCGCCGCCAACCCCGCGGCAAAGGCCAGCGCCGCGGCCGGCCGCCAGCGACGGCTGCCCATGGCCGCGCCCAGCGCCAGCACCGACAGCCCGCCCAGCAGCGTGGTCTCCAGGTGGTTGGCCCAGCCGAACTGCTGCAGCTCCACCACCGCCGGCGGCGCCAGCGTCCACAGCCCACCCATCAACAACACACCCCACCAGCGCCCCAGCCGCCACGCCATGACGGCGAAAACGGCCAGCACCATCGCGTGCCAGAGCACGTTGGCCGTGCGCAGCGCGAACACCGACGATCCCATCACCTCGAACACGGGCGCGCAGAACACTCCGAACGCCAGGCTCCCCCCCTCACGGATCAGCGGCATGTACGTCCACAAGGGCGCGACCAATCCCTCGCCGAGGTGCTCGGGTAGCATGCCGAAGTCGGTGATCTCGGTCGTATGGGGGCTGAACGCTCGCCGCAGGGTGAACTGGCGCACCACCACGAAGACCGCGCACGTCGCGGCGACGAGACCGACGGGCCAGGTGCGTCTGTTCAACAGCCGGCTCCCCCCGCGTGCGGGCCTACTTGCCCTTCTGCGCGAGCCTCAGCAGCGACCCGAAGTAGTTGTCGAGCAGCTTGTAGCGCTGCGGGTACGCGGTCTTGAACGCGTCGTGGGTCCGCTTGGACGTCAACGCGAGGCTGATGGACTCGCACATGTCCTCTTCGGCGCTGATGGACTTGCCGCTCTCCGGCATGGGGGATCGCTCCCACTTGCCGGACTTGCGCACCGCGTTGAGTTCGGGCTGGTCGATGAGGGTGACCTGGGAGTTCAGGCTGACGCACTCGTTGAGCTGGAAGTGCAGCACGTATTTGGACTTCGGATGCACGAACCAGCCGAAGGCGTACTTGGGGAAGCCCGCGGCCTCGGGTTGCGACAGCACCGCCACGAGGGTGCTCGGCAGGACCGTCCCCGCCTTCTCGATCTTGGCGTTCTCGTCGGCGTGGTGGAACAGTTCGTGGATCAGCGTGCCCTTGAACGCCTCCTCGTTGGTCTCGGTGAACGTGGTGCCGTCCGACGCCTTGTGCTTGTCCTTGTTCTTGTAGACGCTGTCGCTGATGGCGATGTCGTCGTTCTTGGCGTTGAACTGGCCCTTGGCGCCGGCGATGGCGGCCACCCGGTGCAGCGTGGCCGTGGGGATGTCGGTGTACGTGGAGAACAGGACCTTGACCAGCGGGTGCGCCAGCACCTGGTTGATCCAGGTCAGCTCCTGCTTGGTGAAGGGCTTCTCCCCCTTGGCGTCCGGGTGCTTGCGGCCGTCCGCCGCGGCGGGCTCGGCGATGGGCCCGCTCGCCTGTACCGCGGTCCCGGCCTGTATCTGGACGTCGCCGAGGGGATCGGAGAGCCTGTCGCCGAGGGGATCGGTCAACCCGTCCGACAGCGTGTCGGTCCGCCCCGTGCCCTCGTTCGCCTGCTGGACCGCTTCGGCGCGCTTCGGCGTCGTGCCGACCATCTTGCCGGGACCGTTCTTCTTGCCCATCTCACCCTCGCAATCCCCATCGGAGGATACCAGCGCGCGAGAAGGCGTCACAACAGCGACGTGATCCCGGCCGGGCGCGTCAGTGGTTGTGCAGCGGCTCGAAGAAGAACAGGTAGGCCGCCATCAGGTGCAGATCCGCTGACGTGCACCCGTCGAAGCGACCCCGGGAGCTGCCCGAACCGTTGCGCACAGTGCAGTCGTCCACGCGGCCGATGGACGATCCCGACGAGTTGCGCACCGTGCCGTCGGAGTCCACGCGGCCGATGGACGATCCCGACGAGTTGCGCACCGTGCCGTCGGAGTCCACGCGGCCGATGCTGGAGCCCGAACCGTTGCGCACGGTGCCGTCCGCCTCCACGCGGCCGATGCTCGACCCGGAGCCGTTGCGGATGGTGCCGTCGGAGTCCACGCGGCCGATGCTCGACCCGGACCCGTTGCGGACGGTCATCGACGACCAGGCCCAGGCGGGCGCGACGATCAGCGCGGTGATGACGGCGGTCACGACGACGAACTGGTTCCTCATGGGTGCCTCCTCTTTGTGCCAACCCGACCGGGTTGGACGACGCGCGCCGCGATCGATTCAACGGTTTTTCATTCTGTCGACCCGGTCGTGGTAGCTTGCGGGCATGGGCTCGGATGCGGTTCCCTGGCCGAGGCCCACGCGCGCGAAATCGTCCACCGCGACATCAAGCCCGAGAACATCATCGTGGCGCGGCGCGCGAATCAGCCCGCCTTGCGCAGCTGTCTTTCCTTGTCTTCGAGCAACTTGACCACGAGGTTGAGGAACGTCTCGACGGTGAACAGGGTGGGGATCTCGCGGACGGTGAGGCCCTCGCGGAAGCGGTGGTCCGGGACCTCGGGCAGCGCCTCGCGCAGCCTGGCCATGCCCGTGGGGGTGAGCACGCCGTCGATCTCGAACGGTTCGCTGCCGGCGGCGGCCTCCTCCTCGGCGCTGCGCTGGATGTCGCCGCGGGGGATCTTGATACCGAACGCCTCCTCGAGGCGGAACGAGATGTCGAGGAAGTCCAGGGACTCGGCGCCGAGATCCTCGATCACGGTGGCGTCCAGCGTGACCTCGTCGTCGTCGAGGCCCAGCGCCTCGGCAAAACACTCCTGGACGATGGGGAAGATCTCGTCGCGGTCCACGGGCATCGGCACGACCTCCGACCCCGACAGTACGCGATGATCGTCGGGGTCAATGACGCCCATGCTGAAGGCGGGGATCCCAGAGCGCGCCGCGCGTCGTATAGACTGGCGCGATGCCACGCACGCTGCTGACGATCCTCGCCCTCATCGCCACCCTCACGCCCCTGCCCGCGATCGCTGCCGAAGCCGAGCCCTGCGACGGCGTGAACACCCTGGGCATCGATCCGGACGTGTTGTGCGAGATCCAGCTCGGCCTGGTGATGGTCTACGAGCGGCGGTACCAGGATGCGCTCAAGATGTTCCGCGCCCGGTCCGAGCGCGATCCCCACTCGCCGGTGGGCCCCATCTGCAGGGCCATCCTCTACCAGGTGATGATGTTCGAGGACTGGGACGAATCGTACGACGATCCCTACCGGCACGAGCTGGAGGTGGCGCGACAGCGCATGGACCAGCTGGCCTCGGACGCCGACGCGTGGAACTACTTCCTCGACGCGATGATCGCCACGCTGGAGGCGCTGGATCGGCTGCACGCGAACGACCACCTCGCCGCGGTCAACCACGGCTGGGCGGCGCTGGAGGCGATGCGCCTGTCCAAACGCGCCGACCCCACGTTCGCCGATCCCGACCTGTTCCTGGGCATCATCAACTACTACCTCTCGGCCATCACGCGTCGGTACAAGGGGCTGCCTTCGTTCGCGGACAAGCGCGAGGAGGGCTTCGCGCAGATCAAGCGGTCCCGCGACGAGGGCCTGCTGACGCCCATCGCCGCGCGCTTCGCCCTGGCCTACTGTTACCTCGACCACGACGCGTACGAGGAGGCCCTGACCGAGTGCCGGGCCATGCTCGCCATGTATCCCGACAACATCCTCGCGCTCTCCCTGACGGCCCGGGTGCAGACCGAGGCCGAGGACGCGGCCGGGGCGATGGCCACCCTCGACCACCTGCGCGCGATCGATCCGGACAACAAGCGCCTGCCCTGGTACCTCGGCGAGGCCAACCGCGTGGCCGTGAAGGACCGCGCTGAAGCCCGGCGGCAGTACCAGCTGTACCTCGACGAGACCGCAGTGCCGCTGCGCTACCGCGTCATCACCCTCCTCCAGCTCGCCGAGATGGACGAGGAGGACGGCGATATCGAGGCTGCCATCGCCCACGCCGAGGCCGCGCTGGCGGAAGATCCCAGGTCCGGCACGGCCAAGAAGGCCCTCAAGGCGCTCAAGAAGCAGCGCTGACCCCCGCCGCACGATTGCCCCTTGCGGTTTGACGGCCCAGTGGCCAGACTCCGCCCGGGCGAAGCCCGTGAACAGGAGATCCCATGAACGACGACATGAAACAGCTCATCGATCAGATGAAGGTGGACCGCACCAACCTCTACCGCGAGGACGTGGTGACCGATCTGCGCGCCGCCACCATCCGGATGCTGATCCCCATCAAGGACGACGGCTCCCCCGATCCCGGCCGTCCCCACATCTACGTCGGCACGACCCAGGTCATGTCGCCCCAGGGGCCCCTGCCGATCCAGGCCGAGATCCCTGCCGCGAGCCTCAGCGAGGCCATGGACAATTTCCCGGCCGCCATGGAGGGGGCCGTGCAGGACCTGATCAAGCAGGCCGAGGAGATGCGCCGCCAGGAGGCCTCGCGCATCGTGGTCCCGGGTCGGGACGACCCCAAGATCTTCGGCGGCTGATCGCCGTCCGGAATCGGGGATCTCAGCCCAGCACGTCGTTATACTCCCTCGGCGGGAGGTGTCCCATGATCCAGGACGAACTCAGGAGCCGTTCCAAGGAAGCCCTCAAGGCCGGCGACAAGGAGACGCGCCTGTCCCTGTCGAGCATCCTCGGCAGGTTCGGCGAGGCGGAGAAGACCGCGCGCTTCGACGGATGGACCGAGGAGTCCGAGCGCGCGCTGATCGCGAGCCACGTCAAGGGTCTCAAGCAGGCCGTGGAGCAGATGAAGACGGGCCCCGTCGTCGAGGGGTACCGCCGCGAGATCGCCCTGCTGGGTCCTTACCTACCCCAGCTGCTCGACGAGGCCGCCACCCGCGCCCTGGTCGAGCCCATCGCCGCCAACGCCCGCGCCCTGGGTCAGTTCATCGGCATGGTGATGAAGCAGCACAAGGGCGAGGTCGATCCGGTGCTGGTGCGCAAGATCGGCGGCGAGCTCGGGCTGAAGTAGAGGCCGTCGAATCACCTCTCCTGCTTGCGCATCTTCCTTCCCTGCGAAGCCGAAAGCCCGTGGCTCAGCGCGTGGGGCAGCAGCTTCGTCAGGGTAGCCACGCCCTTGTTCCAGGCCCCCGGCACGTGCAGGACCTGCCCACGGTCGACGGCGTCGAGGGCGCCGCGCGCCACGTCGTCGGCCTGCATCCACATGTGGCTACCCAGCTCGCTGACCTGGTCGCGGTTGCCCACCACGTCGTGGAACTCGGTGTAGGTGAAGCCGGGGCAGGTCACGCTCAGGTGGACGCCGCTGCCGGCCGTCTCCGACGCCAGCGCCTCGGTCATCTTGATCAGGAACGATTTGGCCGGTGAGTACAGGGTGTGGCTCGGCGGCGCCGGGACCAGGCCCGCCAGGGACGACACCGAGACCACGCGGCCGAACCCACGCTCGACCATGCCCGGCAGCATCGCGCGGGTCATCTGAGCCACGGCCACCACCATCACCTGGATGAAGTCCGCGTGCTCTCGCCAGTCGGCTTCCAGGTAAGACCCGGCCATGCCGTAGCCGGCGTTGTTGATCAGCACGTCCACGGCCACGCCGGCGCCGTCCACGGCCGCGACGATCTCGGCCACCGCCGACGGGCTCGTCAGGTCGGCGGGGACCACCAGCGACGTCGCGCCGTGCGCCTCTCCCAGCTCGGCGGCCAGCTCCTCGAGCCTGTCTCGCCGCCGCGCGGTCAGCACCAGGTCGTGCCCGCGCGCCGCAAGCTCGCGGGCGAATGCGGCGCCGAGTCCGGCCGACGCGCCGGTCACCAGCGCAGTCCGTCTTCCCTGCTCGCCCATCGATCGACTACGGCCTCGCCGGACCGTACTTGGCCTTCAGGGCCTCGTGCTCCGTCTCGATGACGGCCATCTCGCTGGCAGCCGCCTCCAGGTCTTGGTTCATCTGGGAGAGCTTGCCCTCGAAGTACTCCAGCTCCCGCTCGAACTGTTCGTGCTCCTCGCGGATCTCGTCCAGGGGGACGTCCGCGTGGGAGGCCTCGGCGACCTCGTGGCGTTCGCGGGTCGCCTCGAAGCGCTCGATCTGGTGGCGCGCGTCCTCGACGAGCCCCTCGTGCTTCTTCTCCCACTCGGCGTGCTTGACCTGGAGCGCGGCGTCCTCCTCCTCCAGGTCGATCCCCTCCAGCAGCGCGTCGAGCTCGGCGTGCCGCTTGTCCGACTGCTCGTGCAAGTGCATCAGGTCCTCGATCTTGATCGTGAGGGCCTCGGCCTGCTCGATGGTCTTGGCCATGTCCGCCTCGAACTCGGCGTCGAGGTCGGCCCGCAGGGCCTCGCGCTCCTTCTCGGCGCGGTTGCACGCGGGGAGGAACAGCACGGACAGTACACAGCTTGCCGCCAGAATCCGGGTCCACGACATGGGTTGGTCTCCTCGTGCGTTGGTGATGTGGCTCAGTTCCCGGTGTCCGCTGTCTCCGTGGAGCAGCTCCAGGCGGCCTTGATCTCTCCTGCCCGCTGCCTCCAGCGCAGCTCCCATCTCTGCCGGGCCTCCGGCCCCTCGCCGGTCAGGTCCGGGGCAACCGGGCCGAGGATGGCGTAGCGTTCGGTCCTGCCTCCCTGGCAGTTCACCCATCCATCGATGACGCTGGTGTCGCTACCGTAGACGCCGATCCAGCCGGGGCACGAATGCACCAGCTCCTCCCACCACCCCTCCTCGCCGCCGCGGAACATCGCCAGGCAGGGGGGCTCGTCGCACTCGAAGCCGGCGATCTCGACGCCCGCGGCGCACGCCGTCACCGCCGATCGGACATTCTCTTCGAAGATCGTGGTCCGGTACCGCTCGGGTAAGGTCTCGGGCCAGGCGAGCGGATCGCCGTAGATCTCGCGCGCGAGGACCGCCTTGTGTTGCTGCTGCCGGGCCAGATCCTCTTCGAGGGAGGTCACGCGCTGTTGCAGAAAGGAGGGGGTGGCCACCGTCTTGTCCTGCGAGGCGCCCGCGTCGCCGGCCGGTCCTTCCTCGGCCTCCCGCTCGGGTGCCACGAGGCGGCCGATGGCGAAGCCGACGCCGAGGATGATGCTCAGGATGACGATGCCGTAGCGCACATTCGAGGTATCCATCGCTACTTCTCCTCCCCGGCACAGACCCAGTCCAGCTGTGGCCTCAGCTTGCGAGCTTGAAGACGCGTGGCCATCGCCTCGGCGTGCTCTTCGGCTGTCCCTCCAAACACCTTTTGTAGTGGAGCGCCGATCATCTCGGCCTGCTCCGTGCTGCCGTCGGTACAGGTGACGGAAAACGAGATCCCGCTGGTCTCCGTGCCGAAGGGATCGGACCAGGGAGCGCACTGGGTGACCAGCTGGGTGCGCCAGTCCTCGCTGCGGATGCGAAGCAGGGCCAGGCAAGGCGGCTCGCTGCAGTCGATATCGATCAGATCGACGTCGGGATCGCACTCCCCGAGTGCCCTCTCCACCTGGTCGCGGAATCCCGACGAGGACAGCTCATGGCGTACTTGCCCGGGCCACGCCAGGGGCTGACCGAACAGCTGTTCCTCGTAGGTCCGGACCAGCACCTCGATCCCGCCGATCTCCCCCTCCAGCTCGGCCGAGCGGGCCAGCAGAGCCGCGTCCATCTCCTCCTTGGCCGCCTCGCTCGCAGCCGCTTCCTCCTGCTCCAGCCGATCTTCCGCCGCGGCTTCATCGGCCGACTTCCGCGTCTCATGGGCCACCGGGACCGTGGAGTAGCCGAAGTAGACAGCGATGCCGAAACCCACCACGCCCACCACGATGAATCCGGTCCAGCCCCGCTCGTCACGCTTCGCCATCGTCACCTCCTTGGGAGGCTAGAGTATCGCAGAGGCCGCGTCGGGGAACCATCGTGCCGACGCGGGGGCCGCGTCCTGTCCACTCTGGATTGCCGGTGATGGAGCCGGGTGACCGGACGTACTATCTTTGCGTCGAGACGAAGGAGTAGATCATGCGTGAACGAATCTGGTCAGCGGTTCGGGTTGTCCTCGTGCTCGGCTTCGGTGTCGTCGTCTCCTGCTGTCGGCCGGCCGGGGAGACCACCGGTTCGACCGCAGTGGCTGACGACCCCGAGCGCGACCGGATCGTGGCCCGAATCGTCGAAGCCGCTCGCCTCGAGAAGCCGCTGTTCGAGGACACCAAGAGAGCCCGCAACGAACTCCTGGCAGAGGTCTTCGAGGAGTGGGTGCAGCACCGCGGCGGGAAGGCTGATGCGGAGACGATCAGCGAGTTCCACACGTTGCTCGGAGAGAACGGCCTGACGACCTTCGTCGATTTCCTCGCCGCGGAAACGGCTCCCGTGCGCCGGGTGACCGATCCGGCCTCCGGCGACGAGATCGCCATCTTCGGGGCGCTGGGAACCGACGTGATCAATCCGTGGCTGGCGGCCGTGGAGGTGATCGAGGGCAAGCCCCTTGGCGAGCAGCCGAACTACCAGCTCGCCTGCGACGCCCTTCGCGAGCACATCGACTTTGCGCTGGTCGGAACCCCGGACCCCAACCTCTCGCTGGAGATGGTGCCGGAGGAACTGCGCCCCAACGTCCGATGGGCGTACGGACGTCTCAACCCGACCCACGAGTTCGAGGGCGGATTCGATCACGTCCTCTTCTATGCGTCGGTACGCGAGGCGGCCAAGAAGACCTTCCGCCAGGACTACCCCGCGGCCAAGATCACGATGGCCGACGTCGTCGTTCCGGTCGATCAAGGGGGATTCGGGATCGGATCCTGCCTGTTGTGCCACGACCGAAGCCACGAGGGCATCTGCAAGAGGCTGCTCGGTCAGCACCTCCATCTCGACAGGGAGGCCTCTGCTGCCGGTGAGCAGGGCGCGAGCCAGGCCGAGCTGCAGGCCGAGGCGGACGTGTTCCTCCGGGCGGCGGAGACCGTCGTGAGTACGTATCCGGAGTTGGTCGACATCAGCCGGGTGCGGACCGAACTCGCGACACCTTCGGACCAGGACGTGTCGCGCCTGAAACCGGGTTTCGACGGATTCCAGGCGGCCCTCGCCGACCACGGCTGTCTCGACTGTCACATGGACGGAGTCGAGGTGCCATCGGAACGGGATCCGGCGACCTACGACGCCATCACGCTTCGACCGAGCACGTACTACAAGGCGTCGAACATCAGGGGGGTACTGGCGTTGGTCTCGATCGACGACGTGGGCGAGAGCCGGTTGCTCCACAAGGCCACCGGGCAGGTGGGTCACAAGGGCCCGACACTCGACGCCCAGGCAGCCGAGCAGCTCCACGAGGCGCTCGAGACGTGGCTGGAGGCACCGAGTC